>JBKEDE010000006.1:0-18412 GCA_047975265.1 Flavobacteriales bacterium
AAATCGAAAATAGCATCTTGCAAAGTCAATTTCTTGAAGTTGGGTTTTTGAAATTCGTATGTAAAGCCTAAATCCTTTCTAATTCCCACAAAAAACACCCGTTTCCTATCTTGTGGAACATTATAATCACAAGCGTTTACCATTTCAACAGAAAGTTCATAGCCAACTCCTGCATTTCTGAACATTTCTTTGATGTTTCCCAATGCTTCCGAATGCCTACCAAGTAACATCCCACTTACATTTTCAGCAAGAAAAAATTTGGGTTGTTTGGCTTCTAAAATTCGGATAAAATCAAAAAATAACTGTCCTCTTTTATCGTTGATTCCTTTCATTGCTCCAGCTTCGCTCCAACTTTGACAAGGTGGTCCGCCAATAATTCCATCGCATTCAGGAACTTCTTCAGAAGGAATATTTACGATACTTCGTTTGTCTAAAATTGTATCAGGATGATTTTTTTGATAAGTTTCCCATATTTCTTTGTCGTATTCGTTTGCCCAAATAACATTAAATCCTGCATTTTGAAATCCAAGGTCAAGTCCACCGGCTCCTGCAAAAAATGATACTATATTCATATTGTTATTGAATTTTTAGATTTAAGGTATTCAACTTTTTCTTTGGCTAAAACCAAGGTTTCTTTATCACAATTATTTTCGTAGATTTTTTTAGCAATCAAATCACTAAAAAATTCAGTTCTCAACTTTTCTAAATCTAAATTAAAGACATTTGCCAAAAGTGTTAATCTTCTTTCGTCAAATTCTCGTTTGTTGTTTTCAATTTTGCTTAGGTTAGCAGAATCTAAATCTAATTTAGCGGCTAATTGAGTAAGCGTAAAACCGTATTCGGTTCTTAATCGCTTTATATATTCTCCAAAAGTTTCTTTCATCAGACTTGTCATTTTTTGACAAATTTAATTTTTATTTTGGAAACGGAAAAGTTTTAATTTTTTTTCGAGATTTGAGTTTTATGCCGAGCGTTTTAATCGCATTGTGTATCACATCGTTTCGGGTATGAGTAACACGGGATTTCGAAGCCGAAAACTTTCGGTTTAGCGTTTAACCCCACATTACTTATAGCCATCTTATGTCGTACACAGTTTTTATTTTGTTGATAAATATTCAAAATTTCCATTTTCGGGGATTGTCAATAACTCTCTTTCACTTAAAATATTTGTTGTTTTTGTATAAATAAAATGATACCACCATATAAAAAACTCGTCAAATGTTATCTCTTTGTCGTAGTTCATTTTGGTATATACTTTTTCAAAATAAGTTTGATTATTTTCTAAAATGGTTAATAATTTGGGGAAATATTGATTTGCCATATCTGAAAAAATCTCATAATCTTCTTTGCTAATAACGATATCACAAGTTTTTATCAATTCATCAAATTTTTTAAAATCTACTGAAGTTTGTCTATTTCCGTAAATATTGTACGAAATCGTATCATTGGAATCCATTATATTACCATAAATCCCAAAAACATCTTTATTAGTGTTCTCATTTTCCATTATGCTGTAATAATAATTTTTCCCATTTCTTAAAGGTCGTTGTTTCTTTTTCAAAAATTTTGTCTCGACATTATCTATTTGCCAAGAATCTAATAGTACATTGCTCAATATCAAAAAAGCCATTTGCTCAAAAGGAATTTTCTTAGAAATACCTGTTTTTAAATATTCAGATTTAATTTTTGAAATTTCTTGTTCTATCGAGTTTGCTATTTCCTCAGAAACTTTAGTTGAAAATTTGAATAATTCAAGTCCTTCTTTATGTGACGCTATAAAAACCGTTGGATACAAGGATTTATTTTTTTTGTGTATCCAATTTTTGTCAAGTAATAATTTAATTTTTTCATTTAAAATAGAATCACTCCAATTCACTTTGTTTTTAAATGATTCTGAGGAAATGCCTTTATGAAGCGACACTAAAAATAGGTCAATACTATCTTTGTATTGGTTAAAGTTTGGAAAATTATCTCCTCTAGAGATTAAGCTATGTTCAACATGTGAATCAAAAATAGAGTTAATGTTTTCATTTTCGGTTTTGTTTTCACAAGATATTATAAAGATGCTTATTAGCAATATTAATGAGATTATTTTCATTTTAGGTTGGGTCAAATTGTATACATCGGTCTCGGCTAAAAATCAGTTGCGTTGATTTGGTACTAATTTAGCAAAAAAAGTTGAAACATTGGATTTGTGCGTGATTTTTCTGCAGGAAAAATCCAAAGCAATTGTTTTTAGCCGGCTTTTTATTCCCACCATTCTTTCTGTTTTTTTGGTTTCTCACTTGATTTAATTGCTAAATTCGGTGCTTTATTTTTTAAAGCAATATCCAGCCAACCTTTATCCCAATATTTTTCAGATACACTAAATTCTCCAGCTCCGATATCGAAGTCCCTATTTGATATGGGAACTCTGTAATCAGCCCAATTGCAAATTTTTTCTTTTCCAGTCGAATGGTTTTTCCAAATTCCAACAAAAGCATTGTTTAAAAATCCATCTGATATAAATTCAATGTTGTCGTATTCAATTTGGTTTTCGGAATTCAGATACCATTTAGAATGCAACTTGCCTTTGAAAATTCCGCTATGTTTCTGTTTAGAATTTTCTTTAAATTCGTAATCTGCAATTAAAATTCCTTGTGATTTAATTCCTTCGTTAGCATATTCATCGTCAATTCCAAAATGTAATTCTTTAACCTCTTTTACTTGAGTCAGATTTATAGTTCCCTTAAAGTCACAAATTGTTTCTTTGACACAAGATTTTCCAGATACAAAATATTCATTTGGATTGTTAGGATTTTTCTTTACTGAAATTATTTTAATTTTTAGTCTTTGGTGGTCTTTACCAATCATTCCAAAAACTTGCTATTTTCAGTCAATGTCCAAATTTTGGAAAAGTTAAATTGAGTGTATTCTGATATTAAATTTTGTTCTTTCAGTTCTTCATTTTTTGGAAAACTCCATTCAATTCTGTCCACCGTTTGAGCAAACGAAATTTGACTTAAAAGAAGTAATATTATAATTATTCGGTTCATTTTTTAGCTTGTGGCTAACGTCGGGGCTAAACGCAGTTGTTACGTTTGCAATATACGAAGTAATTGCGGGAAGTGCAAATACGCCATTGCATCACATCGATTTGCGGCTTGCCGTATGATAGTCAATATAAAAGTACTTTAGGATAAATTTTTAACGTTTTTTGTCAATTTCTATTTCAGACTATTTTGGTTGATTGTACATATACCTTGCAATTTTCCAAACACCTTCTTCTTTTTGCAAAATAAAAGTTTCCCGATAGTCTGCCGAAACGGTTTCGTTCTTTGCTTTGATAACAAACGAACCGGTAGAAGTAGAACTTACGATGGCGTAGTTGCCTTGTAAATTAACCGCTTCAATACTTACTTTTAAAGAATAACTGAAGTTGTCGAATACATAATTAAAAGTGCCGTTTATTTGTTCGCTACCCGTTGCGGTTGGTGCACCTTGGGCGAGCAATACGCCATTCTTGGTAAATAATGCAGTTGCCTTTTCGACATTTCCTGCATTTAAAGCATCGAAATAGGTAGTTACTACTTTTTTGACCGCTATTTTGTCTTTGCTTTGTGCTTGAACATTATTGCCAATTAATAGCAATGACACGATGGTTAATAAACCGAATATTGATTTTTTCATTTGAATTAATTTTAAAATTGTTTGATTAAATTTTTGCTTTTGCTTCTGTTGATTTTACCGTTTTTCCCAATGCCCCGAATTCGTGTAAGTCGCCAAAAACTTCGATACGAATAGATTGGTTCAAACCGCCTACTTTTACGGCATCAAAACCATTGTCGTTGATAAGTTGCTCCGTGATGGCATCCAAATTTGCATCGTCATTGGCATAAAATAACACAGCTTGTTCAGGTGTTTGAAAAGCTGAATCTGCTAATGTTCCCGCACCCAATGTCCCGAAGGCTTTTACCAATCTTGCACCTTGAGGCAAAAAATGGGCATTGATTTGTCTGGCAGATTTATCGGCATCGATTATTTTTTTGAAGCTGCTATTTTCGTCCGGTGCAATGGGATTGGACGGGTCGATGATAATTTTGCCTTGCAATTCTGTTGCATACTGTTTAAACAGTTCTTCGATGGTGTTGAACCAAACGGAAAGAATTATAACGTCTGCCGATTGAATAGCTTCGCTCGTTTCAACAGGCGTTGCAAGACCGCCTAATTCTTGTGCTAATGCTGTCGCATCTTCCAATTTTCTACTGGCAATAATTACAGGACGATTGCCTTTTACAAAATTTCGGGCTAAGGTTTTCCCGATGTTTCCTAAGCCTATTACGGCTACTTTTGATGTTGTTGTCATACGATTTCACTTTTAAATTTTAATTAAATTTGATAATGCAAAATTGCATCGGGAAGAAGGCTCTCTCCAATGAACTGCATCAAGAAATAGTATTGATCTAGGTCAAGATTTTTTAGTTTGCCGGTTTCTTAACCGACTTAAAAATTCGGGTGTAATGCCTAGAAATGAAGCGATTTGAGTTTGTGGAATGCGAAGGCTAAGATGTGCGTAAGACTCCATAAATGAGAGGTAACGTTCTTCGGCAGTAGAGCTAATATTTTGTAATAGTCTTTTTTGAAGTGCCACAAAACTGTTTTCAATCAGCACCCTGAAAATACGGTCAAATTTTGGAGCATTCGTATAAAGTGAACATAGATTATCATAGTTTATTTGCAATACCATTGTGTCTTCCAGAGCGTCAATGTTTAGTTCAGAAGGTTTGCGTTCGTGAAAACTGCCGATATTGCTCAACCACCAATTTTCGGTTGCAAACTGTAAATTATGGGTATTGCCACTATCATCAATTTTGCACATCCGCAAGCAACCACGTACAACAAAATTGAACTGACTGCAAACATCTCCTTCTTGCAAAACATATTGTCGTTTTCTGTAAAGCCGAGGTTTAAATAATTCAGAGACTAATTGTTTTTCATTTTGGTTCAGGGGCATTACATTCTCAAAATAATCTAACAAGGGTTGTATTTGTGATTCTTCTATGTTCATGTTTTGTCTGACTGCTGAATTATCATGTGCGTGTTGTAAAATGTGGCATAACATGCAAAAATACGTTATATTTTACAAACAACAATGTGGGAAATAGGCTGTTTATAAAAATGCTAATGCGTTTTTACTCATTATCTAATTTCAGTTTTAAAGGTTCTATTTCCTTTAAAAAATCATTTTTTTCCTTTTTAGTTAAAGGATCACGATTAGGTAAGTCTAACTTTAGAGGATTCACTTGTTTGTTGTTTTTCCAAAATCGATAACATACATGAGGACCCGTTGCCAACCCTGTTGAGCCTACATAACCAATAACATCACCTTGATTTACGTATGAACCTACTTTTAGACCTTTTCTAAAACGAGACATGTGTAAATATTGTGTGGAATAGGTTTGATTATGCTTGATTTTTATGTAATTTCCATTTCCACTTCCATAACCTTTTTGTATAATCACTCCGTTGGCTGTAGCCAAAATAGGTGTTCCATACGGTGCGGCATAATCTGTTCCCAAGTGTGGTTTCATCCTTTTTTGAACCGGGTGAAAACGGTTTAAACTATATTTAGATGAAATTCTAAAGAATTTTAAAGGAGCTTTTAAGAACATGGCTTTCAGCTGATTACCCTTTTCATTAAAATACTCCACTTCGCCTTTTTCATTTTTACGGGCAAATGCATAAAAATCTTTTCCTTTGTGTTTGAATTTGATTGCTTTTAAATAATCCATCCCGATTGAAAGAGTGTCATCTACAAAGCGTTCATCATAAATCATGGCAAACTCATCCTCTCTTTTTAGCTTAAAAAAGTTAATCGACCATTTGTATATATCGGACAATTCTTCTACAACATCACGACCCAAACCATTTTTTGACAATGTTTTCGATAAACTTCCTGTAATATTTCCTCCTATTTTTGTTTCTTTAATGACGATGGGTTTTTGATACAATTGAATTTTGATATTTTGCCTGAGATCTGCAATAATGTATTCAACCGGATTTTTTTTATAAATAAAATATTCCAATCTGTTGGAATCATTTTTTTGGGTTAATAAATAATAATCGTTTCTTACTTTTAAATCTCTTGGTTTAATGTAATTGGAAAGAGAGTCCTTTAAAGTTGTTTTAGAGGAACGAATTTGGTATGAATTAAATAGTAGAGATAAGTTTTGCCCTTCTTGGATTTTTTTTTCATATACGTTATAATCAGCAAAATTAATTCCGAATTTCATGATTTTTGGAACAGGAAGCTCTATATTTTCAACAGTCAATTTCTGATCTTTGTTTTTCAGTTTTTTACACGAAAAAACAAGCGTCAGAATAGTCAGAGCAAAAAGAATTGTTTTTTTAGTCATGTAATCGTATGCTGTGTTTTAATTTTATACTCAAACGTACTTCACTTTTAAAATATTGCAAAAATGAATCTTTTTGTAGAGCCGGACTTATTTGAATACTAGTGTATTTTTAAGATTTTTATATTCAACCAAATCAGCCTTGAGAGACCCGACTGCCAAACTGGCTTTTATTTGAACAGGAATATGATTTCGGTCATTGGTTACCCAAATCGTTACACTTTCTTTTTCCTTAAATACACGCCCGGAAACTACATAAGGGCGTATTTTAAGACATTCAATGGATCCAATACTTTTGATTTTTTTATATTCCTTGCCTAATATTTTTAATTTTAAAGCAAACTCCTCTTCATCCATAAAGATTTTGATATTGATTTCATCTCCTGCCCCCATATTGCTTGTGTCGTAATCTCGCAAATAATAAAAAGCAGAAATCATATCTTGAATCTTGTTGTCTTTAATATTGATGTATTGCGTGTTTTTATGTTTTTTATCGTTTACGAAAACTTGTTTTAAACTGTGGTAAAAAAGAAGTTCTTTATCTTTTGTATAACCTCCTTCGTCTATTTTTCGGATAAATTTTGAAGGCAAACCGGTTTCTTTATCGATATAGCTTTCGTAACGATCTTTTACCTTAAAGAAGGTTTTAACAACGCCTGTTGTCCAACCTTTTCCAATAATATGAAAATGGTCTTTTCTTGCTAATTTAGATTCTTTAACTTCAATTGTGGATATTCCGGCATTTAAAGGACCATAATGGATTCTGTATTTCAAAAACTCTCCTACCTTATAATTGTGTTCCTGTGCGTAATTACAGACACAAAGAAAACAGCTTATAATAAAAACAAAAACTTTTTTCATAACCTCAGTTTAAGCTTATTTTTACAAAATCCAAGCCAAAATCACAAAAATATTTAAAATACAGTTTTTTAATTAGCTAAGAAATATTAATAACTTGTTCTATTTCAGGAACATGCTTTTTAATTGTCATTTCCACTCCTGATTTCAAAGTCATTTGATTAATCGAACAATCTGTACATGTACCTAAAAGACGAACTTTAACCACCTTGTCATCAATAATTTCAACCAATTCTATATCTCCACCGTCTGCTTTTAAAAACGGACGGATTTCTTCTAATGCAATTTCTATTTTTTTTCGAATATTTGACATCTTATTTTATTTTGAGCTACACCCTGCCATTGTTGTAATTCGGACAGCTTCCGTAGGGGGCAAATTTTCGTTTCTTTTTACTAATTCTTCTATAATATTTCTTGAGATTTCATCAAATTTAAGTGCTACTGTTGTCTGATCCTGCAATACAGCCGGTCTGCCGACATCTCCTGCTTCTCGAATACTTTGCACAATAGGTATCTCACCTAAAAACGGAACGTTTAAATCTTCTGCCAAATTACGTGCTCCATCTTTTCCAAAAATATAGTATTTATTATCCGGTAATTCTTCAGGTGTAAAATAGGCCATGTTTTCAATTATTCCCAAAACAGGAACGTTAATGGCTTCTAATTGAAACATAGCAACACCCTTTCTGGCATCCGCTAAAGCTACCGTCTGAGGAGTGGAAACAATTACTGCTCCTGTAACCGGAACCTCTTGAACAATGGATAAGTGGATGTCTCCCGTTCCGGGAGGCAAATCCAAAATAAGAAAATCCAATTCACCCCAATATGCATCACGTATCAACTGATGAATAGCTTTGGAGGCCATTGCTCCACGCCAAACTACTGCTTGATTAGCTTGTGCAAAAAAGCCTAAAGATAATACTTTAACACCGTAATTTTCAACCGGTTGAATTTTTTGCACACCATCTATTTTAGCTCCTAAGGGTTTGGCTTCCGTTAAATCAAACATGGTTGGTGCCGAAGGTCCGTAAACATCTGCATCTAAAAGCCCTACCTTAAAACCTTTTTGAGATAAGGCAACAGCTAAATTGGATGAAACCGTTGATTTTCCTACACCTCCTTTTCCTGAAGCTACTGCGATAATGTTGTTTACGCCGGATATTTCCGTTCCTTTTATTGTTGGTTTCTCCAGAGTATTAACATGAAAATTGGTTTTTACTTTTGCTTTTTCATATACAAAATCGTGTACGGCTTTGAGTATATTTACCTCTATTTTCTTTTTAACATGCATGGTTGGAGAAGTGATAACAACATCTACCTCAACTTCATCTCCAAATATATTGACGTTACGAATTTCTACTTCTATTCCTGCTAATTTTATAGCGTTTAATACCTGATCTTTTGTGATTTTCATTCTATAACTGAACTAAATAATAAACAAATATACGGATTATCCTTGTTTAATCTGAATAAAAAATAAACCGGAGATTGTTTTTCTGTAATTTATTTAAGCCAAACATCCGTATGGTATTCTGCTTAGCATAAAAATTAATCCGAATAAAAATAATACCGGAATAATCGGTGTTATTTTATTGGCTTTTTTTAGTTTTACATGAGCAATGGTTATTAGAATTACACCTATCAACATCATGAGAGGATGTTCTAATGCATAAAATCGCAATGCTGTTGTTTTCATGGTTTCTGCACTAAAAACAACCATAGGCGAAACGAAGTATAAAACGACTCCAAAAAACCATTGTAAATGAACTGTCATCACAGTAAAAAAACTTATTTTTTTGGTGTTATTATCAGCTTCAGATCTTTTAAAGGCTTTTATAAACGTAATAAATGTTATTAAGGTAACCAGTACTAAAACCAAATAAGCCCAATAGCTGTGGATTCCTTGCAAAATCTCATAAAATGTATTCATATCTTTTGTTTGTTATGTTTAATATTCTCTTTTCAAAATCCAAGTTCCCGGATTTTTTTTATGAACTTCATTCAATTTTTTATGAGCCTCTTCTTTGGTTGAATACACACCTCCTTCTACGGTATAATAACGTCCGTTCATTTCTATAATTTCTGCCTGACTAAATCCTTTTTCTTTTAATTTTTTCAACATACCTTCTGCTTCTTTTTCTTGGGTTGTCGCCGCCAAAACTAATAAATATTTTATAGATCTTTTTCTACTTTCGTCGATTTTTCTTTGATCTTCTACATATTCTGTCTGATTTGGTGGTGTAACTTCTGAGTCCATTTCAACTCCTTCAAAAGGATTGGGTGGCTCACTATATCTGGTATGACTTTCCGTTTCAGCATTATTTGGTGCGTTACGTGTTTCGCTTGGTTGGTTAAAAATTTTTGCTTGCGGAGAGGATTTAAAATGGTCTATTTTAGCAAATTCCTCCGGTTCGATAAATGAATTGTATTTGAAGTTAACCAGCGTTAATTTCAATTCTTGATTATCTTCTAAAAGACGTAATCTGTGAGGAATTTTAAGTTTTTTTAATTTGGTATACGAACTATAATAAATCGTTCTGATAGGTATTTGAGGATCTTTACAAAATTCTCTTTTCATTAAAAACCCTTTAACAGGATCGTAGTATTCATAAACGATGTAATCATCTAAAGAAACTTTAATTTTATAATAGTATTGATCTTCATATTTTTCATCTTCTTCTTTAATCAATCCTTCTACCGAAATTTTTTCGGTAGAATAAAATTGTTGTGGAAAAACGGTTTCTTCAACCAAGGATTCCGATATTTCTTCTTTATCATAATCTCTAAGCATGCCTTTTTTATTAATCCAACCATTATGACCATCAAAAACATTGTACGATATTTCATCGCCGTTTAAAATTGTTTTACGGAGTTTTTTGTAAGGCAATACGTTTAAAAACTCTACTCTTAGTAGATTTAAGGTATCATTATTAACCACTACACTGTATCTGGAGCGTGTGTTTTGAATACTTTTTATAAGTTCTTGATCTCCTACGGCGTCTAAATATTTATCAATAATTTCTTTCCCTGTAAAACCAATATTTCCATAAACAAAAGGATTCAGAATTGTATCACCTCTTTCGTTCAAATACGTAATATTTTCGTCTTTAAAACTTTCAAACACTTTATTTGCATCACCCGAAACGACCGTTCCAAATTTAGTATAATCCAACCGATAATCTTTTGCGAGAGTTTTCAGATTTTCCAACAGTTTTTTACCGTTTGCATCTTTTGCTTTTTGGGTGATATGAACTTCTGAAAAATTATCAAATGAATTGATTTTCACATGATCTTTTCCAAAAGTCTGAATTAAAGATTGTTTAAGAGCGGAACTTATTTCTTCATTTTGTGTGTAAATCGAGTACGTTTCTACTCCTTTATCAATATTCTTAAAAGGTTTGTAAATCAAAAATGCAGAGTCAGATACCGTTACTTTTTTACAATTTAAATCTACTTTTTTCAAATTCAATTGTTTAAACCATTTTTCAAATGTTAGTACTGCTTCCGATACATCTATTTTACCTGTGATTTGGATTTTTATATTGTTAATTCCTATGGTATTTTTATATCGATCTGAAATTTCTTGTATGTTTTTAGAAGATATGTTTCTTTTTAGCAAAGGATATGAGAAATTCGGATATTTTTCATTAAGTACACATTCTTCCATTCCACCACTTTTAATTGCTTTTTCTTTTGAAAAGCGGTTCAACTCAGTTATATACACTTTTGAAGAACCGATGTTAAAATACTGAAGTTGGTTTTTAAAATCAATAATGGCTTTTTCATATCCTGCATCTGTATCATACTCAATTTTATCTTTATAAAACTTGATTTGGGTGTTGGGGTACGAACTTCTTTCGGAATAATCATCTAAAACCTTATCGATTACTTCGGTAGTAACCATGTCTTGAAAACATTTTGGTCTTTTTTCTATTTCTAAAACAATTTGAGTTCCCTTTCTGTTTTCTTGTACAAACTCTACTTCTACCTGATTTGATAGTATCGTTCTTTTACTTTGGGAGTATCCTAAAACTCCTGATAAGATTAAAAGATATAAGATAATTTGTTTTTTCATAGATTAAATATATTAATTATCAATGGTTTATATTAAATTTATTATAAAAATATAAAAAGAGTCCGATAAATCTGATTCTTTCTATCTCTACAAAATTAAACACAATATAAAAAAAATTAACACAATGTTTCTTAAAAAATACTTTATATTTGAAAAAAACAGTTAAAAATCATCAGCGACAATCAAGATAATCATCCACTAACCATTGATAGCATCGAAGCTAAGGGATATATTTGTGAATTAACGGCACATTTTACCAATCAGGCAACCTATCTTAACCTATAGAAATAAAAGAGCAACAAAACCACAATATGATATAGACCACTTTGCAGATAATATTCCAAAAACATTGACAACATTAACTTTGGGTAACAAATAAACAATAGAAAAGAAAGAAACTTCAGAAGCAAACCCTCTTTTCCAAAACAAAATGTGGTTATGGACAACCATGATAATAATCATGCTGTTACTGGGATGGTTTTCTATAAAAATGATTAAAAAAGAGTGAGGAGAGATTATATATTAGTTAAAAATCTTTCATGTAGAATTAGCATACATTGCTTTCTTTTACATTTGTAGGCAAGTTTTTTTCAATTTTACTATGCTTGTTTTTATCATCAAAAAGGATACAAAGATTCATTCAATGAATAAGAAAAATAACTTTTTACTATGCATTTTTTATTTTTACCTTTGTACGACCTAAAAAACACACTATGTTTGGAAATATGAAAGATCTAATGGGAATGATGGGGAAACTAAAAGAAGCTCAACAAAAAGTTGAAGAAACCAAAGCTCGATTAGATAATGAATTTTTACACCAGCGAACGAAAGACGGCAAATTGGAAATCAAAATGAGCATTAGTCAAAAAATCCAAGACATAACCCTTTCGGAAGAATTATTACAAGATAAAGAACAGTTGGAAGATTATTTAATTTTAACACTAAACAAAATTATTGAAAAAGCTAAGACACAGTACGAAAGAGAATTAGCCGATATTGCTAAAGAAGGAATGCCTGAAATACCCGGCTTATAACAACTTTCTATTAATGATTTTTATTTTCGTACTTTTGTTTGAATTTTGATTTCCATGAATACGTATAACAATGTTTTGGAATTAGTGGGAAACACTCCATTGGTTAGATTGAACAACATTACTCAAAATCTGAAAGGAACTTTTTATGCTAAATTAGAGTGGTTTAACCCCGGACTATCAATTAAAGACCGAATTGCTCTTTATATTATTGAGAAAGCAGAAAAAGAAGGATTATTAAAACCGGGATCTACGGTTTGTGAAACAACCTCAGGGAACACAGGTTTTGCAGTAGCTATGGTTTGTCGGATTAAAGGATATAAATGTGTTTTAGCTGTTTCCGATAAAACCGGACCACAAAAAATAGATTATTTACAAGCGATGGGAGCAAAAGTTTATGTTTGTCCGGCGAATGTTCCGGCTGATAATCTGAAATCATATTATGAAACAGCCAAACGTATTGCTCAAGAAACACCTAATTCCATTTACATTAATCAATATTTTAATGAAGATAATATCCGGGCACACTATCATACAACAGGAAAAGAAATTTGGGAGCAGACCAAAGGAAAAGTAACACATGTTGTAATTTGTTCCGGTACGGGAGGCACAATTTCCGGTGTAGGACGTTATTTAAAAGAAAAAAATCCTGCTATTCGAGTTTTGGGAGTTGATGCTTACGGATCCGTTATAAAAAAATATCATGAAACAGGAAAGATGGATCCTGATGAAATCTACCCCTATAAAATAGAAGGTTTAGGTAAAAATTTAATTCCTTCAGCGACTGACTTTTCTATAATTGATCGTTATGTAAAAGTAACTGATGAAGAGGCAGCCTACAAAGCTTCTGAAGTAGCTCTAACCGAAGGATTATTTGTTGGTTATACCGGTGGTGCCGTAACACAAGGGTTAATAAAATTTGCAGATGAATTTGATGAAAATAGTGTTGTAGTTACAATATATCCTGATCATGGTTCAAAATATATGGATCGTATTTATAATAAAAAATGGATGGAAAAATTTGGCTATATCAACCATCCTTTACAAGAAATTATTGATGAGGCTCAGATAGAATATATAGAGAAAAACGGTGAGGCTCAGATAGAACCCGATGATTTTTATGTGATTTGATTAAAACGGTCTTTATCTAAAAGTAAAAAATAATGAACTATATTTTAATAACAGGAATATCTTCAGGAATAGGAAAAGCCATTGCCGGAAAGTTTTTAAATGAAGGATGTTATGTTTTTGGAAGTGTCCGTAAACAAGAAGATGCTAAACGATTAAAACAAGAATTTAATACACCTAATTTCTACCCGTTATTATTTGATATTACAGATCAAAATGCTGTGAAAGAGGCTGTAAAAACCGTAAAAAATCATGTAGGAAAAAATGGATTAGCATGTTTGGTAAATAATGCAGGTGTTTCGTATTACGGTCCAATGGAGCATTTTCCGATAGAAGATTTAAGAAAACAATTTGAAATTAACGTTTTTGCTACGGTAAATGTAACACAACAGTTTTTACCTTTGTTAGGAACAGAAGATTTAAAAAACCCTTCAGGTAAAATCATCGTAATCAGCTCTGCAGCCGGTGTTTGGACAAGACCTTTTTTAGGTCCTTATTCAGGATCTAAACATGCTTTAGAAGCTGTTTTTGACGCTTATCGTAGAGAACTGAAACTATATGGTATTGATGTAGTAATTATTCAACCCGGTCCTATTCGAACAGAAATTTGGGATAAAGCTCAAATGTTTGATATCCAAAAATATAAAGGAACTCATTACAAAGAATTATTACAGAAAATAGAAACTTCAGCCATTGAACAAATTAAAAAATTAGCTATTCCTCCTACTCGTGTTGCTGATAAAGTTTATTTGGCATTCAAAAAAAAGAAACCGAAAGCTCGCTATTTGGTAACACCTATGAAACTTGCTTTTAAAATTTTTATGTATGTTTTACCTGCCCGTTGGTTAGATGCTTATTTTATGAATGAACTAAAGAAAATACAGGGGAAACCCTATCAAATTAAGAAATAATAAAAAGGCTAAATAAATTACTATATTTGCTTGTTTAAAAATAAAATAACAATACAATTTACAGATACTCAATATGGATATATTTGAAAGAATCAGAACTCAAAAAACGCCTTTAGGGCAATACGCTGATTTTGGAGAAGGCTACTTTATATTTCCAAAATTAGAAGGTGAAATAGGTCCCATCATGAAATTTCAGGGAAAAGATGTAATCTGTTGGTCTATTAACAGTTACTTAGGTCTTGCTAATCATCCTGAAATAAGAAAAGTAGATGCACAAGCAGCTGCAGACTGGGGATTAGCATATCCAATGGGAGCACGACCAATGTCAGGACAAACTAAATATCATGAACAATTAGAAAGAGAATTAGCCCAATTTGTAAAAAAAGAGGCTTCCTTTTTGTTGAATTTTGGTTATCAGGGAATGGTTTCCATTATCGGGGCTTTGGTAAATCGTAATGATGTAATTGTGTATGATATAGATTCTCATGCATGTATTATAGATGGTGTCAGTTTACATCAAGGAAAACGGTTTGTATTTAAACACAATGATATTGGTAGTATTGAAAAAAATATCCAGCGAGCTGAAAAAATAGTTAAAGAAACCGGAGGAGGAATTTTAGTCATTTCGGAAGGTGTTTTTGGAATGAGAGGAAATCAAGGTTGTTTAAAAGAAATTGTTGAATTAAAGAGAAAGTATAATTTTCGTTTATTGGTTGATGATGCCCACGGTTTTGGTGTTTTAGGAGAAACCGGAGCAGGAGCAGGAGAAGCTCAAGGAGTCCAGAATGAAATTGATGTTTATTTTTCAACTTTTGCAAAATCAATGGCTTCTATTGGGGCATTTGTAGCAGGAGATAAAGATATCATCCGTCACTTACAATACAATATGCGATCTCAAATATTTGCAAAATCTTTACCAATGCCTTTAGTAATAGGAGGGTTGAAACGTCTGGATATGTTGCGTACAATGCCTGAGTTAAGAGAAAAATTGTGGGCAAATGTGAACAAATTACAATCCGGATTGCGTGAAAACGGTTTTGATTTGGGAACGACAAATTCATGCGTAACACCGGTTTATTTACACGGAGAAGCCTTGGAAGCAGCCCCTTTGGTACAGGATTTACGTGAAAAATACGGAATTTTTACTTCGATTGTGGTTTATCCTGTAATTCCTAAAGGTATGATTTTGTTACGTTTAATTCCTACAGCAGTTCACGAGTTTGAACATATTGATAAAACCATAGATGCTTTTAAAGCCATTCGTGAAAAATTAGAAAGTGGTGTCTATGCTCGAATGGCGAAAGTTATAGCTGATAGAGAAGGGCTGTAAAAACGTATATAACAATAACGAGAATTTATTCTCGTCTTTGTTATCTGTTGCTAATCTTCCCGAATTTTATCATCCTCGGAATTTCTTCGTTTTTTATAATACATGACCGAATAACTGGGGCTGAAATAGGAGCATACCTTCCGTATGCTCACTTCATGTCTTTCTTTGGAATATACCCCAAATCACGCTTTTCGGAAGGCGTTAAAGCTTTTTTTCGATTACGTCTTTCATAACGGTAATTTGTAAAGTCTGTTCGGCAACAATCTTTTTGTATTGTGAGAGTTGCTTCTCCAGTTCCTTAAGCCGGGCTAATTGATGAGCTTCCATGCTGCCGTATTTGCTCTTCCATTGGTAAAAAGTACCTTGGCTGATGCCGTGTTCACGCAAGACGTCTTGCATTTTTCATCCCGTAGCACCCCTCCCAAAAGCCCTGTACATGCGGGCTATGGAAAGGTGGTTTTCGCCCTCCTTGATGCTTTTATAAAGCAAACTAAGTTGCAGTCTATTATGTAGTAAAACTTTCTTTGTTTAATTCTTGCAATGTTTCTTTAGCCACACTAAATAAATCTTCTTCATTCAAATCGCTTTCATCTCTTATCTCAGGGTCAGAAACATAATCTTCAACTGCATAAAACAATTTATTCAATACAGCATATTCTTGCTTATCTAACTTTTGGTCTCTATTAAACACATAAGGAAACACACGCTCAAATGATGATGGACAAATTTTTTCATCAATCAAATCACTAATTAAGTTTATGTAAAATGCAATATTATCTTTCATACTTATTGTACATTACCATTTATTAATAAATCTTGTCTTTGATTATTACCTAAACGCCATCCAGTATGGAATTGACCGTTTGAATCTTTAAAAATCCAGTTTTGTGTTTTTGAATTATAATAATGAGTACCTTTCATTGTATTTCTGTAGGTTCCTGTAACGATAACTTCAGGTATTTTAATACCTACATCATTTGCTTTTTTTAAAACCATCATTAGGATATTTTATTATCCAATTTTGTTTTGAAATTCCTGAAATGTTCCGAACCGATATTTTTTGGATTTTAACCAAGAAAGATATTCGTCAAACCTTTTTACCATTGTTGCTCCCGTGTTTTTTGTGGTAAGACCGGAAAGTTTGTATTTTGGGTTTTTAATGTCGGAAAATTCCCAAGGATGAAAATATAGGTTGAGATAGCCGTCTTTTTTCAACGTGTCCTTAGATATTTTTTTATAAAAACTTAGCGGAAAATTATGAAAGCTCAACCAAAACAGCGGAATCCTAAAATTAGGAGAAACCGAAGCCGGAATTTGCATTAAATCTTCTTCCCCAAAATAGGTTCTCGAAACCTTTAAATTATTATATCGTCCCGGTAAAAAAGTAGGATTTATAGACGAATTATAAGAATATCCTGCTTCCAAAACCAAGTTTGCAGGTATATGTTGCATTCTCGGCATCCGAAGTCCTGTTACTTTTGTCCCAAAAAGTTCTTGCAACCTGTCTTTGGATTTTTTCAAATCTTCTGTTTCGAATTTGGAATGAAACCATGTATGAGAGGCTAATTCATGTCCTGATTTTAAAAGTCTCTCAATCAAATATTTACTATTTTCTGCGAAAACAACAGTAGAAAAAAAAGTGGCTTTTATCTGATGTTTTTCCAAAATGGAAAGAATGTTTTCCAAGCCGTGTTGCGATACCGAAATCTGCTCCTCAAAAGGAATGTCGCCTTCGTATTCAAAAGGCATATCAAATTCTTCTATGTCAAAGGAAAGTAAAATCATTAGAAATTTTTAGAACGGACAATATAATTGGGTCTTTCTTTTACCTGTTTAAAAATTTTGCCGAGATAAATCCCGATAATTCCCAGAATAATCAATTGTACTCCACCGAAAAAAACCACCGTCATAACTAGGGAAGCCCAACCGGAAATTTCCGTTTTTGAAACGAACGAATAAAGCACATAAAATGCGTAACCCACAAGAGAAAAAAGAAACCCCAAATAAGCAGCCAGAAAAAGCGGTTATTCCTGTAAAAGCGAATTTCATCATTTTTTCAAGTTGTAACTGCTTTCTTCCGAATTTCTTAAATCTGCCATAAAAGGAACGCCAACCTGTTTGAAACCCACCCACCTCGTTAACCCACGCAAAAAGAGATCGTCTTCATTAATCGTTCTGAAAACCTCAATAACGGAAGCATCCATCAACCGAAAATCTGAACCGCCTCCACTAATCAAATCTACATCCGAAATTTTGGATAAAAACCGATAAAATAATTCTGAGGTTTTTCGTATGAAATAGGAAATATTTTTAGGATAAGTGCGAACGGTATAAACCACATCAAAACCATTCTCCCACCTTTTAATGAGCTTCAGAATAAGCTCTGGAGGATGTTGCAAATCTGCATCCATCGATATTACCGCATTTCCGTCTGCAAAGTCTATTCCTGCTTTTACAGCAGGCTGATGCCCAAAATTTCTGGAAAATTCTATATACTTTACTTCCGAAAACTCGGCAGAGAGTTGTTCTAATTTCGCTTGGGTATCATCCCGACTGCCATCATTCACAAAAATTATTTCAAAACAATATCCTTCAATTTCGGAAAATACTTTGCTAATTCTCTGATGAATCAGCTCCACATTTCCCTCTTCATTATGGGCAGGAATGACAATCGATATTTTTTTCAT
>JBKEDE010000009.1:0-36045 GCA_047975265.1 Flavobacteriales bacterium
ATCTTCTTTAGCATTTTTCGTCTTCTTATTTCTTCTTATCTTATTTCAACTGAACGTCTACATTCCTCTAACTAAAACTTCTTCTAAACTTTCATTTGGTCTAATAATCCCAACCCATTTAATCGCTTTAGCGGGTGCAAATATATAACCTTTCTGTTCTTCTACAAAACTTTTTTAATCTTTTTTCACCCTCCCCTATACCCTTATATATATCTGATTCATTTAGAGTTTTTTATATGTAGGAAATAATTTTTAAAAAAAAAGATTATACAAAAAATTATATATTTATTTGTACTAAGTCTAAATAATGATTAGGTTTGTAAAAAATTTTCAAATGATTTTCAAAAAAGTAATCATACCATTATTTATACTTCTTTCAGGCTTATTTTTTTCTCAAGATAAAACCACAGCTACTGTTGTGGGAACACTTCATTTGAACAACCATGAACCTTTAATAGATGTACATGTTACCCTAACAAAGGATACTTTTATAAAAGAAACTACTTCTGATTTTGATGGAAAATTTAAAATTTATAATGTTCCTTTTGGAACATATACTTTGAAAATAGAATCTTTAGACGCTGAGACAAAAACTATTACGATAAATGTAAATAAAAAATATGTAAACGTACCTATTAGGTTAAAGGAAAATATTCATCAAATACACGAGGTTAAAGTACAATCTAAATCTATTAAAAGAAAAATTGAAGAGAAAGGTTTTGCCGTAAATGTGATTGAAACCCAAGAAGCTGCTTTACAATCGATTCAAGTAAATGAACTTTTAGACAGAAGTTCCGGAGTAAGAGTACGCCAATCAGGTGGTTTAGGTTCAAGTATAAATTATGTTTTAAATGGAATGTCAGGTAATTCGGTAAAAATATTTATTGACGGTGTTCCCATTAGAAATTTCGGTTCTTCATTTTCGTTAAACAGCATTCCGCCGTCAATGATTAAACGAATTGAAGTTTATAAAGGCGTTGTTCCCGCACATTTATCAGATGATGCTATGGGAGGAGCTATTAACATTATTTTAAACAATTCTATTAAAAACAATCTTACAGCATCTATTTCTGCCGGTTCGTTTGGCACTTACAGAGGCGACATTAACGGTGGATACCGCGATGACGAAACAGGTTTTACAGCAAAAGGTTCTTTCTTTTTAAACTATGCCGAAAATAATTACAAAGTTTGGGGTGACCAAGTAGCCGTACAACTCTCACCGGGAACACCTGATGTTTACATAGAAGCAGAACGTTTTCATGACCGTTACCGCTCACAAGGTGCTAAAGCTGAATTTGGCTATACCAACGTGAAATGGGCAGATACTTTTTTTATTGGTGCTTTATCTTCTAATATGGATAAACAAGTACAAACCGGAGCCACAATGGAAGTCGTTTACGGTAACCGCCATTACAAACAAACTTCAAATATGTATAGTATTGATTATACCAAAAAAAATATTATACATAATTTAGATGTTAGTGCTTTTGTATCCTATTCCAAGTTAAAACGAAAAACGATTGATACCATTGCTACCCAATACAGTTGGTTAGGTTATCCTACTTATTATTACGGGAATCCGGACTCTTGGGCTTCGGGAGCAGAAGCCGGAAACCCGACTTTACAAACCGATACTGACAAAACGGTAAATGCACGCAGTAACATCACCTATAATTTTGACACAAACCATAAAATTCAGTTTAATCATTTACTCAACACATTTACAAGAGATTCTGATGACCCCATGCTGCCTAAAGCAGAAAATGATTTAAAAGAAGACCGAGAATATATGAAGAACATCTTATCTCTTTCTCTTGAAAATGATTTCTTCAATAAAAAACTAAAAACCAATATTTTCGGTAAATATTTTTTAATGGACAGAATATCTAAAATCAGAACAAGAACCGGAAATCAATCCAATTCATCCATAATACTTGAGGAAAACAAGGTTAATTCTAATGATTTTGGATTTGGAGGTGCTGTTTCTTATGAAATTAATAAGTATATTTTAGTTTTCGGATCAGCAGAAAAAGCCATCCGATTGCCCGATGCCGGCGAAGTTTTTGGAAATATAGCCGAAAATATCAACGCTGCTTCCAATTTAAAACCTGAAAGAAGCAACAATTATAACCTTGGTTTAACACTTTCTAATATTTCATTTAAAAAACATGCCTTCAACCTTAGCGGAAACGTATTCATTCGTGATACAGAAGACCTGATTATGCAACTTCCGGTGGGTAATTACGAAGAATTTTTCTTGAACTCCAATGTAGGTAAAATCTACACCAAAGGTTTTGATATCGAATTAAATTATAATTATTCTAAAATGATTTTTTTCAGTGCCAGCTCTTCAATTTTTGATGCACGCGATTATAACGTAACGTATGACACCAACGGAAATCCGATAACACCAACTTATGAGAGATTGCCTAACACGCCTTACTTTACAATGAATTACAATCTTCGGTTTGAAAAATCAAATTTTATTCAAAAAAAATCTAAATTCTCTTCATACGCTAATTTATTATATGTACACGAATTTTTCAGACATGGAAACGTATTAGGCGGAGCAGGAAAAATTGTAATCCCAACGCAGTATAACATTGATTTAGGTGTTGCTTACACTTTCCCAAATAAAAAAATAACTCTCAGTATCGATGCAAAAAATATATTAAACCAACAATTGTTTGATAATTACGCCTTACAAAAACCCGGACGTGGTTTTTACGGTAAATTAACTTTTTCAATCCTCTAAAAAGAATTTCAATTAAATAACTTATATACAAAATTTTAACATTATGATTTTCAATCTTAAAAATTTTCTAAAATTCAGTTTTGTTTCAGCTTTAACAATAACAGCTGTTTCATGTAGCAACGATGATTCAAATGGCGGCGGGGGCGGTAGTAGCAACAGTGCTTACCGCCCATACCACTTAGTATTAGGGCAAAGTTCAACAGGTAGTTCTAAAACGTATACACAGGGCATAACTGTTGAAGATATGATGGATTCTAATAAAACATTTTCTTTTACCAATTATGGCTTTGAGGTACCGTCAACACGAACGGCAAGAGTTTATACTTCTGATGATGGAAGAACGCTTTATAACTTAAACTATGGTGGTGGTGATATTGCTAAATATAATTACGCCAGCGGACAAGACTACTCTCGAGAATTAAATACCGATGTTCAAGCTGTGATGGGTACAGCTAATCCACGTTGGACAAAAATTAACAGTCAGTATGCTGTACTTCAAGCAGTTGCTCCAGAAAATTTATATCAAGATGCTTCCCAAACCGTTTACCAAAGAACCAAATCCACCATTCGATTGGCTTTAGTAGATTTAAATACTATGACTGTGATACAAAACTCTATGTTTGAATATCCGTACGATTTAACAGAAGCTACAGAAGGCATTTATGTTTCTCGTATTGATGCTCCGGTTGAAGCAAATGGAAAGTTATACTACGGTGTTATGAAACGTAAATACGATCCATTAACTGCCTCAAACGGGACTGTGGTTTATGATAAAGTAGAAACTTTAGTGGTTGATTATCCTTCACTGGAAAATCCATCCATTATTACAAACACCAATGCTGCTGGTTCTTCTAACGGATATAGAACTCCGGTTGCTCATAAAGATGAAAATAGCGATACATATCAATTGGTAACTTCCGGTGATGCTACTATTTTAAAAATTTCAAATGGTGCTTATGACACTTCTTATAGCTTCAATATAAGTTCATTACTACCGTTTAATGCCGAAGCAAATACTGGCTGGTTTTATGTAGGAAACGGTATCGGATATGTACCGGTATTAAATACCGATAACGGAAACAGTGCAAGTTCAAACTGGCATTTAATTCGTGTGGATGTTTATAACAAAACCGCTGTTCAAATGAATATTCCTTTTAATATGTGGTTGAGAATGTATCAATGGGCAAGTGTAATTGACGGTAAATTATTTATGGCTTTAACTCCATTGGGAGGCGATGGAAATATTTATATTTTTGATCCGGCAAATGATTCTGCCAACGGATATTCTGTGGGAGCTTCCTTACAAACAGGTGCAGACGCATTTTACTTAGGCATCTTTTAATCAACTTTTTTATAACACACGATACAGGTTTGAAATTTTAAGCCTATATCTTTAAATCTTTCAATATGAAAAAAATATTTTTAGTTTTATTAAGCATTTCTCTTATCGCTATTTCGTGCGATAATAAAAAAAGAAGAGGCATAAACTACGATGAATTAAAAAAAGAACTTACGCTTTCTGAAGAGCAAGCGACTAAATTTGATGAAGTTGTAACCAAATACAAAAAAATAGCAGAAGAAAGCAGAGCTGCTTCAAAAGCGGAAGGAGCAAAGTTGGATCGTGTTGAAGCCTTCAAAAAGATGGAAGAACGTAACCATCAACAAAGCGAAGAAATGGCAGCATTCTTAGATGAAGCTCAAATGAAGAAATATACTGCGTTTATAGAAAAAAATGCCAGAAAACGCCCACGTTATGATGATAAATTGTTGACTCAGATAAAAACAGATTTGAATCTAAATGATGATCAGTCCAAAGTATTAGAAGCAGCCAACAATGCTTTTGAAAAATCATTTCATGACGCTCACGATATCTATCACGGAAATTCAGAATTAGCAAAAGAATATTGGATCAAATTTGATAATGAACGAAAAAACGCTGTAAAAAGTGTTCTTTCTGAGGAACAATACAATCAATTTTTAGAAATTATCGAACCTCACGATCGGTATAAGGATAAAGAATAAAAACAGATGGACAAGGAAGCTGTTAAAGGCTTCTTTGTTTTTATTTAACAATGAGGATAAAAAAGGCACTACTTCCAAAAAAGCGAAAAAAAGAAACGTGGTTTAAATACATCATAAGATTATTGCACTTATGGTTAGGTTTATCTGTTTCAATCATTGTTTTAATCGTGTGCCTGACCGGAAGTTTATACGCCTTTAAAAATCAGATTAACGACCTTATTAATCACGACAAAGTATTTGTAGAAGTTCCTGAATCTAAAGAAATCAGCATTGCTGAAATTGAGCAATTTTTCCATAAAAAAAAATGCACTGTAAAATCGATGGTTATTCCTGAAAGTCCAAACAGAAGTTACAGCATAAGTTTTTCGGAAGAAGGATCAAGTTTTGTGAAAACACACTATTTCAATCCTTATACTCTTGAACTTTTGGGTTATGGTGATGATAAACTTGAAAGTTTTTTTCGGTTTATTTTAGATGTTCATAAAACGCTTTACATTCCCGAAATAGGAAAGCAAGTTGTAGGTATTGCAAGTCTTATTTTTTGTTTTCTGTTACTTTCCGGAATTATACTTTGGATTCCTAAAACGCTTCGTAGCCTAAAAACAGGACTTACCGTTAAATGGAAAGCAAAATTTCATAGAATAAATTACGATATGCATAAAACCTTTGGTTTTTACAGTTTCTTGATGTTGTTATTTATTGCTTTGACCGGTTTGTACATTACCTATCCGTGGATGAAAAATATGTTTATTGTGAGTTTGGGAGGCAACCCTGTTCTTACTTCAGATGCCAGTAAAGAAGCTAATGATGAGCTCTCTGCCGATTTCAGTAAAATGCTTGAACAAATGTTAGATAAAGAAAACGACAAGGAAACCTTGCAAAATGTAAAATCCATTCCATTTGATTCTATCTACAAATTATCCAATAAAAATTTACCTTACAGAGCTACCACAAGCATTATGGCTCCCAATGAAAAAGATTCAGAATTTAAAGTAACTAAAATCAATACTCAAAATTGGCTTGGAGCTATGCTACCCGACGAACTTTCATTTGACAAAACGGGTCAATTAAAAGTGAGTGAAAAATTCTTGGACAAACCTTTGCACAAACAATTTATACAGATTTCAAAACCCTTGCATACAGGCGAAATATTGGGTTGGAAAAGTGTCCTGCTTTATTTTACAGTTTCGCTTATTGGCGTTTCTTTACCTATTACCGGATTTATAATTTGGTGGAAAAAAGCTAAATAACTTGATTACATGTGCTTATAAAACTTCCTAAGTTTACATTTTTATATATTCAACAAATATAATATAGAAGTGTGGAATAAGGCTTGATTTAACCTCTCTATTGCTTATACAAAGTGTTGTGCATTGGCTTCTTTCTCTGTTTTATCATTCTTATTAAACTTGGAATAACTGGAATGATAGCACTTGTTCCTAAAATCAGTCCATAATTTATTTCATTCCAATGTAATTTTCTAATTCCATCATCACAAGCTGTACATTCCATAATTTTTATATTAGCATCCATGGCTGAAATTCCAACTAATAAAATACCAAAAATCAGAAAGCTTATAATTCCATTTTTCAATACTTGAGTACATTTTTGATTCAAATTTTCAATAGTCAATATCAAAAATCCGATTCCAAATGTTATAAAATAAAGTTTGTTAGAGAATGCAAAAAAGTTTTTTCCAACGAATTGAATTTTATCAGAAGTAGACCATTTAAAAATGGCTTGAATTAAGCTACGGAAAAAAGACTCAGAATAGCAGGCAATTCCTATTCCAATTATAAATGCTAAAATTCCATACATTGCTTTTTTTGTCAATTTTGAGAATGTTTTTTAACCAAATTTATTATAAAGTTTTCAATTTTCCTTTAAATTGTTCTATTTTTGAGTATCCTTTTTGATACATAATATTTTCTAATTCTTGAGAAATCCGGTTAAAACAAGTGGCAACATCTTCTTTCATTAATTGTGTGCCAATTTGAACGGCAGAAGCACCACATAATATATGCTCAAAAACATCTTGCCCGTTTTTTATTCCACCGCAGCCTATAATTTGAATATCTTTACGAAGTAACGTATAAAATTGGCGTACATTAGCCAACGCCGTAGGTTTTATGTAATCACCACCCATACCGCCAAAACCATTTTTAGGTTTTATTACCACCGACTCTTTATCTACATCAATGTACAAACCGTTTCCAATGCTGTTTACACAGGTTACAAATTGAATAGGAAACCGATTTAAAATCAGTGCTATTTGCTCAAAATGAATCAAATCAAAGTAGGGAGGAAGCTTGATTCCTAAAGGTTTTTCATAAAATTTAAACACTTTTTCTAAAACCTCCTGTGTGCGTTCAAAATCGTAGGCTGTTTGGGGTTTCCCCGGAACGTTAGGACACGAAAGATTCAACTCTATGGGAAAAATGAAGTCTGAAGTATGAATTTTATGCAGAATTTCTAAATTTTCTTCTAAACTCAATCCTGCAACGGATAAAAACATGGGTTTGGTCAAAGATTTTTGATGTTGTTTAAAATAATCCAAGTAAAAATCAATTCCTAAATTAGGTAACCCCATAGAATTAATACTCCCTAAAGGGACGCTAACATAGCGGGGACAAGGATTTCCTTCACGCAGTTCTGTCGTAGCACTTTTCGATATAAACGCTCCTGACGAAGATTCTAAAAGTACGGTTAAATCCTCCTTGGTCGTACAACGAGGTCCTGATGCATTAAAAATAAGGTTATCTAATTTAAAACCACCAATTTGGGTAGATAAATCAATATTTGGCATGAGAATTATTTGAATGTAAAGATAATATAAATTATCTTTGCTAAAATCAAATTCAGATGAATCTTAAAGAAAAATTTCTTCTTAGTATTTTCGAGTTGGGAATTATCAAATTTGGACAATTTACTTTAAAAAGTGGTGTAATTTCGCCTTTTTATATAGATTTACGTTCCATTGCATCACGTCCTGATCTTTTAAAACATCTTTCACATCTCATGATGGATGCTACACAAGAAGACCAATATAAGATAATTTGTGGTGTTCCGTATTCTGCTTTACCCATGGCTACAGCTATGTCGCTTTCGTATGATATTCCTTTGATTATCAAACGGAAAGAAAATAAAGGTTACGGTACAAAGAAACTGATTGAAGGAGTTTATAAAAAAGGTAATCGGGTTCTTTTGGTTGAAGATGTAATCACTTCAGGAAAAAGTTTGATTGAAACTATTGAAGAAGTAGAAAATGAAGGGTTGATTGTAGAAAGTATGGTAGTCGTTATTGACCGCCAACAGGGAGGAAGCAATTTGTTACGCAGTAAAGGCTACAAGCTACACACTTTATTTACGATTGAAGAAGCCCTGCAAATTTTAGATAAACACGGAAGAGTAGGGCAAGCTACTATTGATAGTGTATTGGAATTTGTACAAGATAATCAAGATGTAACTAATTATATAGCCAAGCGGAAATCATATGAAGAAAAGTTGAAGTACATACAACATCCTAAAGCTCATGAATTGGTTCAGATTGCTTTAAAAAAGAAATCCAATTTAATTTGTGCGGCTGATTTGTCGAGTGGAAAAGAAATATTAAAATTAGCCGAAGAAGTTGGGAAACAGATTTGTGCCTTAAAACTGCATGTTGATGTTTATGAGGATTTTACGCAAGATTTTATTGTATGTTTAAAGGAATTAGCAAAAAAATATGAATTTCTGATTTTTGAAGACCGTAAATTTGCAGACATAGGAAATACACAAAAATTACAGTTTGAAAAAGGACTTTATAAAATAGCTGACTGGGCAGATTTAATCACAACTCATGTTATTGCAGGAAAAGAATCGTTGGAAGCCTTTGCTAACAGTAGTGTAGCAGTTGTCCCCATTCTAGAAATGTCTTCAAAAGGTGCTTTAACCAGCAAAGGATATCTAGATGCTGCTAAGCGAATTGCAATGAGTAATCCTCAAGTGATTGGTGGCGTGGCACAAAGCAAATTACCGGAAGAATTACTCTTGTTTACACCGGGCATTCATTTTGAAACAGTAGGCGATAATTTTGGGCAACAATATAATACACCTGAAAAAGTGTTTAAAGAATACGAAACGGATTTTATTATTGTAGGTCGCGGTATTTATCAAGCAGAGAATACTACAGAAGCGACTAAAAAATATCAAAAATTAGGCTGGGAAGCATATAAAAATGCTTTATGAGTTTGATTTGAGAATACTTTTTTCTAAAAAATAAACCTTGTAATATGTCGTATCGTTTCATGATACAATTACAAGGTTTATATATTTTTCTTTTGGTTTTTTACTCTCCTACTTGTTCTTTAGCCTCTTCAACCATTTTATCATTTGCTGTGATTAAGACTTCTACACGTCGGTTTAGAGCTCTTCCTTCTGCTGTATCGTTACTTTCTTTAGGCATTGTTTCTCCATACCATTTTGTCGTTATACGAGAAGCATCGATTCCGTTAGCTACCAAATAATTTTGAACAGACATTGCTCTCTTTTGAGATAGTGTCATGTTATTAGCATCACTTCCTACGTTATCAGTATGACCGTTAATTAATAAATCCGTATCAGGATGTGCCTTGAAGATATCAATTAATTTATTTAATGTACTTTGAGAGCTTGCTGTAACAGTATATTTTGCTGTATCAAAAGTAACGCCTCCACTTTCACCATCAAAAGTAACGGCAATAGCTTCTCCATTATTTACACGCTCCACTTTAGCTCCCGGAACTTCATTTTCAATTCGTTCTGCCTGACGATCCATTTTTGCTCCGATAACATTACCTGCAGCACCTCCGATTACAGCCCCTATTAAAGCTCCTATTTCAGAATGTCCTGAACCAACTTGGTTTCCGATAATGCCTCCAATCACAGCACCACCAACAGCTCCAATTCCTGTCCCTTTTTGTTGGTTATTAGCATTTTGCATTGTAGAACAAGAACTGAAAATCAATGCCCACACCATAACGAATGCACTTAATTTTGTTGTTAAATTTTTCATGTTTAAGAATATTTAAAAATTTTATAGATTATTTTGATTATCGTCTAAAATGGTAAATAATATCGTAGCTTTCATTTTCTCCTTCTATTTTGTTAGAAGAACGTAATATCATTTTTGTAGAAGAAACCATATCTACTCCCAACCGATAGCCACTAACAATATTTTTAGCTTTAAAACCACTTGTTACTTTGTATTGAAAATAACTAAGTCCTGATGCAGGTTGATATACAGACCAATTAATTATTCTCTGCCCTGAATTACAATCTGCTTCTCCTGGTAAATTATAGGTACCGGAACTGTTGTTTTGGTTTAAAATCCACGTGCTTCCGATAAAGCACTCCGGCTTTCCTTCTCCAAAAGCATCGATGTCAAATGTTCCTTCAGGACCTTCATAAGTAACGTCCTCTATAATCCATTTTCCGTCAATGGCTTTTCTGTACTCTTTGTTTTCCTTTGTAAGACTACAAGAAGCTAAAAATAGCGTTGTAGCGATTAAAAAAAATACTTTTCTCATTTGTGTCTAAATTAAAATCAACTATTCATTAATAATGAGGCAAAAATAATAAAAAAAGCGAATAATCCTCTATTCACTTCTTTTTTTTGTAATTTATTTAAAATGTTGCCTTTACAACTTTTTGGTCATTGTTCCCTACAAGTGATTTTCGTTGCCCGTTAATAGAGAAGTTCATGATGTTTTTTTGTCCGGATAAATTCAACAATATAGTATTATTTACTTCAATTTCTTTTACCTCTGTTATCTCTGAAATTTCAAAATACCCCCAAGTCGTTTTTTGTGACGCATTTGTTCCCGTCAATCTTAAGCTTTTTGAAGTTCCGTTAATTTTCATTTTAAAATTATTTGTAACATATTGATTCAATGAATTTTTAAATGATGTATCCGTACTCTTTTTGTTTAAAGCATTTTCAATATCTTCTGTAAAAAATTTAATTGAGACACTAATTTTTTGGGAAGCAGAATTATAATCAATCTTTGTTGTTGTTACATGGAACTCACTGTTTATATTTTTTGTAAGCGATACGCTTGCTATTAAAACAAAGATGATTAAAAATGGTAGAATCCTTTTCATTATATTATACTATTTAATCTTACTTTTTATTAAATATTGCAAAACTAATGCCAAAATTTTCTTAAATAGGTTTATATATCTTTGTTTTCGGCGTTTTTTTTATTCTATAACAATAAATTTGTTTATAAAATTCTTATTTACAGGCATTTTTTCAGGATTTCATTAGGTTTTTTGAGATAACCAACTTTTGTATTTCAGTAGTTCCTTCTCCTATTGTACATAATTTGGAATCTCGATAGAATTTTTCTACCGGAAAATCTTTTGTGTAACCGTATCCTCCGTGAATTTGGACAGCATCGGTAGAAATTTCAACGGCAATTTCTGAGGCATACATTTTAGCTATAGCTCCCTCATTAGTCATTTTTTCTTCTTTTTCTTTTAAATGTGCTGCTTTGTATAACAACAACTCAGCCGCAGAAATTTTGGTTAACATATCAGCCAATTTAAACCCAATGGCTTGAAACTGCCCTATCGGTTTTCCAAATTGGTTTCTTTCTTTTGAATATTTTAAAGAGGCTTCATAAGCTCCTTTTGCAATACCTAATCCCAATGCTCCTATTGAAATACGACCTCCATCTAATATTTTCATAGCTTGAATAAACCCTTCTCCTACTTCTCCCAAACGATTGGCATCCGGAACACGTACATTATCAAATAATAATTCGGCTGTTTCAGAGGCTCGCATTCCCAGTTTATCAATTTTTTGACCTGCAGAAAACCCAGACGTTCCTTTCTCAATCACAAAAGCCGTCATCCCATGCGAATCGCCTTTTTTTCCTGTTCGAACAATGACTACGGCAATATTTCCTGAAATAGCATGTGTTATAAAATTTTTAGCACCGTTGATAATCCAATCACCTCCCTCTTTTACAGCAGTAGTTATCATTCCTCCAGCATCAGAACCGGTATTATGTTCTGTAAGCCCCCATGCTCCAATCCATTCTCCGGAAGCTAATTTCGGTATCCATTTTTTCTTTTGCTCTTCAGTGCCAAAGCTCAAAATATGATTTGTACACAACGAATTGTGGGCAGCTATACTTAACCCGATTGAAGGATCGACCTTAGATAATTCCACAATAATATCAATATATTCAAAATAAGAAAGACCTGATCCTCCCAACTCTTCAGGAACTAAAATGCCCATTAATCCTTGTTTTCCCAGCTTTCTGAATAATTCAACCGGAAAAATCATGTGGTTGTCCCATTCTCTATAATGAGGTAAAATATGTTGGTTGGCAAACGCTTTCGTAGATTCAGCTATCATTTTTTGTGATTCGGATCGGTCAAAATTCATCTTCTTATTTTTATTTGATTAGTATAATAAATAGTGTTCCAGTAATTTATTTAATGGTTTGTTGTATTGATTTTCAATTTCTTGAAAGGAGGAAAATTTAACATTTTTGTCTCGGCTCTTTTTTAAAAAATTTAAGAAATCTTGGGTAATATACGGATGTTTTTTAAAAGTATAAAGTTCGCCTTTGTTTACATTCATCCTTATTATTGGAGTTTTCAACTTGAATGGGATTTTTAGATGCTTTATGTCTGTTGGACTGAGTCCTATTTCTACTAATTGATTCCAGTCATAAAAACCTCCTAAAGCCTTTCTGTAATTAATAATTCGCTGTGCTTTTTTATTCGTAATATTTTGAGCTTCCACATCTTTTACACTGCATACATTCAAATCATCACTGCTTGTTTTTTCCTGTTTTTCAAAAATAATATACGGTTTAATTTGTTGAAATTTTTCATCAGAAATCACAAAACACGCTTTAATTTCTTCTTTTGTCTTAAATGTTCCTCCCAAACTTTTTTTGTATTTTAAGATTACATGAGCTTGTTTTTCACTAAAACCCAACTCCACCCAAGCCTTTTGGTCTAACTGATTAGGATTAAATGGGTTTAATTTACTTATTGTTTTGGTATAAAAATTTTCCTTTTTTTCTATTGATTTTTGGTAAGATGCAGGATTTAGTTCTATAAAAGGTTCTAATTCTTCAAATTTTTCATCTGAAATTACAAAGCACGATTTAATTTCTTCTTTTGTCTTAAATGTTCCTCCCAGACTTTTTTTGTATTTTAAGATTACATGAGCTTGTTTTTCACTAAAACCCAACTCCACCCAAGCCTTTTGGTCTAACTGATTAGGATTAAATGGGTTTAATTTACTTGTTGTTTTGGTATAAAAATTTTCCTTTTTTTCTATTGATTTTTGGTAAGATGCAGGATTTAGTTCTATAAAAGGTTCTAATTCTTCAAATTTTTCATCAGAAATTACAAAGCATTCTTTGATTTCTTCCAAATTAGAAAATCCGTTCAGACTTTTTCTGTATTTTAAAATTACGTGAGCTTGTTTTTCGCTGAAGCCCAACTTCATCCACGCTTCTTGATCTATTTTATTGGGGTCAAATTTTTTATAATGAACTTGATCATTATTAGATTCTAATTCTTTTTGTAACGTTACAAGATGTACTCGTTGTTCTTTTGATGTCTTTTTTTGAGATAATTTTGGTTTATAGAGCAAAATTCCAGCTTGAAAGAATAACAACAGCATTAATAAAGCTAAAACACCGTTTCGATTTTGCTTGTTAAAATCAAAATAAGATTTTAGTTTTTTCATGGTTTTTACTTTTAAAGTTTTTATTCTTTTAGATTACCTGATTTTACTTTAGACAAATATTTTTTCAAGTCAGATGCAACCTCACCGGACATTAAATACAATCCTATCAAATTGGGTAATGCCAATGAAAGGAACATCATATCGGCAAAATCAACAACTGCACCCAAACCGATTACTGCACCAAATATAACGGTACAGACAAAGATTATTTTAAATCCTAAATTCACAAATTTAGAATCACCAAATAAATAGGCTGTAGCTTTAACTCCATAATATGACCATGTGATGATGGTTGAAAAAGCAAATAGGAAAATAGCAATGGTTATCAACACATTGGAAATACTTCCATATACTGTTCCAAATCCTTTTGCCGTCATGGCAGAACCCGAAATAGAAACATCGGTATAAACACCGGAGAAAATCAGAACCAAAGCCGTTAATGTACAAACAACTATGGTGTCTATAAATGGTTCTAAAAGAGCTACAAATCCTTCGCTTACAGGATGGTTTGTTTTTGCTGCAGAGTGTGCTATAGAAGCTGATCCCAAGCCGGCTTCATTTGAAAAAGCTGCTCGTCTGAATCCTTGAATCATAACACCTAAAAAACCTCCGTACATAGCTTCTGAAGAAAATGCTCCGTCAAAAATAAGTCTGAAAGCATTTCCTACCTCTTTTATATCAGCAAGAATGACACCCAGACACATTATGATATACATTCCTGCCATAGCCGGAACGATTTTATCCGTTACATTGGCTATACTTTTAATTCCTCCTACAATAACAATAAACACCAAACCGGCAATGATAATACCTGTTCCTAATTTGACGGTACTTGGATCTACCATTTTAAAAACATTAGCAATTTGTGCTGCCGCTTGATTAGACTGAAACATGGATCCTGCTGCAAAAGCAGCTAAAATTACGACAACAGCATAAACTACGGAAAGAATTTTTCCAAGTCCTTTGAAACCTCTTTTAGAAAATCCCTTGTTTAAATAATTCATAGGTCCTCCATATACCTTTCCGTTTGAAGCAATATCACGATATTTAACCCCGAGTGTACACTCAACAAATTTCATGGACATTCCTAAAAATCCGGCTAAAATCATCCAAAATGTGGCTCCCGGACCTCCCGTTGCAATTGCTACAGCTACTCCTGCAATATTTCCTAAACCTACCGTTCCGGAAACGGCCGTTGCTAAAGCCTGAAAATGTGTTACTTGACCCGGTGCATTCGGGTCATCGTATTTTCCTCTTACCAAATCCAATGAGTGCCGTATTCCTCTGAGATTAATAAATCCCATTCGTAATGTCAGAAATAATGCTCCTAAAACCAGCCAAACTACCAAAAAAGGAATTTTAATCGTTTGAGGTGTTCCGTTCGGATTTAATACAATTTCACCATTATCGTCTCGTACTCTGTTATCATAAAAAGGTGTAAAGGGATCAAAGAAAAGTATTTTATCCAAAAAAGTTACCAAAGGTGTAAATTGGGCACTTACTGATTCTGCAAAAGATTTTGCAGGTATTTTAATGGTTTTTTCTGCTTCTAATCCGTTTGCATCTACAATTTTTACATGATATTTTTCTCCTTCGGATAGTCCGGAGGCTTCGTTTTGATTTAATCCGATATTGGCTTTATCCCAATGATAAGTATAAGGATCTGTTCCTCCTTCTACTTCTAATTTGATTCCTGCTGTTCCGATTTCTGAGCTGTCGTCAGTAATGATTTCTTTAATTTTTAGCTCTTGAGAGAAACTGAAAGAAATCAAAAAAATGGCTAAAGCAAAACTTGTACTATTTTTAATCATATCGTTTGTTGCGGTTAAAGTTTCTTATTTTTTATATCAAATACTTCCTTTAATGTAGTTATCTGTTCCGGTTTTCCCAAAATAATAAATGATGAATGTTCAACAATTTGAGTTGTTGCATCCGGATTTACAAAATATTCTCCTTTTGGATCTTTAAAACCAATGACTGAAACCCCTGATTTTTTTCTTAAATCCAAATCCAAAATGGATTTTCCTATAAATTTTCTTGGAAATTCTTCTGAATAGATTTCAACAATATTATTCTGATAACTTCCTTCTACACTTAAATTATCTAAAAATTCTAACACACCCGGCGTAACAATTAGAGAGGCCATATGTTCTCCTCCAATTTTATCAGGCATAATAACATGGTCTGCTCCGGCAATTTTTAATTTTTTAACCGAATGATGGCTACTCGCCCTGCTAATAATTTTTATTTTTGGATTTAATTGTCTAGCTGTTAAAACAATAAATAAATTAGCAGCATCGCTTGGAAGTGTTGTAATTAAGGAGTCTGCTTTACTAATGACTGCTTTTTCTAAAACTTGATCTTGAGTTGCATCTCCCTCAATTATAAAAGATATAATATCTTCATGGTTTATAATTTCTGAGTGCTCTTTTTCTATTACCAAAAATGGATGGTCGGATACTTTTAATTTTTGTGCTGCTTGTCGTCCATTTCTTCCAAATCCGCAAATAATGGTATGATTTTCTAATGTTTTAAGTTGTTTATTCATGATGTTTTCTTTATATCTTTGCATTAAACCACCATCTAACAAGGCTTTTCCTACCATAGAAGCTGAATATGCTACCAATCCTATACTTATAAATATTAAAAATATTGTAAAAATTTTTCCTGCATCACTTAACGGATGAACCTCCTCAAATCCCACGGTTGTAACCGTTATAACTGTCATATATAAGGCTTCTACAAATGAATATCCTGATATATAGACGTATCCTAACGTTCCAAAAATAAAAATTGAACACAAGGCTATAACTAAAAAGCGAATTTTAATTGTTAAAGAATCATCCTTCATAAATCAAATACTGATTTTCTTTTTAAAAATAATTTATCTTTTATTTTAAAAAAAAAAGCCATAAACAGATATATAGGAAACGTAATTCCTGCTGTAACAAACGATAGATAAATAAAACTTAAACGCACCAAACTTGGTCGAATGCCCATTTTATCAGCCAAGCGTTCGCACACCTCAAATCCGTATCGTTCTAAAAACCGACGTATTTTTTCCAACATATTTCAATTTTTTCTTTGCAATAATTTATTTCCTATCTCGCAATTTAAACATTTTTTTTGGTTACAGTATTTTGTTTTTAATTGAATTAATGCCTGAGAATCCCAAGCATTATGCGATTGTAACTTTAATTTTCCGAAATTTTTTATAATCGTATTGTTTTCAGCTTTAATTTCACACAATATTTTTTCAATGATTTCTATATCGTGTTTTCCTCTTTGCTTTTGATAACAATATTGTATGGGCAGGATAGCATTAATAACTATTAAATCTATAAAAGATTCTGAAAGTTTTCTCTTAGAAGAACGTATTGTTTTTTTTCCAAAATGGTAATGAGTTTCCCAGTATTTATCCACTTTAATATCAAACAACGGATATATATTCTTTACAGATTTTATCTTCATTAAAAAAGAAAATAAATTATGATATTCATGATACAACGAAGCTAGTTGGGCTAAGCGAATGGTAATATAATTCGGCGGACGTACTCCGTAAAACTTAAAAATAGAACTTTTACAAGGTTGCAATTCAAATTTGGATTGTAAAAATCGGTATTCGGACTGTAATTGGTTAAAATAGGTGTCTTCTATCGGATTTTCTAAAAATCCTGCTTGCCCAAACAGTAAAGCCTCTAATTGCTCTTTTTTATGACCGCATTTTTTTAAAACGGCAAAATCAAATGATGAGCCAACCAATTCCATAGCTTCACGATTTATTTTTGTTCCAAAATATTTTGTTAGAAAAATAAATAAAACCGCCTCCCAATTGAATTGAGTTTGTTGTAGTTTTTTTTCAATTAATTGTGTTTTTTCTTCAAAACGCTCGATTAACAGCCGTGTTTTAAAATGATTTTTTATCAGTGTATTTTCAAAATGGATAATGTTTTTTTCGCAAGGAATAAAATCACAATGTGTTTGCAGAAAATTTTGATAATTTTTCCAAATATGCGATTGTATTTTATCTTTTAATACTAATGTAGGAATGACTTCTCCTCTTTCATTCCGGATAATCAAATCGTGTTCAAAAACAACGTGTAACACTACATTGTTATACGCTTTGTCGTATTGGTGTTTGTGTCGATTCCAGTCAGAACTTTTTACATGAATTTCTACATTTCCAACCCATGAAATAGTTTCTATTTTAATTTGAGCTTCTAAAAAATCAGGACCTGAAGAATTATTTCTTCTTCCACTTTTAATAATTTCAATTGCATCTCCCTGAACTGTTTTTAATAACGATGTGCTGTATAAATGATATTTCCAAACGTAATACAAAAAATCCTCTTTCATAACCCTATTTTCCGTATAAGATACAAATTTTTGTCAAAATACTTTAAATATACCGTTTTGTAAAGCATATTACTGTATAATTTAGTATTTTTGATGCTTCAAAGCAAAAGGTTATGAAGATTAATGAAGTTGTAAAAAAACAAGTTTTAAACATTTTAGAAGAAGAAATTATTCCCGCCGAAGGTTGTACAGAGCCTATCGCATTGGCTTATACGGCTGCGAAAGCTGTTGAAATTCTTCAAAAGAAACCTGAAAAGTTAATGGTTTATGTATCAGGAAATATTATAAAAAATGTAAAAAGTGTTGTTGTTCCCAATAGTGGCGGGATGATCGGAATAGAAGCCACCTCGGCTATGGGTGCTTTAGCTGGCGATGCCAAAAAAGAACTTTTGGTTATCAGTAATATACAGCCTTCTCAACTTCAGGAAATTAGAGATTTTATTGATTTAGGAAATGTCGAAGTTATTCATGAAAACACCTCTATAAAGTTATATTGCCGTATTGAAGCCATTAGCCAAACAGAATCGGTTTCTGTTGAAATAAAACATGTTCACACCAATATTACCAAAGTAATTCGTAACGGCGTTACTTTAATTGACCGTCCTTGTAATGATGCTGATTTTAACTCTTCCTTAACCGATCGAAAAATATTATCAATTCAATTAATTTACGAATTGGCAAAAACCATAGATATCAACCTGATTTCAGAAAAATTTGACCAAGTCATTCACTTCAATACGGCTATTGCAGAAGAAGGTTTAAAAGGTAATTATGGTATCAATGTCGGTAAAATGATAAAAGACAATATGGATTCCGGTGTTTATGGTAATGATCAGCGAAACCGTTCAGCAAGTTTTGCTGCTGCGGGAAGTGATGCAAGAATGAGCGGATGTGCCTTACCTGTTATGACAACCAGTGGTAGTGGAAATCAAGGAATGACAGCCTCTTTACCTATCATTAAATATGTTATTGATCACAATCTGACAAAAGAAGAACTTTATAGAGCTTTGTTTATGTCTCATTTATCCACAGTACATTTAAAAACCAATGTAGGACGATTGTCTGCTTATTGCGGTGTTATTTGTGCTTCTGCTGCTGTAAGTGGAGGCATTGCTTTTATTCAAGGAGGTGATTATCAAACAGTAAGTAATGCCATTACCAACACGTTAGGGAATGTTTCCGGTATTATTTGTGATGGAGCTAAAGGCTCCTGTGCTTCTAAAATAGCCACAGGTGTAACGGCTGCTTTTGATTCAGCAATGCTTGCTAAAGCTCAACACGTAATGAATGGAGGCGATGGGATTGTAGGCGATTGTGTAGAAACAACCATTCAGAATATTGGGAAACTGGCACAAAATGGAATGAATAAAACCGATGAAGTTATTTTAGGCATTATGACCAATAAAAACAAGGCATAAATTAACGATTTTAATTCATAATGAACTACTGATAATCATTTCTAAGAGCGGTTCTAAAAACTCACGTGTATTGGCTAAACGAGGTACTTTATTTTGACCACCTAATTTCCCCTTTTTTTTCATCCAATCAAAAAATAAATTTTCACGTGCTATATGAATTTTAGGAGGATTTAACGTCATATTGTTATATCGTTTGGCTTCATAATCAGAGTTAAGGCTTTGCAAATGTTCGTCCAACAAAAACTTAAATTTTTCAAAATCATTCGGTTTTTGTTCAAATTCAATAATCCATTCATGAGCACCCGATTGTTTTCCTTTCATATAAACAGGACCGGCAGTATAATCTTTTATCTTTGCTTGGGTAGCATTGCAGGCAAAATGTAGCGCCTCCTCCGCATTTTCTATAATTATTTCTTCTCCAAAAGCATTAATATAATGTTTGGTTCTTCCCGATACGATAATCCGATAAGGTATTAAAGAGGTAAATTTAACAGTATCACCAATGATGTAACGCCATAATCCACCGTTGGTCGTAATGACTAAAGCATAATTTTTTCTAATTTCTACTTCTTCTAAAGGAATGATTTTCGGATTTTCGGAATGAAACGTTTCCATGGGGATAAATTCGTAGAAGATACCGTAGTCAAGCAGTAAAAGCATTTCTTTGGTTTCTTTAGTATCTTGTAAAGCAAAAAAACCTTCTGATGCATTGTATATTTCACAATAATTAATGGGTTTTCCTATCATTTCTCGGTAACTTTCAGCATAGGGTTTAAAACTGATTCCTCCATGAAAAAACACTTCCAAATTAGGAAAAACTTCTGCTATGGTCGTTTTTCCGGTTTCTTGTAGAATTTGGTTTAGCAGTACCATCATCCAAGAAGGAACACCGCCCATGCTACGAACATCTTCTTTAATTACTTGTTCTATAATAGCTTTTAATTTAGGCTCCCAATCACTCATTAATGAAACTTCTCGATTTGGAACACTTTTTATATCAGCCCAAAAAGGGGTGTTTTTGATAATAACTGCTGAAAGATCACCAAAACGAGAAACACCGGCTTCATGTAATTCCTGACTGCCTCCCAAACGCAAAGCCTTCCCCTGAAAAATTTTGGTTTCAGGATTGTTTCTTATATATAGTGAAAGCATATCCTTCCCTGCTTTAAAATGGCAATTTTCGAGTGATTCATTACTAATGGGAATGAATTTGCTTTTTGCATTGGTTGTTCCGGAAGATTTGGCAAACCATTTAATTGCAGTTGGCCAAATTATATTTTTTTCTCCCAAACGAGTCCGTTCAATTAAAGGTTCAAAATCTTCGTAAGTAACCCAAGGCACATTTCGAGAAAAATCTTGATAAGATTGTATGGATGCAAAGTCATATTTTTTGCCTAATTCGGTATTTTTACCCACAGACACCAAATAATCAAGAACTCGTTGCTGAGTGTCAATCGGAGTTTCAATAAATGATTCAACATTCTGAATACGTGCTTTTAAATATAAATTTATGAGCGATCCTATTATCATATAAAAATGCAATAAAGCGTAAAAATACTAAAATTTTCAAATTAAAAACAAAACAGATTTGTATCTTAGTATAATCTTAATTTTAAGAAAAAAAGATGAAAGTAGAAGGTGTTTTAAAAAAAATGATAACAGAAAACGGAAAGCCGGTTAATTATTTTTTAGATTTGGACACTCATATAATAAATGTAAATCAATTTATTAATAAATCGTTGTATTTTAAACATATAGGATATAAATGTTTAAATTGCCATGAAGATAAACTTATATTTAGGCAGGGTTTTTGTAAAAAGTGTTTTTTTGAAACTCCAATTGCCGGAGATTGGGTTATGAAACCCGAATTGAGCCAAGCTCATTTAGGAATCGAAGATCGGGTATTGGAATATGAAGAAAAAATACAATTGCAACCTCATATTGTTTATTTGGCTAATTCAAGTAATTTAAAAGTAGGTGTAACGCGTGAATCTCAAATCCCGACACGTTGGATTGACCAAGGAGCAGAAAGTGCTATTCCTTTAGTGCGGGTTCCTAATCGTTATTTGGCAGGAATTACGGAAGTTGCTTTAAAAGAATATGTAGCAGATAAAACCAATTGGAGAAAAATGCTAACCTCTAATTCTCCAGAAATCAATTTGTTAGAAACAAAAAAATCGTTAAAAAAATATCTTCCACAAGAAGTCCAAGAATTTTATACAGAAGATAGTAAAGAATATCATTTTGATTTTCCGATGAATTCTTATCCGGAAAAAATACATTCGATTAATTTAACCAAGTTGCCTGAATTTAAAAAAGTTTTAAAGGGAATTAAAGGACAATATTTGGTGTTTGAAGATCAAACTGCTTTTAATATTCGCTCCAACGAAGGATTTCGTGTGGAATTATCTGTATAATTATTTTTTTTTGTTAATGATCAATACGCCTAAAATGGTTATTCCAAAACACCCTATGTGAAAAAAGAAAATAAAAACAATGGGAAGAAGCTTCCTAAATAATTATCCATTTCAGGTATTCTTTCATAAAAAATATTTTTTTATTCGCATAAATGTATAAATTTGCTATTAGTTATTAGTAAAAAATTAAAAAAATGAAATTAAACAAAACATTATTAGGATTATTCGTTGTATTTGCAATGGTGTTTACATCTTGTAAAAAAACTGCTGAAGGAGTTGCTGAAGATACAGCAAGTGCTATTGAATCTGTTGAAGAAACAACAACAGATGCTGTTGATGCCACTAAAGAAACTATTGAAGAAGTTGCTAATGAGACTGTTAATACTGCTCAAGCTAAGGTGGATGAATTAACTACAAAATTGGCAAGTGCTACCGAAGAACAAAAAGCTGAAATTCAAGCCGAATTAGATGCTGCAAAATCAGAATTAGAGAATGCTAAAAATTCTGTTTTAGAAGAAGGAAAAAAGACAATCAAAGAAGCGAAAGAAACTACCAACGAAGCTATTAAGGAAGGGAAAGAGGCAGTAAACAATACAGTTGAAGCTGTTGAAGGAACTGCTAAAGACCTGAAAGCCTCTGGTGAAAAAGGTGTAGAAGATGCTAAAAAAGAAGCAGGGAATAAAATCGATGGAGCTACCAACGATGCAAAAAAGAAATTAGGATTATAATATTCTTGGTATTTCATAATCAAATCCCGATAAAATTTTATCGGGATTTTTTATTTTTTGAATTGATTTTATAAAAAGATTGTTGGAAAAGATTATTTTTGTTTTCAAAAGAATAAAAATGTTGGAAAATTTGTCATTGGAAACGATTATAACCTTTGTTTCTGAATATGGAATGAAGGTTTTAGGAGGCATTATAATACTGATTGTAGGATTTTGGTTTGCAGGAAAAATAGCAAAATTAATTGAAAAAAGATTAATAAAAAGGGAACTGGATATTTCGTTAAGACAGTTTTTAGTACCTTTAGTAGCCATTTTATTAAAAATTTTGGTGATTTTTGCTGCTGCTGAAACTGTAGGGTTTAAAACGACTTCTTTTATAGCGGTTTTAGGAGGTGCTGCTTTAGCTGTAGGAATGGCTTTGCAAGGAAGTCTATCAAATTTTGCGGGAGGAATTCTTATTTTGTTTTTTAAACCATTCAAAGTGGGGGATTTGATAGAATCTCAAAACCATACCGGTTTTGTAGAAAAAATAGAAGTGTTTAACACCATATTAAAAACCGGAGATAATAAACGAGTTATACTACCAAACGGTCCTGTTTATAACAATCCTGTTATAAATTATACAGAAAATGGTTTTTTGCGGGTGGATGTTTCCGTAGGAATTGGCTATGATGAAGATATAAAAAAAGCCAGAAAAGTAATTATTAACGCCGTAAAAGATGTACCCTCAGTAAAAACAACGATGGATATTAGTGTTCATGTGGTTTCTTTGGGAGAAAGTTCTGTGGATTTGTCCGTTCGTTGTTTCTCAAACTCCAAAGATTATTGGGATGTATTTTTTAATGTTTCTGAAGCGGTTAAATTAGCTTTGGATAAAGAAAAAATTAAAATACCATTCCCTCAAAGAGAAGTAGTATGGTTACCAAAGTAAATTACAATGTCATTTTATTTTCGTAATTTTGAGTACATTTTTAAAGTACTTTTTTAATTTTTATGATGTTACAAGAAAAATTTGGAATTAAATACCTGGAACGAAAACCAAAAGTTGAAAAAGAACTTGCCCCTTTACTGGTTTTAATTCACGGATATGGAAGTAATGAAGCAGACCTGTTTGGTTTTGCAGAAGATTTGCCTCCAAAATATCATATAGTGAGTCTGCAAGGAATACGCAGTGTTTCTTTTGGAGGATTCTGTTGGTATGACATCGATTTTGTAAACATGGAAAAGCATTCTAATTTTGAACAGGCTTTGGAAGCCCGTGATCAAATTAAAAATTTTATAGAACAGTTTACAAAAGAACAAAATCTTTCAAAAAAAGGCATAACCTTATGCGGTTTTAGTCAAGGATGTATTTTAAGTTATTCTTTGGCTTTGCATAATCCGGATTTAATTCAAAACGTTGTGGCTCTAAGTGGTTACCCTGAGTCTCACATTTTACCAAAAGAAAGTAAAAAAGACGTTTCTCATCTCAATTTTTTCATTTCTCACGGTAGTGAAGATGCCGTTATTCCGGTAGAATGGGCAAGGAATATAAAATCAATTATGCACCATTTAAAAATAAACTATATTTATAGAGAATATCCTGCAGGGCATGGAATTAATCCAGAAAATTATAAAGACATGATGCAGTGGATTTATCAACTATAAAAAAAATACTGATGAAAAAAGTTAAAATTTTAGGAATACTAGTGATTATGCTGGCAATATTATCCAATTGTTCCAACGATGACGATAATAAAGAAAATACAAACGCAACTCCTGAAGCTCGTAACTTGGATTTGGTTAAAGGAACAACGGTTCTAACTCCGGGAAGTGTTTTAATCATTAGGTATGATTATTATGATGCGGAAAATGATGCGGAAGGGAATACGCTATTTAAGTGGTATCGGTCTGATAGTCAGAGTGGTGTAAACAAAGGATTGATTAGTGGAGCTACACAAGCAACGTATAATATTACAAGTGCCGATACTGACAAATACCTTTCAGCAGAAGTTACGCCGGTTCAATCAGACGGAAGAGCGGGAAAAACGGTTGCATCGGGTTATTCTTCTTTGGTGAGTAATCAAACAACCTCTTGGGATGGTGAATCTATTACAACGTATAATATTGTGAATGATGAATTTATAAAAACGTATGATCATCCTGTGTCTTCTCAATATATATCGTGGCAAACAGAAACTGCCAAACATCAAGAAATTATTGAACAGTTTAAAAAAATTGTTCCAAAAGATTTTTATAATCGAATCAGCGAATTTACATTGTATTTAGGAAAAGTGGGGAGTTTTAACACACTCGGAAGAGTTTCTTACATACCAAATAAACGAAATACTTTTAAATTTGAATTAGCTATTGATAATGCTTATGATGCTCCGTTTAACAGTGAGTTGGGTGTAAACTATACCATAGCACACGAATTTGGTCACGTGCTAACACTTAATGACAGTCAGGCTTCTGTAACTGAATCGAATCAAAATACTTGTAATAATTATTTTGATAGTAATTGTTTTTACTCAAATTCATACTTAAACATTTTTTATCAAGATTATTGGGTTCCTATTTTAAGTGATTATAACAATGCCGGCAGTTATGTAGCCTACTATAATGCTCATAAAAACGAGTTTGTATCCGAGTATGCAGCAAGCCATACGGCAGAAGATATTGCAGAAACCATTATGATGTACGTGTTAAATTCCGTAAATTTTACAGGAACGACTATTGCCGATCAAAAAGTAAAAAGTATGGATTCTTATACCGATCTTCAAAATATAAAAACTTTTGCCACAAATAATATTCCTAACAGCCATTTAAGAGGACAAACATTTGATTTTTCCAAACGAAAAGGTTTTGTATGTGGAACAACAGCACATAAACATTAAAATTATGAAGTGGATTTATTCAATAGGTATTTTTTTGTGGATGATTTCGTGTTTTGTTAATCCCAAAAAGGAATCCAAGCTAATCAGTATAGAAAAAACACCCTGCAAATTAGAGTGTCCAACGTATGTGATTACCATAAATAAAGACAAAACCGTTCATTACAAAGGAATTAAAAACGTTTCTTTTATAGGTGAAAAAGAATTTTCTTTAACCGAAAGTCAATTTCAAGAATTAGAAAGCAAATTAGCTGATTTTTCCTTTGAAAAATACAGTTCTTCATACGGAGGAACTTATACCGATGTGCCTTCTATCCTTATTACAACGCCTGTAAAAACCATTAAATTAGTAAGAAAAAAAGGACCCATGGAACTGTATAAGCTGGTTGAATTTATAGAAAACCAATACATACCGAAAAAATAAAGAAACGGCTCTGTTTTAAAATGATTACTTTTGTACAAATTTTTAAAAAAGATGAATAAATATATTAAAATCTCATTAGCTGTTTTAATTTTAGCAGGAGGTGTTTACTGTATTTTTGAAAAAGAATACGGTTGGGGATTTTTCTTGGTTTTCCTTTCTATTATTCCTGTATTTTTATATTTTAAAAATGAATTTTTACTCTTGACATTTTACCATCTGCAAAAACAAAATTTAGATGCTACCGAAAAATGGTTGAGTTATGTAAAAAATCCTTCTTCTCAATTAATAAAAAGCCAAGAAGCCTATTTCTATTATATGAAAGGACTTTTAATGACTCAAAAACAAGAAAAAGGAACTTTAAAAGAGGGCGAAATTTTATTGAAAAAAGCATTGAATTTAGGATTGAAGCAAAAACATGATATCGCAGCAGCCAAATTAAATTTAGCTATGGCAGCCATGGCAAAAGGGCGGAAACGTGAAGCAGAAACTTTATTGCAGGAGGCTAAAAAAAACGATACCTCTAATATGTTAACCGATCAAATAAAATTAATGCGGGAGCAAATGAAACGAGTTAATGTAGGACGTAATATACAAAACCCTATGATGCGGAATAGAGGAAAGTTTTAAAAAATTACATACAAAACGCAAAAAGACTAATCAGTACTGATTAGTCTTTTTTATAACCTCTACCTCTCTAAAAAAGATTTCAATACAATCCTTCGATAGACAGATAACGTTCTCCCGTATCGTAATTGAAGGTGAGAATAGTTTCATCTGGTTTCATTTCATTAAGTTTCTTTGATACTGCTGCCAAAGAAGCTCCGGTTGAAATTCCTACAAAAATTCCTTCTGTTTTAGCAATTTTTCGAGCCCACTCAAAGGCTTCTTCTTTGGTAACTTGAACCGCTCCATCCAGTGTATCTGTATGTAAGTTTTTAGGAATAAATCCCGCTCCGATTCCTTGAATAGGATGAGGTCCCGGATTTCCACCTGAAATAACAGGAGAAGTATCCGGCTCTACTGCATATGTCTTTAGGTTTGAATAATGCTTTTTTAAAACTTCTGAAACACCGGTTATATGTCCGCCTGTTCCTACACCTGTAATAAGGTAATCGACTTGTTCAAAGTCATTTAAGATTTCTTTAGCCGTAGCTTCACGATGTATTTCAGGATTGACAGGATTATCAAATTGCTGTAAAACAACGGCTCCATCAGTTTCTTTTGCCAATTCTTCTGCTCTTTCAATGGCTCCTTTCATCCCTTTTTCTTTCGGTGTTAAAACAAATTCTGTACCATAGGCTTTCATGATTTTTCTTCTTTCAACCGACATGGATTCGGGCATGGTTACAATAACTCGGTATCCTTTGGCTGCACCAACTAAAGAAATTCCGATACCGGTATTTCCTGAAGTAGGCTCAATAATGGTCCCTCCTTGTTTTAAACTTCCGTCTTTTTCTGCCGCTTCAATCATGGACAATGCGATTCGGTCTTTGATGCTGGCACCCGGGTTTTGGCGTTCTAATTTTATCCAAACATTATGGTTGGGAAACAACCGACCTAATCTAACGTGTGGGGTGTTTCCAATAATTTCAGTAATAGAATGTACTTTCATTTTAAAATAATTTTATATAATAAAGTTAATCGGCTCTTTGTAGTTTCTTACGTTTTTATGTTTTAATTGGGTTGTATAATAAATCAACGAAAACGGTTCTACACTTTTGGTAAGCCAAACGTTTCCTCCTATAACAGAGTCATGACCAATAACGGTTTCGCCTCCTAAAATAGTAGCTCCTGAATAGATAATTACATTGTCTTCAACGGTAGGATGACGTTTTTTTCTTTGTAAATTTTTTGTAACATGAAGAGCTCCCAAAGTTACATTTTGATAAATTTTAACATCTTTTCCAATAACGCAGGTTTCGCCAATAACAACCCCTGTACCGTGGTCTAAAAAGAAACGTTCTCCTATGGCTGCTCCGGGATGAATATCAATTCCACCTTTTGCATGAGCATATTCAGTCCACAGACGTGGAATAACCGGGATATTCATTCTATAAAGAATATTCGCCAGGCGATATACAGCTAATGCATAAAAACCGGGATAACTCAAAATAACTTCTTCAACGGAATACGAAGCAGGATCGTTTTTATAAAATGTTTTGGCATCTTCATACAGCATTTCTTGTATATAAGGCAATTGCTCGAAAAACAATTCTACTTTTTCCATTGGATTTTCAACACTTTTAATGTTTTGAAGATTGAGTAAAAGCGTTTGATAGATTTCATTTAAAATATCGTTACACCGATTCTCTTCAACATTTGTGCAAATAGGAAACAACACATTATAAAGATCGTTAATGCTCTTTTCTAAAGACGTTTTGTTAATAGGTAAGATGTGCTTTTTATGAAATTTTTGAATAATTTCAGCTATTTTAAGATTCATATGGTAAAATTAAATGATTAACGTATAGTTTTAATTAAGATACAAAAAATATTTTTTGCATAATAACGCATTGTTTAGCAACAACAACTATGACAATATGGGCAGTTTTTGTAAATCATTTGGCTCAAATGTAAAAAAATAAATTGAATAAAAAATATTTTTTTAATAAAAATTAAATCTCAATCATTTTTTTAAATTAATAACGACAAACATCCCGCATCATTTAAATGATAAAATCCTTAAAAATAAACAAAATTTGGCATTAAACCACAAACTTATCCTTGGGTTATAATACCTCGCTCCATAATAATACAATCCTGTGCCTCCATGATTGCTTTATTTTATTGGTGTCGGCGAATCTCGCAAGCTCGATTTCTTTGTCTAATTCTTTGGCATTAAACAAATAAGGCGTGTTCCAAGTGTTTTTTATATGTTGTAGTTGTTTATTCATATTGTTTTTAACCTTTCTGGAACATGACCTTATATTTATGTATTAAAAAATTGTTCTATATTATAGTTAGCAATTGTCTTAGCTAAATCTATTGCCGAAACACCATAATCATTTTCAATTTTTGGATCAGCCCCATTTTTTAATAGAAACTCTATTATTTCTCCTCTTCCTTTAGATATAAAAACAGCATCATTAATCAAAGTATTTCCATTATTATCTGTTTCATTAATGTTACCACCTGCTTTAATTAAATTTTTTAAAATTTCTAAATTATGAACTGAAATTGAATAGTGAGATGCTGATTTTCCTACATGATCTAATCTATTAACATCTGGGTTTCTTTTTAATATTTCAATTATAAAATTATTATCTTCATTTAAAACAGCATACATTAATAATGTTCTACCATCTTTGTCTATATAATCTATATCTTTTAATAAGTTTAGCTTTTTTTTAAAGACTTCCATATTTTTTTGATATAATGATCTTAATAATTCTTCAAATATCTGTTCCATTTATTTTTCTTCATATTTATGACTTCTATTGTTACTTCTATCTTCAACTTGATATAAGTCTGGATTATTTTCAGCTTCAATAACTTCTTTTCTTGTACTTCCTTTTTCTTCGTGCATTTTTTTACGTTTTCTCCATTCTTGACCTTTTTTGTGTCCTATATCATAAAACCTCTCTATTGGCTGCCTAGTATTTGGATCTATATATTTACCATCTCTTGTTTTAGGAGCGTTGTCTATAACCTCTTGTTTTACATCTTTTCTTAGTTTTACCCTATTTTTAGTGGCTTTTTCCTTCCCTTTATTAATAACTATTGGTACAATCGTCCCTGCAAATTTACCTGCTTTTTCCGGAGTAGAAATATCTATCGGCTCTACTGAACTTACCTCTATAGAAGCCGGGCGAGGAGTTAAATCTGAAAGATCGTTAAACGCCTCTTCAAATCTACCCAAACCAACATTGTATACAAAGCTATCAAATTTCTCTATAGGATATACAGCATTCTCTGCTACTGTTTTTATAAATGACTTTAAAAATTGCTCCAACTCCTCACAACACAGTTCTACCTGATTTCCATCAGGATCTGTGTAAATTATTGGGTTATTAACCACATAAGCATATGGCGACACATTAGGATATTTCTCCGCCAGCGGGTCAACGCTCAACCATAAACTTATCCTTGGCTCGTAGTACCTCGCTCCGTAATAGTACAAACCCGTTTCTTCATCTAACTCTTTGGCATTAAATAAGTAAGGCGTGTTCCAAACATTATTACGTTCTTCTATAAACACCTCGCCAAACGGCACGTATTCTACATGTTGCACCACCTCGCCGTCTAAGTTGGTAATGTAGCTGGAGCTTCCCAAGTGGTCGGGGTGGTAGTAATATTGGTACAGCTCCGCATTCTCGTTTTCCGTCGGTATGCGGTTATTTACGCTTTTGCCTTGCACCCCGTCGCCTTGTTTGCGTCCGCCTTGCACCCCGCCACGTAATTGAGTCTCAGTCTCTGAGCAACAAAAGCCCGTGCCTCTGGCGTAGTCGTCGTTATCCTTCCCATAGTACGGCAACTGCAAACTGTCAAAACGCTTCCGTATCTCCTGTTGTGTGGTGTATTTCATTATTTTATAGTGTCCAATATAGGAAACCTTGTTCATTTAGGCAAAAAATTCTACTTTTTTCTATCAAATCGGTTGTTTTAAAAGATTCTTTTTAAATTTTGTTCTTTTAATCTTTTTCACAATACTTCCAAATTGTTTTGTATTTTGCGTTCAAATTGTTTATCATTTAGTGATTTTCAGTAAAATGAATTCCCAACACAGTAAAAATCTATTTCTGCTTACATTGGCCACTCTGCTGATAAGTACTTCCGGAGCTTTAGGTAAATTTATCGATATGCCTACGCCGGTTATTATTTGGTGGCGTTGTTTTATTGGCGGTTGGGCACTATTTGCTTATTGTAAGTTTAAAAACATACGTTTTAAAATAAATTCTAAGAAAGATACAGTCTTTTTTTTAATAAGTGGAATTTTTCTGGGTATACATTGGATTACGTATTTCTATGCTCTTAAACTATCCAATGTTGCCATTGGCATGCTATCGCTTTATACTTTCCCTGTTATTACAGCTTTTTTAGAACCCTTGTTTATGAAAGTAAAGTTTGATTACTTTTACATTTTGCTTGGTATAATGGTTTTAATCGGTGTTTATATAATTGCTCCGGAGTTTAATTTGCAAAGTAATCATATAAAAGGGGTGTTATTCGGACTGGTATCAGCATTGTTCTATGCCTTGCGTAATATTATTTCAAAAAAACTTATGTACACATACAATGGCAGTGGTATTATGCTGTATCAATTGGTAATGGTTGGAATTATTTTGCTGCCGTCATTACTTTATTTAGATACTTCAGGTATAAAAACACAACTTCCTTACGTGCTTACTTTAGGCATTCTTACCACAGCCATAGGTCATACTATGTTGGTAAACAGTTTAAAACATTTTTCGGTTAGTATGACAAGTATTATTAATAGTACCCAACCGATTTTTGGTATTATAATTGCTTATATTTTTTTGCACGAAGTCCCTTCACTACATACAATCATAGGAGGAACTATTATTCTCGCCACCGTTATAATTGAAAGCTACCGCCATAGAAATCATTAATCTACATTTATAATAATTCCATAAAAAAATCACTTTGTATAATAAAGTGATTTTTCAAAAGACTCAAACGTTTTTAGAATGCTTTTGTCTTTTCCTTCTTTTTAATAATTTGTCTTTTTAAAGTGTCTAAGGACAAATCTACACATTCTTCAAAAGATTGTCCTGTTTTCTTTACTATAATATTTTCTCCCGGAACGGCTACTTCAACTTCCACCACTTTACTTTGTGCCTTTTCTGAAGTATTTTCCGATTTGAAATATACATCAACCGAAACAATTTTATCGTAATATTGCCCTAATTTTTCAAATTTTCTTTCGGCATATTCTTTTAAACTTTCCCATGCATCAATGTTTACTGAATGAACGATTAATTTCATAAGCATTACTTTTTTATACTCCTTGGATGAGTATGGTTATACATTTTTTTTAATTCTTTAAGACTACTGCTGGTATAAACTTGAGTAGAAGCCAAACTGGAATGCCCCATAAGCTCTTTAATCGCATTAAGATCTGCTCCTGAATTTAATAAATGTGTTGCAAAACTATGTCTAAGCATATGCGGACTTTTTTTCTCTTTCGTTGTTACAAGACTAAGATAATAATTTACTATTTGATATGCAAGACTTGGGTAAATTCTTCTTCCCTTTTTCGTTAAAATTAACTCTTCCTGCCCATCTTTATCAACTTCTTTACGATATTCTAAATATTTCTTTATAATTACAATTAAAGATGTTGTTAGTGGAATTATACGCTCTTTATTACGTTTTCCTAACACTTTTATCGTTTTTTTGGAAAAATCAACAGCTGTTGTTTTTAAATGAATCAACTCAGCCCTTCTTATACCTGTTTGATACAAAAGTTCCATAACCAACAAATCTCTTATTCCTTCAAAACCATCACTAAATATTTCCTCAGAATCCAACAGCAATTCCATTTCATCTTCAGCAATGGGAATTTGGATTTTTTTCTGCTTTTTTATAGGATTAACCAGTTCTAACGGAGAATAGGGAATTTGATTGGCTTTCATCAAATATTTATAAAATGTTCTCAATGAGCTTAATTTTCTATTAATACTCACCGCAGAATATTTTTTCTTTGATAAAAAAATAATATACCCTCTGATATCCTGATGCGTAATATTTAGCGGAAAAATTTGATCTTCTTCAAAAAACTCGGCACACTCTTTCACGTCATTCACATAATTTTTAACGGTATGAACCGAATAACGCTTTTCTAAAGCTAAATAATCTTTAAACTTATCAATTAATTCCATAAAATAAACGGTTACCCAAATTTAAACAAACCGTTTTATATTTTTCAGTTACAGTTCAGCGTTCAAAGCAATTTCCATCATTTTTGTAAAAGCATTCTGTCTTTCTTCTGCATTAGTAGCCTCATGCGTAACCAAATTATCTGAAACAGTTAACACACAAGCTGCATTTTTACCTATAACTTTTGCATTGGCAAACAATGCAAATGACTCCATTTCAACAGCTAAACAGCCTTGTTCTTTATAAATGGTTTTGTAATCGTCAAAATTTTTACGATAAAACACATCCGACGAATGAATTTTTCCCTTTATATAATCAAATCCTAACTGATTTGCAGATTCAATTAATTTTTTATTGATATTTTCAGAGGCTTTCAATGTATTTTTATCTTCTCCCAAAACAATCCGGGCAAAAGTTGATTCACTATAGGCTTCTGTTGAAATCACTACATCATACAATTTTAAATCAGCTGTATAGGCCCCTGCTGAACCCACTCTGATAATATTTTCCACATCATAAAAGGCAAATAATTCATACGAATAAATTCCAATGCTCGGCATTCCCATTCCTGAACCCATTACCGTAATTTTTTTTCCTTTAAAATCACCTGTATAACCCAACATGTTACGAACACTGTTAATTTGCTCTACATTTTGTAAAAAATTGTCAGCTATAAACTTTGCTCTTAACGGATCTCCTGGCATAATAACCGTTTTTGCAATTTTTGACTTATCTGCAACACCTATATGAGGTGTCGGAATCTTTATATCTTCCATAGTATTTTTTGTATCCAACCAAACTTCTTAAGTTGATATGGTAATTTTAATTCTTTATGATAAAAAAAACTGTCATTCAAATCTACTAAAAAAATTTGAATAACAGTTCTCACTATTTTTAAGAATCAATTTCTTACTCTTCCTGTTGAGCCATTTTTTGTCTGTAAATAGCTCTGATTTTTGCCTGTCTTTTCTCAACCGAAGGCTTTGTAAATTGCTTACGCAGTCTTAATTGCTTTAAAATTCTAGTACTATCAACTTTTCTCTTATATTTTTTCAAAGCTCTATCGATAGATTCTCCTTCTTTTACTGGAATGATTAACATATAATTAATTCTTTTATTCTTTATTAAATCCTAATTTCGAAATGCAAATATACAAAATTTGTCGTTTTTGAAAATAAAAATTTCTTTTTTCTTTTATCTTCTTCCTCTTCCACCCGATTTCCCACTATTTCTTCTTCCTGAACCGTTTCCTTTTCGATGTCCTTTAAAACTTCCCCTGCTTCTTCCTCTACTCTTTCCACTACGGCTTTTCTGCTGAGCTTCTTCTACCGAAACGCGGCTTCCTCTATATTGAACTCGATTCATTGAATCCAAAATTTCATCTTTATGAGCTGAATCGGCTTCAAAAAATGAAAAGCTATCCAATAAGTCAATACTTCCGATTTCAATATTCCGAACTTTAATATTCTGATTGATTAAGGTTAAAAGTTCTCTAGGATTCATTTGGTCTTTTTTCCCTACATTAATAAAAAAGCGTGTAAATCCATTTTTTGAATTTCGGTCTTTAACTGCCTTTTCATCAACATTAATATCGTGCGATCCTTTATAAAAATCCAAAAAACGGTTAAATTCTAAAGAAACTAATCTTTGTAACAATTCTTCTCGCGACATTTCTTGTAACTCTTCATAAATTGCCGGTAAGTATTCATCAATTTCTTTATGATTAATCTCTATTTTACTAATTTTATGGATGGTATTAAACAACTGTTTCTCACAAATTTGTTTACCTGTCGGGATATCTTCCTTTTTCATTTTTCCAACCTTCCGTTCAATCGACCGAATTTTTCCCACTTCTCGATTGGTAATAATGGTTGCACAAATTCCTTCATTTCCGGCACGCCCCGTGCGACCGCTTCGATGAACATAAACCTCATCTTCATCAGGCAGATTATAATTGATTACGTGCGTTAATTCATTAACATCTATTCCGCGAGCCGCCACGTCTGTAGCCACTAAAATTTGCAAACTTTTATTTCTAAAACGTTTCATTACGTAATCACGTTGTGCTTGTGATAAGTCTCCGTGAATGGCATCAGCAAGGTAGCCCTCCTGCATTAATTGGTCTGCAATATCTTTGGTTTCTCTTTTTGTTCTGCAAAAAATAATTCCGTAAATATTGGGTGCAAAATCTACAAGTCGTTTTAAAGCAATGTACCTATCTCTGGCATTAACAATGTAATATTGATGTGTAACATTTTTATTTCCTATGTTTTTTTCCGGAGAAACTTTTATTTCTGCAGGATTCAGCATATATTTTGAAGCTAAACTTTGGGCTTCTTTAGGCATCGTTGCTGAGAACAACAATGTCTGTTTATAATCAGATGTTCCTGATAGAATGGCATCCAGATCATCTTTAAATCCCATAGAAAGCATTTCATCAGCTTCATCCAAAACCAACCATTGGATTTCGGATAAATCCAGCCGTTTTCGATTGATTAAATCCAATGTTCTTCCCGGAGTACCTACAATAATTTGAGGTTTTTTCTTAATTCCACGAATTTGCTTTTCAATATCAGCACCTCCATAAACAGCTTGTACACGAGTATTCTTCATGTACTTGGAATAATCTTCAATATTTTGTGTAATTTGCAAACACAATTCTCGTGTTGGTGATAAAATAATTACCTGAGGCTTTTGAATATCAACATCAATTTCATTCAATATAGGAAGGCTGAATGCTGCTGTTTTTCCTGTTCCTGTTTGTGCCATCGCAATTAAATCTTGCTCCGAAGAAATTAATTGTTCAAAAGCTTTTTCTTGAATTGGAGATGGTTTCTCAAAACCTAAATCGTCTAATGCTTTAAGGATTTCTTCTTTAAATCCATAATCTTTAAATGAACTCATATATTTTTTGTTAAAGCACCACACTCTTTTCCACAACCCACAAAAACAGCACAGTGCATAATCGAACCGCAAATATATGTTTTTTATTTGGGTTTAATCTTTATTTCCAACAAAATTCCTTTTTATGGAAACGATATTCCTTTTTCTATTTTTTTATGACATTCGTTATTTGGCATTGTTAAAAAAGTATAGCTAATTGATTATTTCTTTTCATCATCAATAATTTTACTGAATGAACCAGCATATATTTCGCTTTTGTATAGCTTTTTGTTTTTCTTCTCAATCTGGCAAGAAAACGCCTGAACAAGCTGTTGTAACCTTCAACCGTAAAGGTTTCGGATTTGGATTGAATAAGCATTTCTTCAGAAACAAATTCATTGTAAGCCTTCCAGTGATCAGCACATACAATCCCTGTCGCCAGATCTTCGATTTTATTCCACAGTTTTACTCCTGTTTCCGTTGCTCTCGAACCAATTTCACAATTGATGAACCTGTGCCCATTTCTATCAACAGCAATCCATATCCAACAATAGTTTTTTTTGAACCAATATACGTGTGCATTTCATCCAAC
>JBKEDE010000056.1:0-10051 GCA_047975265.1 Flavobacteriales bacterium
GTAATTCAGTATTAATAGACATATACTCTGCTGTAAGATTTAGGGCAACTAATTCCATATTACTCATTTTTGGTTTTCTAATTTGAGTAAAACTATCAATATCGTTACAAGTATTTTTAAGATTATTCAAAATAATTTCGTAATTTTCAATCAGATTGTTCATGATATTTAATTGTTTGAAAGTCAAATAAATATACGATTTTTTAATCACTTGAACAATCTTTTTTTAAATGCACAACAGGTTTAAAAAACTATCTTTTAAACAAAAAGAAGTAAACCTCTGATATTTTTGAAATCGGTACTATTCTTATAGCAAGACTATGCTCTTTCGTTTGGTTATATTTAGATATAAAAATCATTTCAAAACCTAATTTATCTGCTTCCTGAATACGTTTTTCAATTCTGCTGACAGGTCGGATTTCACCACTTAAACCCACTTCAGCAGCAAAGCAATATTTTTCTGAAATAGCAACATCTTCATTAGACGATAAAATGGCTACCACAACACCCAAATCAATCGAAGGATCATCAACTTTTATACCGCCTGTTACATTCAAAAAAACATCTTTTACTCCCAGACGAAAACCGGCTCGTTTTTCTAAAACAGCCAGTAGCATATTCAAACGCTTTACATCAAACCCCGTAGCAGAACGCTGAGGTGTTCCGTAAACCGCTGTGCTTACCAAAGCCTGAACTTCAATCATCATGGAACGCGTTCCTTCCATAGTTGCGATAATGGCACTTCCACTCAAATCTTCATCTTTTTTGCTGATTAACATTTCTGATGGATTTGAAACTTCACGAAGTCCATTTCCATACATTTCATAGATTCCGATTTCAGCCGTAGAGCCAAAACGGTTTTTATGGGCTCGCAAAATACGATACAAGTGGTTTCGATCTCCTTCAAATTGCAACACCACATCGACCATGTGTTCTAAAATTTTAGGTCCAGCAATAGCTCCGTCTTTGGTGATATGACCTATAATGAAAACCGGTGTGTTCATTTCTTTTGCAAACCGCATAAGCTCGTTAGCACATTCACGGATTTGGGAAATACTTCCTGCAGAAGATTCTATATAATTGGAGTGAAGTGTCTGTACAGAATCAATGACCAATAAATCGGGTTGTACTTCTTTAATTTGCTTAAAAATTTTCTGTGTATTGGTTTCCGTTAATAAAAAACACTCTTGATTGACTATTCCTATACGGTCTGCCCGCATTTTAATTTGATTAGCACTTTCTTCTCCGGAAACGTATAATGTTTTAAACCCTTGTAAAGAAAGTGCTAATTGTAATAATAAAGTTGATTTTCCTATTCCGGGTTCTCCTCCCATCAAAATCATCGAACCGGGAACAATTCCTCCTCCCAAAACATTATCCAATTCTTTGTTTCCTGTTCGAATGCGATGTCCTTTTTTCAGGTTAACATCAATAATATTAATGGAGTGGTTTATTTGACCAAAAGGCGACATGGATTCTTTCCATTCCTGCTTTTTCTCACTCCTATCAATTACTTCTTCCGCAATTGTATTCCATTTTTTACATGTAGAACATTGTCCCATCCATTGCGAATGTTGTGCACCACAATTTTGGCAATAATATATTTTTTTGGTTTTTGCCATATTTTATTTCACCCCTCCCAATCCCCTAATTACAGGAACTTCTGAGAATACGTTATTGTTACCAAATTCTCCATTCCAGCGTTCAATGGCTTTTTCTTGAATTTCAAGTTCTTTTAATTTTAACATTTTAGGTTGCGACATGATATCTTTTGTTTTGGCATCGTATTGTGCCGCTTCATTATTTCCTTTTGCTTCGGCAATGATGGCTGCAGCCAAGTTTTCTTTCTCTACCTTTTTCTTTTCCGCTAACAGGTTTTTCTCCTCTTGAACCTGTTTGGCTGTAATGGCTTTATTAATCGCTTCAGGCAAATTAACATCTCGTATGATAATATCATCACATTGTACATAATTAATTTTAAAAGCCTGATCTAAAATAGACTTAATTTCTTTTTCAACAGCATCTCGTTTTGAAGAAACCAATTCTTGTGCCGTATATTTTCCGATAACATTTTTTAAAGCCCCTTCAAAAACAGGTGTTATGTAAGTTTGTTCATAGTCTTGTCCTTTTTCTAAATGCAAATAGCCTATTTTATTAGGAATTACCCTATGAAATACCGAAGCTGTGATTCCTACGCTCATATTGTTGATATCCAACAAGGTTGCTTTAATATCTGTTGTATGCTGCCGACAATCATACGTAATCATATCATTCCACAACCATGAAATTCCTATATCAACCCCTTCCGGATATACAACAGAAGGATCCAGTCCTCCCGAATAAGGCTTGTAAACCACTCCTTTATATCCGTTTTCAACTTCTGTACACGATATAAATAATACAAAACAAGTGGTTATTAAAAGATACTTTTTCATCATTTTTCTTACTTTTTTCTTTTTTTAAAAAACATATAGGTTACCCAAAAAATATAGATAACGATGGCTATCGCCAAAAACGAAATTAATGCTTTCATTCTTTATTATTTTACAACAAATTTAATAAAATTCAAACTACATGATAAATAAAAGCTTTCTATTTTCAATACTTAAATTGTAAATTTGCATAAAAATATTCAAGTCTGGCAAAAATAGGAAACATAGATTTAGGTGATTTCCCTTTACTGTTGGCTCCTATGGAAGACGTAAGCGATCCTCCTTTCAGGAGATTATGTAAAGAACACGGAGCTGATGTCATGTACACTGAATTTATTTCAGTTGAAGGATTAATTCGTGATGCCCAAAAAAGTATCAAAAAACTGGACATTTTTGAGTATGAAAAACCGATAGGAATCCAAATTTTTGGTGCTGATTTAGATTCTATGGTTAAAGCAACTGATATCGTAACTGAAGCAAATCCTGATATTTTAGATATCAATTTTGGCTGTCCGGTCAAAAAGGTCGTCGGTAAAGGCTCTGGTGCCGGTATTTTAAAAGATATTGATAAAATGGTTTGTTTAACTAAAGCGGTTGTTAAGCGAACTCATTTACCTGTAACGGTCAAAACCCGTCTTGGTTGGGATCAAAACTCTATTAAAATAGTGGAAGTAGCCGAACGCCTGCAAGATGTTGGAATTAAGGCTTTATCCATTCATGGGCGAACTCGGGCACAAATGTATAAAGGTACAGCCGACTGGACACCCATTCGAGAAGTAAAAAATAACCATAGAATGTATATTCCTATTTTTGGAAATGGAGATGTAGATTCTCCTAAAAAAGCCAAACTAATGCGTGATGAATATGGATTGGATGGGGCTATGATTGGGCGTGCTGCCATTGGTTATCCATGGATATTTCAAGAAATTAAACATTTTTTTAAAACAGGGAAAAATAGAACTCCTCCAAGCATAAATGAACGTGTAGAAGCTACTCGAAAACATCTTACATGGTCTGTTGAATGGAAAGGAGAACGTACCGGAATTGTAGAAACACGTCGCCATTACGCCAATTATTTCAAGGGAATTTCTCATTTTAAAGAATATAAAAACCAATTAGTAACGACAGATGATTTGAATCTGTTGCATGAAATCTTGGATACTGTTTCTGAAAAATTTCAGGATTTCTAAACTATCCTCTAACGCCTATTATTCTTCTTGCTTGCAAATACCGTCTACTCCAATACGATTCGTCTAACTGGGAAACAACTACACCTTTTGACGTGGAAGCGTGTATAAAGGCACTTTTGCCTCCATCAGGTTTAACAACGATTCCCACATGAGAAACTCTTCTGCCTCCTTGCGTCGCAAAAAATACCAAGTCACCTTTTTCTAACTGTGATTTAGACACAAATTGCCCTTCTTTTGCCTGATCTCTGGAAACGCGGGGCAATAATATATTATGAGGTCCGAATGCTTTTTGAACAAAAGCTGAACAATCAATACCGCTTCTGGACACTCCTCCATATCGGTAAGGCGTTCCCAAATAGGTTCTTGCAGTAGATAATATCTGATCGGCCTTTATATTGCGACTTTTTACATTTAAAGACGCATTTCTTTCCAACGTTTTATTAGCAATGGATGTGCTTTCGATAGGTTCAATCGGCTTATACGGTATAAATTCTTCTCTTTTCTTTGATTTATAGTTATTTTTATACGTTTTTGATTTTACCATAGCTTCGGGTATGTTCGAAGCAGAAGTTTTTGTATTTTGAACGTAATAATTAGGAACACAACTAGTTACGATAATTAACCCGGTAGAAAAAAATAGTTTTTTATAGATAGTCATAACTGATCTTGATAGATTGATAATTAGTATTTTATTAAACCACACGCCTACAAAATTAATACAAATTTTTCAAACCAAAAAACCAAAAAAAACATTTGTCCTATGTTATAAAATGTTTTATATTTGCAACCGCTAAAACAGCAAAAACCTGTTTGGCCCGTTCGTCTATCGGCTAGGACGCCAGGTTTTCATCCTGGTAAGAGGGGTTCGATTCCCCTACGGGCTACAAAAATAAATTAGTTTCAAATTTATTAAAATTTTAAAATTATGGCAAATCATAAATCGGCTTTAAAAAGAATCAGACAATCTGAAACAAAGCGTTTAAGAAATCGTTTTTATCACAAATCAACCCGTACTGCTATTAAAAAGTTGCGAGGAGAAGAGGATAAGAAATCTGCTGAAGAGCAATTTCCTAAAGTTGTTTCTATGATTGACCGATTAGCAAAAAAGAATATTATTCATAAAAATAAAGCTGCTAACTTGAAAAGTAAATTAGCTAAAAAAGTAGCTGCTTTATAAGACAAAATTACATTTCGGCCCGTTCGTCTATCGGCTAGGACGCCAGGTTTTCATCCTGGTAAGAGGGGTTCGATTCCCCTACGGGCTACAAAAAATCCTTTCTCAAACTTTTTAAGGATGGTTTTAATTTTTTAATTAGACGCTATATTTTATAAAACTGTTTAATTTTGGATACAATTGTTTGGGCTAATTTTAATTTACTTTCTTGAGTCCATCCTGCTATATGGGGAGTCAATAATACATTTTTTGCTTGAATTAAATATTGAAAATCCGGAGGCATTTCTTTTTCAAAAAGATTTTCAAACGAAGCATTCTCATATTCTAAAACATCTAACCCTGCAGCTATAATCTTTCCTGATTGTAGTGCTACAACCAAATCTTTTGTTACAACCGATTTTCCTCTTGCCGTATTTATAAAATAAATCTGTTTCTTGAAAGAATTAATAAAATCATGATTGACCATACAAAGTGTGGAATCTGTTTGAGGTGTATGTAAACTTACAATATCTGTCTTTTGGAATAACGTTTCTAAATCAACTTGTTTGGCATTTTTATCTTCTACATTTTGTTTAATATCATAACAAATCACCTCACAATCAAAACCTTGTAAGCGTTTAGCAAAGGCTTTTCCCATATTTCCATAACCTATTAACCCTACGGTTTTTCCCATAATTTCATACCCTCGGTTCTCTTCACGAAGCCACTTACCGTTTCGAATTTCATCATCTGCCCGGTTTAAATGATTCATCAAAGACAACAGCATTCCTACAGCATGTTCTCCAACTGCATCACGATTTCCTTCGGGTGCTGATATTAAGTAAATTTCTTTTTCTTTGGCATAATTACAGTCAATATTTTCCAATCCGGCTCCCACACGTGCAATAAATTCCAACCGGGTTGCCTGATCTAAAAAAGATTTGTCTATTGAAAATCGACTTCGAATCACAATACCGTGATATTTATGTATTTTTTTTTCTACTTCAGATTTAGAACTTGTATAATCTTCATAAACCTCAAAATTTAAATCTAAAAGTGTTTTTTTTATATAATGATGATTGGTATCGAGAAGCAGAATCTTTTTAGGCATATTTTTTAGTATTAATAATTTAAAATCCTAAAATTATTTTGGCGATTGAAAAATACAATAAAATTCCCAAAATATCATTACTGGTTGTGATAAAAGGACCTGTGGCAAGGGCAGGATCTATCCCTTTGTTGTGTAAAATAATAGGTACTAAAGTTCCTACAAAACCGGCTAATATAATTACCATCATTAACGAAAGGGCAATAGTAAGTGCCGTTAACCACTGAATACCTATAATAGAACCGAAAAGAATAATTAAAGTAGATAAAACCAATCCGGTTACCAAACTCAAACCAAATTCTTTCAATAATCGGGTAGAAAGTTTTCCTTTTAAATCATCATTTGCAATAGCTTGTACAATAATGGCTGAGGATTGTACTCCTACATTTCCTGCCATGGCAGCAATTAGAGGTGTAAAGAAAAACAATTCAGGAAAACTAGATAATGCTCCACCAAATCCGCTCATAATCCGACCACTGGCAAATCCTCCAAAAAGTCCTAATACCAACCAAGGTAATCGAGCTTTAGTTAATTTCCAAATGGTATCATCTGAGTCAACATCTTGCGAAATACCCGATGCTAACTGATAATCTTTTTCGGCTTCTTCTTTAATCACATCGACAACATCATCAATCGAAATACGCCCTACCAAACGATTCATCTCATCTACCACCGGAATTTCATACAAATCATACTTACTCATGACATTGGCTACTTCAACATCAGAATCTTTTACAAAAACATAATGAACATTATCACGGTAAATTTCCTCTACTTTTGTACGGGTAGAGGTTGTCAATAATTTTTTCAAGGAGAGTATTCCCAACAGAATATCGTGGTCATCTACAACATAAATCGTATTAACTTGCTCCATATCTTCCGCCTGTTTACGCATTTCTTTAACGCAGGTCAATACATTCCATTCTTTATTTACCTTAATAAGCTCTTTCCCCATCAAACCTCCGGCAGTACTTTCATTATAACGTAATAGTTCTACGATATCTTTAGCTTGATTAACATCGTCTAATTCAGCTATAACGGCTTCTTTCTGTTCTTCGGGGAGTTCACCTATAATGTCTGCTGCATCATCAGAATCAATTCCTTTGATAACCGATTCTGCAATTTCTTTTGAAGTAAGGTTCTGAAGGATTTTTTTTCGATCATCATTGTCAATTTCAAGAAATATATCAGAGGATAAATCATTATCTAAAATATCTAAAACATAGGCTTCGTCTTCTAATTCAAAATCATCCAATATTTCTGCAATGTCGGCAGGATGCATATCAGAAAGGGCTTCAATAATCACCTTATTATTCCGATTTTTTATATTATAAAGAAGTGTTTCTATAAATTCTGATATATTTTTTGTTTCAATCATCTCATTTTTAATAAAATACGATCATTCCTTACCTTTTTCAAAAAGTTTTGTCAATTCTACAAAATCTTCAACAGCTAATTGTTCGGGACGCAAGTTAAGAAATTTATGTTCTTTTAACGAATCTGAAATACTTAAACCTTTTAACGAATTACGCATGGTTTTTCGTCTTTGATTAAACGCCATTTTTACAACGGTTTTAAACAATCGGTTATCGCAGTCTAGCGTTTCATTTTTTCGTAGCAGGCGAATCACACCTGATTTTACTTTCGGAGGAGGATAAAATACATTTTCGTGTACAGTAAATAAATATTCTGCTTTATAGTAAGCCTGTATAAGAACTGACAAAATTCCATACGTTTTATTCCCATGTTTAGCTACAACTCTTTCTGCCACTTCTTTTTGAAACATTCCGGCAAATTCAGGAATCCAATCTCGGTTTTCAATGGTTTTAAACAAAATTTGAGAAGAAATATGATAGGGAAAATTTCCTATTATGGCAAAAGATCCATTCAAATACTCTTGTATATTTAACTTTAAAAAATCACCTTCTATAATATGGTTTTTTAAAACAGGAAAATGCTCTTTTAAATACACAACCGACTCATTATCAATTTCTACCACATAAAGTTCTATTTCCTTCTTCTGTAAAAGAAATTGAGTCAAAATCCCCATTCCGGGTCCTATTTCCAATACTTTTTTATATCCCTCAAAACTCAAGGATTCTACCGTTTTTTGAGCGATATTTTTATCTGTTAAAAAATGTTGTCCAAGATGTTTTTTAGCCTTTATTTTCCTCATTATTCTAAAAATTAAAATCTTGAGATAAATTTTTTAAAATACTCTCAAAAGTTAATACTTTATCACCAAATATTTTTTGAAGTTCCGCTTTTAAAATCGGTAATCGTTTTTTCTCGAAGTGTGAAAAGGAAGCGGGTTGTTTTATATATAATTGCAAAGTAAAAGTATGCCCTGAGTTATGTTTTGACAGAACTTCAAAAGCCTCTAACTTTTCATGAAATTGGGCATTTTGAATTTCTAAAACAAATACTTCTTCAAACCATATTTTCCAATTTTCTAAAACTTGAGGCTCTATATTAAAGGTAATATTGTAAACGTACATAAACTCCTTTTCTACAAAGGTAGGCGTTTATCTTTAAAATCCGGTTAATTTTTATCAGTCCGTTATTTCAGTTCCATATTTATCCATTTCCGTTCCGCACTTTTTACAAGTATATCCTCCGTAAAGTGCTTGCCTTTGGTTTTTAGGCTTTCTTATTATCGGTTGTTTCTCATTGCATTTTGGACAATAAACTCGGTTTACGTTTATTCCAAGATGTGAAAATTTACTGCCTTTTTTTATGAATGCAAATGAAACGAATAAAGCCAATCCGATTAAAATTCCAACTATAATTGCGTTCATTACTTTAAATAGGTGGTTTCTATTATTTCAATTCCGTTATTTGTTGTTTTGCATATTCCTTAGCACTTTCGTCTCCATATTCAGCCGTCTTTTTATAATATTCAATTGCTTTTTTCTTATCTCCTTTCAGTTTATATCCTTGGGCGATGTTTCCGAGAATGATATAATCTTTAGGATTAATTTTTTCAGCTTGCAAAAGAAATTTAATTCCTTTGTCATATTCTCCAGTCAGTAAATAGGTAATTGATAAATTGGATAAACTCTCAATATGATTTGGATAATATTCTAAAACTGTATTTGCAATCTCTCGCATATTTTTTAATAAATCTTCATTTCCGGTATTGTATAATTGTAACTGATAATTTTGAATGTCTAATAGAAATTCCTTTTCTTCACCATCATATTTTTTATTGTTTGTCCAAGTCCAATTATTATTGTTTTTAGCAGAGTACTCAATCGTTTTTAAAATTTCAGAAGTGAAATTTGTCCAATTAGGAATTTGTCCTAATGCATATATTTTTCCAAACCTCATATCAAGTCTATTTGGATAATGTTTAATTCCTTCATCAATTTTATCAAATCCTTTTTTTAATTCATTTTGGTCATAAAATATTTGGGTTCCTAAAAATCCGGCTGTTTGGTTTAAACTATCTTTTAAAATAAATCCTTCACTATCTGGCTTATCTTTTGTTAATGAAAGAACCTCTTGCTTCGACTTCATAAAATGATAGTTAAAATAACTTGTGAAAAGTTCAGCATCTTCAGGATTTGTTGTTTGCCATTCGGTCAAAACTTTTAATTGGTTGATAGTATCATTGGTCTGAAAGTATTTTTGAAATTCAGATTGATAGTCTTGACTAAATCCCATTTGGGATATAAAAATCACAATTAAAGTTCCAAATATTTTTTTCATTTTAAGTCAAATTTCTATTATTCGCTAAATTTACTTAAAAAATAATAGAAATACAAGAAGAATATTGTCGGATTGCTTAACATTGTTAGAACACGTTTTTATTTTCAAACACCCTTATTTCATCCAGTTCAGCACTGCGTGCGGTTTGTTCGGGGTAAAGATTCTTTCCTTCTCCGAAATCATTAAACAAATAAGGCGTATTCCATTAGTCATGGTCGGAAGATTTTTCTTCCGACTTTTTTGTTATAAAAGCACGAGGAAAAATTGTTATAAACACATGAATATCAGTCGTTTAATTTGTTTTTGTGATTAATTTTTTGTATATTTTCAACTGATAATCAAACAATTATGTCAGTTTTTAAAGACCACAAAATATCTCTCAAACATGTTTTAGAGTTTATCCCTGAAGCACTTTTAAGCCATCTCTCTGCAACCACCAAAGTAGATTACTACAGCA
>JBKEDE010000042.1:0-90207 GCA_047975265.1 Flavobacteriales bacterium
ATTCCGCCAAAAACAAGGCGACCTAATTCCTTATCTTGATTCAAAATTTCAAGAAACAGTTTTTGCAAAAATATTCAATAGCCAAAATGTAGATATTGGAAATACACCTCACGATGTTTTGTCTGTATTTGGAAACGACAGAATCGGAATTGGTATCAAAACGTGGATGAGTAGCAAACCCTCTTATCAAAAAGTAATGCAACTCAAACGCTATAAAAATGAAATTCAACAAAGTAGCGAACTTGGATTAGATGCTTTAGCTTTTAAAATTTCGGAAATAAAAAACGAAAGAATGAGAAGCGATTATGAACGTTTGGGATTATCCGAGGACAAAAATATTTATCATTATGTTACTCGTGATGAAGGTCGTTTTGTAATTAATGAATGTGCTTATCCACTAATTGACACAAACAATCTTAAAAAATTCAAATTAACACCTACTGCCTTTACTTGGTTTGATGGAAATAAAGACTACAAATTTACTTTTGGAGATTCTCAAATTTGGCAAAAATTTGACGCTTCAAAAAAAGACACCTTAATTCTCAACCAATTTGATGTAAAAATTATTGAAGACCCCTTTGACTTCTTGTTGAAAGCCTATTTAGAATTAATTGGAACTACAAAAGAAGAAGTTAAACCTAATATTGTAGAGGTTTACCTTCCGTTGTATTCATATAGAACTAAAGAGGTTGAAGAAAAGTCGGGATTAAATGCGTGGAATGCCGCACCAAAAAATAAAGATAGTGAAACGTTACGCCCTTTAAACGAAGTATACATTCCTATACCAAGGGAGTTTCATAAAAAATATCCAAACTTTTTCACAAAAGACATTTTTGAATTTGAAAAAGTTCGTGAAAACTATAATGGAGATAATAAAGATAAACCTGAAGTGCGTTTTCATTTACAACTTCCAAATGGTAAAAAAATTCCGTCTTTAGTAACGCAAAGTAATATGAAAGGTTTACAGTCAGGAAGCAATACAGAATATGATGAAAATGGAAAAAGATACGGTCAGTCTGCATTAGGACAGTGGCTTTTAGTTGATGTATTGGGATTAAAAGAACGAAAATTGGTAACTCGTGAATGGCTTAAAATAAAAGGAACTGATTCTGTTAGACTTTGGAGAAAAATTGAAGACTATTCAACCATAAATATTGATTTTGCACCTACTGGCTCATTTGAAGCATTTATGAATGATGAACCAATTCCACAAGACGAAGAATAAATAAGCACTTCCCATAACATCGTGTATATGCAATAACGGGTTAAGTGCATAATTTGAACATTTGTCCTTCCTTGTCGCTACATGCATACATCGTCGGGGCTAAACGCAATTTTGCACTTCTCGTAATTACTTCGTATATTGCAGACGTAACAACTGCGTTTAGCCCCGACGTTGGCTGTCATTCTAAAACCGAACCGCATAAAATGAAAAATTCAAAAATTTTAATTCTTCTTTTTTCACTTTTCTTTGGATATTCTTTCGGGCAAAATAAGAATGAAACTGAATTCCGTGAACCATTCACCTTAAAAATTGCTGTTGATAGCACGACATTTTATCAACAGGAAGTTCCAAAATCAAAATACATTCCAAAAGATGATATTCTCCAAATTTATCCGGGAGATAAATTATTTATTGAAGCAGAACTAACTGAAGGAAAAACCGCTTTATTAAAAGTTGTAAAGGAAAATCTGAATCCTAAAAAAACTATAGAAATAGAGTTTACTCAAAATGTTGAAAATAGAATGAACAAAGGAATGATGCTGAAAGTTAAAAATCCTTTTGAAAAAAGTTTGCGATATGATGCAATGATGTATATTGTTGGAAGAAATGAATGGATTGAAACGAGTATAATTCCTGTAAGACCAAAATTAATGACTTTTGAGATGTGGAATGATGCGATTATAACATTAGTTTTGAGTAAATGGAGGTTGGAATAAAACAACGCTGTACAACAAAGCATATAGCTTATGGCGGGTGAGCGACTGTCAGCAAGGTTTTGGTTTCGGCGGGCAGGAAAGTGCTTCAAAACCCGCCCGAACACAAAGCAATTTTCACCTCTCGCAATTACTTCATATATTGCAGACATAACAACTGCATTTAGCCCAGACGTTGGCTGTCATTGTAAAAAGACATAAATCAAATCAAACAACGAAAAAAAAATATAACACAAGAATCAAATGACAAAAACTGACCAAATTGAAATCCCTTTAAGTAAAACTAAAATGACAATGACTTTTTTAGGGGCACTTGCATTTGTTGGACTTGGACTTTGGTTCTTAATAAACCCGCCAAAAAGTAACCATTGGCTATTTGGAAATCCGACAATAATTTTTGTGGTAGGACTTGCTTCCATAATATTTTTTGGATTAATTGCAATTACTATTTTTAGGAAATTTTCGAACAAAAAAGCTGGGCTAATAATTAACAGACAAGGAATAACAGACAATTCGAGTGGAGTTTCAGCAGGATTAATTCCTTGGGAGGATATTATAGATATAACTGTTTCTCAAGTAATGAGTCAAAAATTTTTAATGATTATTGTCAAAAATCCTGAAGAATATTTGAATAGAGTGACAAATTCAATCAAGAAAAATGCAATGAAAATGAATTACAAAACTTATGGTTCACCAATAAGTATTTCTTCCAATGCTCTACAAACTGACTTTGACAAGTTACAAAAATTGTTGAAAGATAAAATGAATGAATATAAATCATAAAAACAACGAACAGCCAACAAAGAACTGAGGATAAAACCAATTATTTTTCATATTTTTGGAATATGAAATTTGACACCAAAATTACAGCAAAACCATTTGTAAAATGGGCAGGAGGAAAAACCCAACTACTTGCTCAAATTGACAATGAAATTCCATCAGAATTTAAGACTACAAAATTCACATATATTGAGCCATTTGTTGGTGGTGGAGCGGTTTTATTTCATCTCTTGAATAACTATCCAAATTTAGAAAAAGTTGTTATAAACGACATAAATTCTGACCTAACAAATACGTACAAAACGATTAAAAATGATGTTGAAAATCTCATTTCAGTTTTACAAAAATGGGAAAATGAATTTCATTCTTTATTGGAAAATGATGTTCAGAAAAAAGAATATTACTACCAAAAAAGAGAGTTGTTCAACACAAGAAAATCTACCAAAATAGAACAATCTGCATTATTTATTTTTTTAAACAAAACCTGTTTTAACGGACTTTATCGCGTAAACCGAAAAAACGAATTTAATGTACCAATAGGAGGTTACAAAAAACCTTTAATTTGTGATACCGGAAATTTATTAGCTGTAAATCAACTTCTTAAAAAAGTGGAAATCATAAATGGCGATTTTGAGAAAACGTTAGATTTTGCAAAGGAAAATACAATCTTTTATTTCGATCCGCCATACAAACCTTTGAGCGAAACATCAAGTTTTAATTCATACTCAAAAGATGAATTTAACGATAATGAACAAATTAGATTAGCTAAATTCTGTGAAAAAATTGACAATTTAGGACATACTTGGATTTTGAGTAATTCGGATGTGAAAGACAAGAATCCAAACGACAATTTTTATTTGGGCGTTCCCTTCGGTCGGGCTTTACGTTACAATCTTTTGCTCGTACCTCACAAAAGGATTTCCACTTCAATCCCTAACGCAAAAGCAGCTTAGTGAATGAATTTGAACTTTGATACTCATTTAGCTCAAGGCTATTCAAGTAAATCTCAAATTGCAAGACGATTAACTGAAAATTGGGTTTTAAATAATTCGTATTGTCCTAATTGTGGGGAAGTTCCGCTCAATGAGTTTGAGAACAATCGTCCTGTTGCCGATTTTTATTGCAAACAATGTAGTGAAGAATTTGAACTAAAAAGTAAAAGTGGTAAACTTTCTAACACAATTACAGACGGTGCTTATTCCACAATGATTGAACGAATAAATTCAGAAAACAATCCCAATTTTTTCTTTCTAACCTATACTAAAAATTGGACAGTAGATAATTTTTTGATTATTCCAAAACAATTTTTTACACCCGAAATAATTGTTAAAAGAAAACCTTTAGCAGAAACTGCAAGACGAGCTGGTTGGATAGGTTGCAATATTGATATTTCTAAAGTTTCAGAAGCGGGAAAAGTTTTCCTTGTAAAGAACGAACAGATTATAAACAGAGAAAACGTTAAAAATTCGTTCAACAAAACGCTATTTATTAGAAATAAAAAATTAGATGCAAAAGGTTGGATTTTAGATGTTTTAAGATGTGTTGATGAAATTTCAAAAGCAAACTTTTCATTAGATGAAATGTATAGTTTTGAGGAAAAACTCAAAGTGAAATATCCAAATAACAACTTCATAAAAGACAAAATTCGTCAACAACTCCAAATCCTTAGAGACAAGGGTTTTATTGAGTTTACGGGCAGAGGTAAATATAAAAAATTAGATTATGGAAACATTTAAAATTGAAATACAAGAATTTTTATCAAAAACAATCGAAGTTGAAGCAAAAAATATTGATGAGGCAATTTCAAAAATAAAGGAAATGTATCAAAAAGAAGAAATTGTTTTAGATTCTGAAAACTATATCGGAACAGAAATAGCTGAATTCAAAGAATAAAAACTTCAATCTTCTTCACGGAGATTCAATGAATTTATTGCCACAATTTGAACACAAGTTTGATATGGTTTTTGCCGATCCGCCTTATTTTTTATCAAATAATGGTTTATCTATCCAAAGCGGAAAAATTGTAAGTGTAAACAAAGGAAAATGGGATAAATCTCACGGCTTTGAGTTTGTAAACAATTTTAATAGAAAATGGTTGGAATTGGTTCGTAAAAAAATGAAAGACAATGCAACCATTTGGATAAGTGGTACAATGCACAATATTTTCTCAATTGGGCAAATCTTAACGGAATTAGATTTTAAAATTTTAAATGTTGTTACTTGGCAAAAAACAAATCCCCCGCCTAATTTTTCTTGTCGCTATTTTACACATTCAACCGAATTGATTATTTGGGCAAGAAAACACGAAAAAACACCTCATTATTTCAACTACGAACTAACGAAAGAATTGAACGAAGGCAAGCAAATGAAAGATGTTTGGACATTACCAGCCATTGCCCCTTGGGAAAAATCTTGCACTAAACATCCAACCCAAAAACCGCTTTCTGTTTTAACAAGATTGATTTTAGCATCAACACAAAAAGGTGCTTGGATTTTAGATCCATTTACAGGAAGCAGTACAACGGGAATTTCTGCAAATTTGTTAGATCGTAGGTTTTTAGGTATCGACCTCGAAAAAGAGTATTTAGACATCAGTATTTGTAGAAAAAAAGAAATTGAAAACCCAAATATTGCGGAAAAATACAGAAATAAAATTCAAGGATTTAACAATAAAAAACAGTTGGATTTATTCCTTGTTAAAGAACCAAAAGCCGAGTATTTTACGGAATTGAAAATCTAAAAATTACTGTGTCCAACACTGTATAAACACTCAAAAGAAGACAAATTTTGGAACTGGTTTTCCAAACACCAAAACACATATTACAACGAAATTGAAAATCTCGAAATACGTGAGAAAACATTCACCGATTTATCAACCGAATTAAAAAATGTTCATCAAGATTTAGTTTTTGAATTTAGCCCGATTCACGAAAACGGAATTAGAGAATTTACAGTTTCGACAGAAGGAATAAAAGGTAAAATACCGGTTTCTATTAAATCTTTTTGTAAATTTGTGTATTGACCGCTCATTAAGGTCAATTTATTGGTTTTCAATACTAAATTACTAATTTTTGAATAGCTTGTTTTAATTAAAAAAGTTTAAATGATTTTATAGAAACTTTTTGGATTTTGTTTATACTTTTTCTTAAAAAAGTATCTTTGCAAATAGTATGAAAAGAATTATGGGAATAGATTTTGGAGCAAAACGAACCGGTATAGCCGTTACGGACGAATTACAGATTATTGCTTCAGGTCTGACCACGATTGAAACAGAAGATATATTCACTTTTTTACAAAATTATTTTCAAACAGAAAAAGTGGAAACTGTAGTGATTGGTTTGCCTAAAAGGTTAAACAACGAAGATTCTGTAATAGAAGAGCAAATTCAACAGTTTATTGCCAAATTTAAAAAGATTTTTCCGTTTATACAATTGGAAAGACATGATGAACGTTTTACTTCTAAATTAGCTTTACAAACGATGATTGAAAGTAATACGACAAAAAAGAAACGCAGAAATAAAGCCTTGATTGACCAAATTAGTGCTACAATTATTTTACAATCTTTTATGGAGAAAAAACATTTTTCATAATATTTTAAAAAAGAAAATTTTAATAAAATGATTCTACCGATAATCGCATATGGAGACCCTGTTTTGAAAGTAAAGTGTAAGGAAATATCCAAAGATTACCCTGATTTAAAACCATTGTTAAACGATATGCTCGAAACAATGCAGTCTTCACAAGGCGTAGGATTGGCAGCTCCTCAAATCGGGAAAGCCATTCGGATTTTTTGGGTAGATACAACCCCTTTTGGAGAAGATGAAGAATTTGGAAATGAGGAAGTTGCCAATTTTTCAAAAGTTTTCATTAATGCTAAAATGATTTCTGAAACAGGAAAAGAATGGGTGTTTAACGAAGGCTGTTTGAGCATACCGAATATTCGTGAAGATATTAAACGTCATGCTCATATAGAAATTGAATATTTTGATGAAAACTTTGAATTAAAAAGAGAAAAATACAGTGGAATCATTGCCCGTGTTATACAGCACGAATACGACCATATAGAAGGTAAACTGTTTATCGATTACCTGTCTGCATTCAAAAAGAAATTAATCAATAAAAAATTAACTAATATTTCAAAGGGAAAGATAAATGTGGATTACCGAATGAAATTCCCTTTGATAAAAGGAAAACAATAAATGTATGGATATAACAAAAATTATTTCGATTTCAGGAAAACCGGGATTGTATAGTTTGATTAAACAATCTAAAACCGGATTTATCATAGAATCTATAGAAACCGGAAAAAGAACTTCCGTACCATCGTCTAATAATGTAAGTTTACTGACCAACGTAGCCATGTACACAACGGATACTGAAATTCCTTTGGAAGAAGTATTTTATAAAATTGCTGAAAAAGAAAATTTAGGAGCATGTATTTCTCATAAAGAATCCGGAGCTAAATTGCATGAGTATTTTGCCGAAGTATTGCCTGATTATGATAAAGATCGTGTTTATAATTCTGATCTGAAAAAGCTGTTTCAATGGTATAATTTATTACAGAAAGCCGGATTAATCGATTTAGACAGACCAAAAACGGAAGAAACAAAAGAAGAAACCCAGTAGAAAAGTTCCCGATTAAAAAAAATCGGGATTTTTTTAATTATTTTTATAACCATACGGAATATGAAATCTAGGGAAAAAGAGTTAAAAGCTTTTAATCGCTTGTTGGATATTATGGATGATTTGAGAGAAAAATGCCCTTGGGATAAAAAACAAACTTTGGAATCATTACGTCATTTAACAATAGAAGAAGTGTATGAGCTTTCAGATGCCATTATAGATTCTGATTTACAAGAAGTTAAAAACGAATTAGGAGATATTATGTTGCATTTGGTGTTTTATGCCAAAATAGGATCGGAAAAAAAAGCGTTTGATATTACGGAAGTATTAAATGGAATTTGTGAAAAACTTATTTATCGCCATCCTCATATTTACGGAGATGTTACAGTAGCTAATGAAGAAGAAGTGAAAAAAAATTGGGAAAAATTAAAATTGAAAGAAGGAAATAATAAAAAATCAGTATTAGCAGGTGTTCCCAAATCTTTACCTTCTATGATAAAAGCATTACGAATACAAGAAAAAGTAAAAGGAGTCGGCTTTGATTTTGAAAACAAAGAGCAAGTTTGGAATAAAGTTCAAGAAGAACTCTCTGAATTTGAAGAAGCAAAAGCATTTGAAAATCAAGAGTTAGAATTGGGTGATGTATTGTTTTCAATGATTAACTATGCTCGTTTTTTGGGAATAAATCCGGAAATGGCTTTGGAAAGAACAAACAAAAAATTTATTATGCGTTTTCAAAAAATGGAAAAATTAATTAAAAACCAAAAGCAGTCCATAGAAAATTTATCAATCCAAGAATTAGATAATTATTGGGAGCAGGTGAAAGAATAAGTTTTTTAATAGAAAAGGGAAGTATCAGGCAGTATACACTATTTTAAAAGTAGAGCGGGCAGAGTAATGCTCAATCCCCAATGTGTTTTTTACAAACCTGTATAATTAATGTCAATAAATTTGCGTTTTTATAAAAAAAATTATATATTTACCTTTGATAGTAAACAGAAATTAATCTATTTTTAATGAAATGTACAAATTGGTTGTCAGCATATATTTTTTATCCGTGATTGGATGTAATTCTCAAAAAACAATAATGGATGTGTCTAAAAATCAAGAGTTAAATCAACAGGATTCTGTAATTACATTACAACAAAAAATTCAAAAATCCAATTTCAAAAATCCTGAAATATCATATAATTCAAATAAAAACTATGCACTTTGTACAGAACGCTCTCAGGAAAATAAACTGGCTTCAAAAATTGATTTTTTCATCTATGATTTAAAAAATAACCAAGTTGTCGAGGAAGGCTCGATTGTCGGAAATGTTTATTGGGAAAATGATTATACAGTAGCTTTAGCTCCTTATGTGGGTATTGTCCCCAAAAAAGACCATATCCCCTTTGATGATAAGGATGATGGCAAAAACTCAGTATTATCCATTAAAAAGATACATTTAAAAAAATAATTAAATTCTAATCTACACTCTCTGACTCTTTTCTTAAACTATTCAAAAGCTCTTTATACCAACTTTTAAAAGTAAATTTTAAAACAACATTATATGAGAACACTACTACCAAGACTTATCTTGATGGTAGGAGTAACGGGTTTCTTTTACTCCTGCAATCATAATCAAGAAAAACAAAAAAAGGAAGAAACCGTAAAGGTTGAAGAAACCCCTAAAAACCAGAAGCGTAACAAGATTAAAGGTTATTTGGATTATGTTCGCAATATCACAACACCTTATGGCGAAAAAAAATCTGGATATACACCTAAACATTACATTAATGAATACACCAAAGCAAAGAACAGACGGATTGAGCTTACCAAAGCCGGCTTAATAAAAAGAGCCGCTTCCAGCAATATAGTTTGGAAAGAACGAGGTCCTGCCAATATTCCCGGAAGAATGCGAAGCATTGCCATTCATCCTACAAACAAAAATCTTTGGTATATCGGATCCGTAGGTGGTGGTGTGTGGAAAACGGAAGACGGTGGAGCTACTTTTACCAACCTTACCGACGGAAAAGTTCCCAGCATTGCAACTTCTTATGTGGTTTTTTCTGATGCTAACACGAATACAATATATGCAGGAACAGGAGAATCCTATTTTAATACGGATGCCATCAGCGGAATAGGAATTATTAAATCAACCGATGAAGGACAGACTTGGACTTATCTTACCAATACCCTGATGATGGGAAGTATTTCTCGAATAGCCATCGACCCTTCCAATGAAAATATTGTAGTTGTCGCTTCCGGTACAGGGCTTTATAAAACAACTGACGGAGGAGTAACATGGATTACAAAAAAATCTTCCAACTTTAATGATCTAAAAGCAGCTCCCGGTAACTTTAATATGATGTATGTTTATGACACAACAAATAAAATCATTATAAAAAGTACCGATGCAGGAGAAACATGGACAACCGTTTATTCTGCTGATACACTACCCGATTTTAATAGAATAGAATTGGTTGTCTCACCTTCAAACCCTAATAAAGTTTATGGTTCTGTTTATACAAGTAAAGATGATGAGCTTATCATGACTGAAGATGGAGGAAATAATTGGAGTAAAGTTATGGAAGCCAATGGCATTACAAGTTATAACAAATTCTTAGGAGGACAAGGATGGTATAATAACACACTTCAAGTTCACCCTTTTAATGATAATATTATTTATTGCGGAGGAGTTAATTTATTCAAAATGGTCATTTCTGATAATGCCGGAACCAAAGAAAGAACAACAACTCCTATGACGGATGCTTATAAAGATGTTACCGGAGCCTACAAAAATGAAAATGTTCATGTAGATCATCATGTAATTGAAATCATTCGAGGGACAGGCAATCAATTTAAAATAGTTACAGGTAATGACGGAGGTATAGCTATTAGCAACATGGCTGAAGATCCGGGTGTAAATGAAGGGGATTGGCCTGTAGGAACAGTAACAGGTATGAACACTACCCAATATTATGGTGCTGATAAAAAGAATGGTACTTCTCAATACGTTGGAGGAGCGCAAGATAACGGTTCACATATTTCTCCGGTAAACCCTGATAACACAGCTTCCTTTACACATGTATGGAGCGGAGACGGTTTTGAAACAGCGTGGAATTATGACGACCCCAATAAAATTATTGTTTCTGCCCAATATAATCAGCTGGGAGTTAGTATTAACGGAGGACAAAAGTTTTTATTGGCTAATTTGAATAATGGATTTTCTCCTTTCATCTCTAAAATTGCCAACTCCAAAAATAATCCGGATTTTGCTTATGCCATTGATGATTTTGGTGTATGGAAAACAGAAAATTTCGGCTATAATTGGAGTCGTACAGATGTTGATTTTTTTAATGGTAAAGGTGGTGATGTAGCTGTATCATTAGCCAATCCTGAAATTGTATGGACAGCCGGCGTTTTTGGAAAAAGTACTTCCTATAAAATGTTTGTATCCAAAGATTTAGGAAACACTTACGAAGCCGTTAAACAGCCTTCTATCGATTTTAACGCTTATATAAGTGCCCTAGAAACTCATCCGACAGAAGAAAACACCGCTTACGTTTTATTTTCTTTAAAAGGAAGAGCCAAAGTATTAAAAACAGAAGATTTAGGGCAAACTTGGACTGATATTACAGGTTTCCCTGCAACAGGAACGGGTTCAAGCACTAACGGCTTCCCTGATGTAGCAGTTCATTCTCTAGTAGTAATGCCTTATGATACCAACGTTATTTGGGTAGGAACTGATTTGGGAATTTTTCAGACAACTGACGGAGGAGGATCTTGGGTCTATTTGGATGAAGGTTTGCCTACGGTTTCTATTTGGGATATGAAAGTTGTAAATGACGAAGTGGTTATATCCACTCACGGGAGGGGAATATGGACAGCTACAATTCCTGAACTTACAGGCTATGAACCTTTAATTTATACCCGAGCTCCAGAAATCAATAATGCCCATCAAAAATGGAACGAAAACAATATCATCAATTTTTCTATGGATCTGTTTTCTGATTATGATGACACAAAAATTTTTGTAAACGGTTCTGTAATAGAATCTTTAGGAACAACTACAAAAGGGACTACATTAAACCGAGAAATTACGGTTAGTGAAGGTCTTACAGAAGTAATTATTAAACTAGTTTCTAACAAAGGAAGCACCGAAAAAACATCCAATGAAGTTACAATTCCTCTCGTTGATTTCAATACAGCAACAGAAGAATACCTTAATGATTTTGAAGGAGCTACAAAACCACTTCCTTCTTATTTTTATGAGGATGCCACCATAGCATCCAGACTGTTTGATTATTATTCTGAAAAAGAATGGTCTGTGGGAACTTTTATCCTAAACATCGATATTCCTTATAAAAACAGTTCACAATATATAGCTATGGTCGAGAAGCCTATTAAAGTTATTGGAGACGAAACTTCTAAGATTAAATTTAAAAACATTGCCATAGTTGAACCCGGTGATAATACCGGATTGTGGGATTATGTTGTTGTAGAAGCTACAAAAGACGGTAAAAATTGGATTGAATTAAGTGACCGTTACGATGCCAATTCAGAAAGCTCTTGGCTTAACGCATATAATTCAGGTATTGTACCCGGTGAAAATGGTTTCAGACAAGAAATAATCAATTTGAATGATTTCTTTGTTAAAGACGACATTATTTTAGTCCGCTTTAGATTATATACCGATGGCTCAGTAGGTAGTTTCGGATGGTTTATAGATGATATAGAAATTCAAAAAAGCATAGCGGAGTTAGTTCCTAATGATAATTATGTTATCAGGGTAGAGGATGAGACTTGTGAAAATCAGGATAACGGGTCTATAAATGTAACTGCTAAAAAACCACTTAATTATACTTATACGCTCAACGATAATTCTGTTTCAAAACAAGGAACATTTACAAGCATTTTATCATTTGATAATTTATCTGCAGGTACTTATACCTTGTGTTTCGGATTAGAAAATAATACTTCCTATAAACAATGCTTTGACTTGGTTGTAGGAGAACCATCTAACTTATTAGCTACAACTAAAGTTAATAAATCCGATAGAACGGTTACCGTTAATATTGAAAGAGGGACAGCTCCTTATAGCGTTGTACTAAACGGAAGAACCTATTCTGTCAATACCAAATCTATTGAGTTACCTCTTATTCAAGGCAGTAATCATATCGTTGTTTCTTCCGATATTGTTTGTGAAGGTATGATGATTGACACCATCAATACAGAAACAGAATCATTAGAAGTAAAAGCGTATCCGAACCCTGTGATAAACCAGTTATTTATTACCATTCCTTCAGCATATAAACTGAATCAAATTCCTATTCAAATTTATAGTGCAAACGGATTATTAGTAACCACAAACATATACACCATTCATAACGGTAAGATTGAGATTAATACCAACAGCCTAAAAAGTGGATTGTATTTTGTGAAAATTGGCAATTTAGATACAGTAAAAATCATTAAAAAGTAAAAATCATGAAACGAATATATGTAAGTTTAATTATAACATCCACTATTTTATTTATTATCGGATGCGATAGTGGAAATAACAATACGGGAGGAACATCTAATATAGTCCCTACCCGAGCTGTTTCGATATACCCTGTTCAAAACCAACTTTGTACAGAAAACGTTGTTAATTTTCAGTGGAACGCTTCTAAAGATGCCAATGGAGATGCCGTAGAATATACATTGAGAATCTACACCAATTTCCCAAACAAAGATCTTTACGATGATTATAAAACAACAGAATTAAATCAAACGATTACCTTAGAAAAAGGGAAGGCTTATTATTGGGAAGTTATTGCAAGCGATGGAGAAGGAGAAATGAGCGGTGATTTTCATCAGTTTTATACAGAATCAAATGCTGTTGTAAACTATGCTCCTTTTTCTGCAGAAGCAATCTTTCCAGAAATATCGAGTGATGTAAACGCAGGAACAACTGTGTTAGAATGGTCTTGCACTGATTTGGATAATGACCCACTAACGTATACTGTATATTTTGGAACGACCGAAAATTCATTAGAAATGATTGCTAAAAATATTTCTGAAACAACTACAGAAGTAACAACCGAAGCCGGTAAACAATATTTTTGGTCTGTTAAAACCACCGATTCCTCCAAAAACTCAACACAAGGACAAACCTGGATTTTTTATACAAAGAAATAATCCATTTAACTCTATATCACATATAGTTTTAATAAAAAGCCCTGAAATTTCAGGGCTTTTTTATCAATTAACATAGAGAATAATTCCGATTGCTAAAACTTTGTCATCATTAGAGAAAGTTTGTTTCATCTTAATCAGAATCTGAAATTAAAAATATCCAACAAATAATTCCTATTTTTGTTAAACAAATCAAAAGATGTTTTTATGAATCAGTATGCAAAAACCAGAAATGATTGGACAAAAGAAGAAATTTTAACGATATACAACAAGCCTTTTATGGAACTGCTTTACGAAGCAGCCCAAGTACACCGAATGCATCATAATCCTAATATAGTGCAGGTTAGCACTTTAATTTCGATTAAAACCGGAGGATGTTCAGAAGATTGTGGTTATTGTTCGCAAGCAGCTCGTTATCAAACAAAGATAGAAAAAGAAGAATTGATGACGGTCAATCAAGTTAAAGCACAGGCACTTCGGGCTAAATCAAGCGGCTCTTCTCGCGTTTGTATGGGGGCTGCATGGCGAAATGTAAAAGACGGTCCTGAATTTGAACAAGTATTAGAGATGGTTCGTTCTATAAATCAATTAGATATGGAAGTTTGCTGTACCTTGGGAATGTTGACTGAAAATCAGGCACAACGATTATCAGAAGCCGGATTATATGCTTATAACCATAATGTAGATACTTCAGAAGATTATTATAAAGAAATTGTATCAACCCGTAGTTATGATGACCGTATCCAAACCATTGAAAATGTTCGAAAAACCAATGTAACCGTTTGTTCAGGGGGAATTATCGGGATGGGCGAAAGTTTGGAAGATCGAGCAGGAATGTTAGAAACTTTAACACGATTTAGCCCTCACCCTGAATCAGTACCTATTAATGCTTTAATTCCGGTTGAAGGAACTCCTATGGAAGAATTTGAATCGGTTGATATTTTTGAAATGGTTCGAATGATAGCCACAGCACGTATTGTTTTACCGGAATCTCAAGTTCGCTTGTCTGCAGGAAGAACGCAAATGAGTCGTGAGGGACAAGCTTTGTGCTTTTTTGCAGGTGCTAACTCTATTTTTGCAGGTGATAAATTGTTAACAACACCCAACCCTGATATTGAGGAAGATATAAAAATGTTTGACTTGTTAGGCTTAAATACTCAAAAACCTTTTTCCAAACACGAACAACGAGAATCTGTCAAAGTAGAAGATTCTAAATTTAAGCCGTTAGGAGAAAAGCCCCAATGGAGTCGCCCTAATCATAAAATAGACCGAAACGAAGCAAAAAGAATGAAAAAATAAAATCCGGAACACCTCTGCATTTAGCAGGGTATTGGCAGTAATTTGAGAAATGAAAGAAGTACTGGATAGAATATTACAAATAGAGAATGGATTTCTACATATTTACAAAGAAGCAAAGCAAGTAATTGAGACTTACTCTAAAAGTGAATGTTACGAAATAGCACTCAAACTCTACAACAATGAAGCACATCAAGCTAGAATGCTTGCAACAGTTATTATGGGAAATTTGGCGGTTGAAAATACGAACGCATATCAGTTTTTAAAAGAAAAAGTAAGCGTTGATACAAATTGGCGAGTACAAGAAATGCTTGCGACTGCATTTGATTTGATTTGCAAAGAAACAGGCTATGAAAAATCTATTCCAATAATTCAAGAATGGAGTAGCGATAAGAATCCTAATATTATTCGTGCCGTTACAGAAGGATTACGAATTTGGACAAGTCGCTCTTTTTTCAACGCAAATCCTGATTTAGCAATTGATTTGATTGCTCAACATAAATCTCACGAAAGCGAATATGTGCGGAAATCTGTAGGCAATGCGATTAAAGATATTAGCCGAAAACATAGAGAATTAGTCGAAAACGAATTGGGAAAATGGAATTTGGCAAATCCGCTTATTCAATTTACGTATAAATATGCAACAAAACATTTAAACAGAAAATAAAGCTGTCGACGAAGTATGCATGTAGCGAAGCGGAGAGCAGTCATCATTGGTGTTGTTGGGCTTAGTTTTTTTCTTTCTTTTCTATTTTCAATTCGTTCAAGTCCACTGTTAAATCATATTCTTTTTTATTCGAATAATCGTAACAATTATAAGTTGTAATCCTGTTGTTCTCTTTTTGGTTTTCTGTCGAAATTGAACCGTTACAACTTTCATAAATGAATTCTTCAGAATAAACCAGACTGTTGTTCTCGTCAAATTCAAGTAATAAAAACCCCTCTTCTAATCCTGCTCCACACATTCCCGCTACGTACAGTCTTGACATATGCTCATACTTCAAAATGTACTTTCCCGATTTATGTGCTTCAAGTTGGAAGTTCCAAGTCCAATCACCGAAATTATGAAGATCAAAAGCAGTGGTTGAATCAAGCAGTAAATATTCGTTCACATTCTGAATTGATAAATCATCTTGGTCTAATTTGACGTTAAGGGTTTTACTTCCACTCATCCAAGAACTTTCCTTGTCCGATAAAACAAATTTTTCTTTAAAGTCTTCTAAGTTCTCGTAGTATTCCATGTCTTTCCAATGACTACTTTTCATTTCTCTAAAATTTAAAAGTTCATTGGATTTGGTCGTATCACTAAAGTTGTAAAGTGTCAACCTTTGATAATTATAAAGTCCGGTTAAAGGAATTTTGGTTTTCACTTTATCGTAATGGTACCAACCTTCTACAGAATACACACCTGCATGATAGTTTGAAACCTGATTGTATTTCAAGTAAATCGTTATCGGATACTTGTCAATTTGTCCATTAATTAGCCTGTCCTGAACTACGATTTTTTCTACTCGTGGATATTTTTCTTGAGCGAACAAATGTATCGTCAGTAGGAGTAGTATGAATGTTATTATATGTTTCATTTCAAATTACAGCCAACCGTCGGGGCTAAACGCAGTTGTTACGTTTGCAATATACGAAGTAATTGCGGGAAGTGCAAAATTACTTCAGGTCCTGTATTGGATAAACCGGGCGATTTAGCAGGACTTTTAACCAATTTGGTTTAGCAAGGGGGTGTAGTTTATTCTTCAAATAGTTCAGCAGGATTAATTTTAAATTGTAGCATTTGAGCAGTCTTTCTACCTCCGTCACCGCCTTTTCTCTGCATTGTAATTCTACCTATTTTGAAATTCCCTCTACTTGTTATTTCTATTTCTCCATTACCAAAAAAGTTTAAACAGTAATTCATTGGCTTTAGAACCCACCTTGCAGAATTATCTACTTTTTGAGCAACTAGCATCCATTCAGCTGAAAACTTTCCTCTTCCTTTCAAAATATCGCTTATAATAAGTGATTTGTTGTTATTTAGCCAATTAAGTAGTATTTTTTGGTCAGACTCACTAAATTCATTAGCAAATGTTCTTCTCAAGTCCACTCGGGTTTTGAATTAATGGTAAAATTTCTCCAGTATATTGTTTTAATAGATTAGAAACGTTAGTTGGTATATTCCACATCTCAATATACTTATCAATCCATCTTTTATCTATTTGATTAAACCCTTTTAAATTACTAACAAGTTTAACTTGAATGTTTTCTACATCAATAGCTTCTTTTAGCTTAATAGTAATTTGTACTTGTATGTCAGCTTTGAATCCAGACAGCACAACGGCTTTAACATATTCGATTTCTTTAATGTCATATTGCATTAAACTCAACCAATGCTGATCCTCAGTATCAGTTTGCCAATTGTTGAATTTTTGAACTATGTCCTTCTCGTTCTTGAATCCGTTTTTGGCTGTTTGAGAGCCTAACTCTTGATTGTCTGTCATTGTATTGAATTGTCTTTGATATTTCTTTTAAAATAAATTGTAATGTATTAATAGAAACACTATTTCCAAATTGTTTTTGAGCTTCGGTTATACTTTTGGGTAGAATAAAATCTTCAGGAAACCCTTGAATTCTTGCACATTCTCTTGGTGACAACTTTCTAATTATATCGCCTATTTTATACAGTCCTGTTTTAGAACCTACACCACCTCCGTGTGCGGACAAAGTAATTGCATGACCACTTGGATGATAAATTCTTTCTCCTTGACCTCCTTTATTTACTTTACCTATTTGAATAGGTTTGTTTGGTAGGTCAATTTCATTGAAAATGTTTTTTGTCAGTTTATATTCTTTATAAATAGATATATCTTCTCTTTCAATGATTTTAGCATTGTCAGGTTTTGACTCTAAAATTTCTTCAAGTGAAGAAAACAAATTAAGATTAGGAAAAAAAAACTTAACCTGTTTAAAATCATTTTTGTTAAAACCAACTATATAAATTCTTTCTCTATTTTGAGGTAGACCAAAGCTACTTGTATTTAAGACCTTATAAAAAACTTTATAATTCAAACTTTCAAGTGTTTCAATTACAATTTTTAATGTGTTACCATTATTATGTCTTACAAAATTTTTCACATTTTCAAGTAAAAGAATTTTTGGTTTATGATAATCGACGATACGAGCTATATCAAAAAATAATGTTCCTCGAGTATCTCCAAATCCTTTTTGTTTACCGGAAATCGAGAAAGCTTGACAAGGAAAACCACCACATAATATATCGTGCTTCGGTATTTCTTGCTCTTTAATTTGAGTAATGTCTCCTTTGGGTTTTATATGATGGTTTAATTCATAAACTTTCGATGCTTTTTTATCTATCTCAGATGCAAAAACACAATTAGCTCCAAATGATTCTAAGGCGTAATGAAAACCACCAATTCCAGCAAAAAGGTCAATAAAATTTAAACCTTTTAATGTTTTATTATGGTTCTCTATATTTAGCATATTTTCTTTTATGTAAAGATAGTGATTTTAGTGTTATTTATAATTACACCCAATGACCTTGCTAAACGCAGTGGCGTTCCGGATTTGTATTATTGGGTGAATTTATTTATAAAATAATAGAAATGCAAATAAAACGTTGCAAAATTACTTTTAGCGTATGTTAGAACTCGTTTTCGTTTTCTCTCAAGTAGCAGTTAAGCTGGAGAGTAAATATTTCTGAGTAATTTGGTTTGGGAGATTCTGAGTATGCAAATTTATAATTCTTAAAGAGAATTCGGAATTCTATTTTGAGAAAATATTAATATCGTATCTTTGTTTTGAATGGAAGAATATTTAGACCCGGATAAAGCACATTTTCCTTTGGAGGATTTAGAATTAGAAAAACGTCTGCGTCCGCAGTTATTTGATGACTTTGCGGGGCAACCGCAAGTAATTGATAATCTAGAAATCTTTGTAAAAGCAGCAAATCAACGAAAAGAAGCCTTGGATCATGTGTTACTTCACGGTCCTCCCGGATTAGGAAAAACAACCTTAGCTCATATCATCGCCAACGAATTGGGAGCCGGAATCAAAATTACTTCAGGTCCTGTATTGGATAAACCGGGCGATTTAGCAGGACTTTTAACCAACTTGGAAGAACGAGATGTATTATTTATTGATGAAATCCATCGATTGTCTCCTATTGTAGAAGAGTATTTGTACTCGGCAATGGAGGATTATAAAATTGATATTATGGTTGAAACCGGTCCTAATGCACGTTCGGTTCAAATTGATTTGAATCCGTTCACATTAATTGGAGCTACAACCCGTTCAGGTTTGTTAACAGCACCTATGCGGGCTCGTTTTGGAATTAATTGTCGTTTGAATTATTATAATTCAGAATTATTAAGTTATATTATTACAAGAAGTTCCGGTATTTTAAACGTTCCCATTCATGAAGAAGCCTCTTTTGAAATAGCTGGCAGAAGTAGAGGAACACCCCGTATTGCAAATGCTTTATTACGGCGTGTGCGTGATTTTGCTCAAATAAAAGGAGACGGTACCATTGATAAAAAAATTGCCCAATTTGGGTTAAATGCGTTGAATGTCGATCAAAATGGATTGGATGAAATGGATAATCGGATTTTAAGCACCATCATTGATAAATTCAAAGGAGGTCCGGTAGGAATTACCACCATTGCAACAGCGGTGGGAGAAAATGCAGGAACTATTGAAGAAGTGTATGAACCTTTTTTAATTCAGGAAGGCTATTTGATGCGAACGCCAAGAGGAAGAGAAGCCACTGAATTGGCTTATAAACATTTAGGAAGACCTTTGAAAGAACAACAAGATAAAAATAAAAATTCAGGAGGATTAAACTCTCCTGAATTTCCTCTGTTTTAAATTATCCTTGATTAAAACCATTGGCTAAGGCAATTTCGAGAATGGATTTTTCTATGGCTTTCCCTAAATCATCTTCGGTATTGGGATTGTCTTTTTGTTGAGTTTTTATAAATCCTGCTCTCTTTTTGGATAATTCTTTTATTTCCTTTTGAATTTTTTCTCTCTCATCCTTTTTCTTTTTGATGTATGCTTCTTTTTCTTCCTTTGTTCTTCCTTTGAGTTCTTCCGGTAAAGCGGTTTCCTCTAAATCTTCAAGAACAGCTTTGTTTTCTTCATATTTATCTACTAAATCCCATGAACTATTTTTGTAGGCATTCTTTTTTGACTTTGCAACGATTCTTTCTACCTTATTTTGTTTTGAAATACTTTCTGCATTACTATCTTGTACCGATTGCAATTCCTTTTTTTCGTAACCGATTGTTCCATAACCAACGTATGTATCATTTAATTTTGAGTTGTATAAATCGATTTGGTCATCATAAGGTGTTACGATATAATGTATTTTTCTATTGGAATCTATATTAAAATACTTTCCGTTTCCTAGTACAGCACCCTCTTTCCATTGCAAATTAATTCCTTCTTGTTTGTCTCCACAAAAAATAGTATTTACATAAATATTATTATGAACCACATCTGAAATAGCTTCTCTATAATCTACACCACCTTGGTTAAATCCTTCGTTACCAGCAATGTAAATCAATTTCATACTTTTTGTATTATCATCCCAATCTAACTGATTTTTAGAGGCTTTAATTACAGCACCACAATATTCATTTCCTCCGTTAGTTCTCAGAGCAAATAATTTTTCAGAAATTAAATCCAAGTCGGTCGTTAACGGAGTTACCTGACGGATATAATTCGTATCTTTTGAAAGTCCACTATTTCCGTATTCGTATAATGAAATTTGAATATCCGGTGAATGTCCTTTGTACTTTAAAGTGGTCAGCGTGTTGACAATATTCCATAATCGAGATTTTGCTTGGTCAATGAGTCCATCCATAGAGTTGGATGTATCCAATAACAAAGCTACCTGAATAGAATTTTCAGCTTTGACAGGAGTTTCAATCGGTTCTGTATCATTCTTTATCAAAACAATATTATCGGATTGTTTTTTAGGATTTTCACAAGAAAGCATCAAAAGTGGTAAAGAAGTCATCAAAACAACACTTAATTTTTGGCTTAGATTTTTCATATCAATTCTACTTTTATGATTAATTTTAATCTAAAACTAAATCAAATCTTAATGTAAAAAACCGTAACTTGGTAAAATGTACTTTTGACTTGGTAAAAGAATCTTTTTGATTTAAAATTAATTTCTTACTTTGTAATATATGAATGTAAAAATTATATACAGCAGCTTATTTTTATTCTTTTTTACGTTTGCTTTTACACAAGATTTTCCGTCAAGAAAGAAAACGCAGGATATTAAAGCTGAAACAAAAAAACTACAAGGAGCTTTAGAAAATAATGATTTAGAAGCTACCGCCAACAGTTATTTCAACTTAGGAACTACTTTTTACAACGAAAAAAAATATACTGAAAGCGAACGTTATTTTGTCCAATCAAAAGAATTGTACTTAAAACTCCATGATAAAAAAAATGCTGCAAAAGCGGGAAGAGCGTTGGCAAAAACACAAGAAGCTCTAAAAAAGAAAACAGAAGCTGCTAAGAATTATAAAGAAGTTGCTGATTATAAAGTTGATAAATCAAGTTATAAGATGAATCAAAACGATTATGGTAGGCTTACAGCTTCCAATAAATCAGAAGAAAAAGCAGCTATTGAAAATAATGTAATTTTACAGCAACAAGCCGGCAATGACATGGAGCTTGCTGAAAGTTATTCTAACTTGGCCGATTTTAATTTGAAAGAAAACAAGCCGGATTCTGCCATATCAAATTATACTCAAGCTTATGAAATTGTTAAAGACAAAGTTCCTGAAAAAGCCATTGGATATACCCAAAAAATTGCAGATGTTTTGGTTAAAAACAATCAGGTTGATGAGGCGATTTCTTTAAAAGAAGAACTTTTGGAAAAAGATTTTGTTAAAGAAAATTCTGAATCAGAAGTTTCTGAATATCAATCATTAGCCAATTTATATTTAACCAAGCAGAATGAAAAAGAGGCCATTGATTTATTAAAGAAAGCCTATGCTGTTTCTATTGAAAAAGGACATACTTTAGAAGCTCAAAAAAGTGTAAAAAAATTAGACAGTATCTATTCTGCTCATAATGATTACACACAATCTTTGGCTTTATATCAAGATTTTGTACAACAATTGCCCCTTATTATTGAAAAAGATAATTCATTGTTGAATCAAAAATTATTAGAAGAAACAACGGAAAAAATACAACAATTGGAAGAAGAAAAAAGATTGAAAGATGAGCTTATTCACAAAAAAAATCTTTTTAATTACAGTTTGTTGGGCTTTGTCGGTATTCTTATCCTTTTAATTGCCTTCATTTATTATACACTCCAAAAATTAAAAATCAGAAATAAAAAAATTGCATTACAATCACTACGAAGAGAGATGAATCCTCATTTTATTTTTAATAGTTTAAACAGCATTAACCAGTTTATTGTAGAACATGATGAGCTGGAAGCCAATCGATACTTATCACAATATTCAAAATTAATGCGGAATATTATGGAATATTCAAAAGACGATTTTATTTTATTGGATAAAGAAATTGAATTTTTAACCCATTATGTAGAATTGGAAAACAAGCGATTTAAAAATAAATTTGATTACACAATTGAAGTTGATTCAGCGTTACGAGCTTTTGAACGTTTAAAAATTCCCGGTATGCTTATTCAACCACATATCGAAAATGCTGTGTGGCACGGCTTGCGTTATTTAGATAAAAAAGGGTTTTTAAAAATTATTTTTTCCTTAAAAGAAAAACAAATTGTAGTAACAATTGAAGATAATGGAATTGGAATTGAAAAAAGTAAAGAACAGAAAACAGATCATCAGAAACAAAGAAAAAGTCGAGGTTTAAAAAATACACAAGAAAGAATCGATCTCTTGAATCATTTATACAAAAAAAACATTTATTACACCGTTTCAAAACCTCAACAAGGAGCGGGCGTATTGGTAACTATAAAATTTGATAAATAAAGATGAAAATAAAATCTGTAATTGTAGATGATGAAGCTATTGCCAGAGAAGTATTAAAAAAATACTTAATCAAATATTGCCCGCAAATAGAATTGCTTGGCGAAGCAGAAAATATTCACGATGCTGTTCCTCTTATTTTAGATCAAAAACCTCAGTTGGTTTTTCTTGATGTAGAAATGCCTTACGGAAACGCCTTTGATATTTTAGAAGCTACCAAATCACATACTTTTGAAACCATTTTTATCACCGCTTTTTCCGAATATTCTCTGCAAGCACTAAATATGAGTGCTACGTATTATATTTTAAAACCTATTGATATACAAGAACTTGTTACAGCTATTGATAAAGTTCAAAAAATCATTCAAAATCAACCGTATTCCAATCGAAACCAAGTATTGCTTGAAAATTTAAAACAATCTCCTGAAAAACAACAAATTATACTTCCTACACAACAGGGTTTTGATGTGATGAAACTCAGAGACATTATGTATATTCAAGCGGATGGAAATTTTACACAAATTTATGCTGCAAACGGTGATAAAAAAATGGTCTGCCGATTTTTAAAATATTTTGAAGAATTGCTCAGTCATCCCTTTATACGCATTCATCGCTCTCATATTATCAATATTCATTATTTAAAATCGTATCACAAAGGAAAAGGCGGTTACGTTGTTATGGAAAATGGTGCTGAAATTGAAGTTTCGGTTTCTTATAAAGAACGCTTGTTAAATTGTTTCTAAAAAATAAAATCCACCCTAATTAAAATTAAAGTGGATGATAAGAATGGTCAATATATTATTCGGCACTTTCTTTTAATTCTCCTTTAATCTGTGCCTTAATTTTTTCCTCCAATTCTTCGGTCAATTCTTCATTGTCTTTTAATAATTCTTTTACGGAATCACGTCCTTGTCCTAATTTAATATCGCCATAACTAAACCAAGAACCACTTTTCTTTACAATGTTTAAATCCACTGCCAAATCCAGTATTTCACCTGTTTTAGAGATTCCTTCTCCATACATAATATCAAACTCAGCTGTTCTAAACGGAGGAGCTACTTTATTTTTTACAATTTTAACTTTTGTACGGTTTCCGACTACCTCATCGCCCGATTTAATTTGAGTACTTCTACGAATGTCCACACGAACAGATGCGTAAAATTTCAAGGCATTACCTCCGGTGGTCGTTTCCGGATTTCCAAACATTACGCCTATTTTATCACGTAATTGATTAATAAAAATGGCTGTACAATGTGTTTTTCCGATACTAGCAGTTAGTTTACGCATTGCCTGCGACATCAAGCGAGCCTGAAGTCCCATTTTAGAATCGCCCATTTCACCTTCAATTTCACTTTTAGGTGTCAACGCTGCTACAGAATCTATTACGATCAAATCCACAGCTCCTGAACGAACCAAATTATCTGTAATTTCTAAAGCCTGTTCACCGTTATCAGGTTGCGATATAATTAAATTTTCGATATCAATGCCTAATTTTTCTGCATAAAAACGGTCAAAAGCATGTTCAGCATCAATAAAGGCCGCTGTTCCACCTTGTTTTTGGCATTCTGCTATGGCATGTAAGGTTAGCGTTGTTTTCCCTGAAGATTCCGGTCCGAAAATTTCTACAATTCGCCCTCTTGGATATCCTCCTACTCCTAAGGCTAAATCAATTCCTATAGAACCTGTAGGGATAACTTCAACATCTAAAATCGGAGCGTCTCCCATCTTCATTACAGTTCCTTTTCCATAGGTTTTATCCATTTTGTCTAAAACTAACTGAAGTGCTTTTTTCTTCGCATCGTTATCACTCATATTATTCATTTAAATTATTATAAAATTGTATCCAGATTGCCTTACAAAGATAATCAAAAAAATGGGATTGTTGTTTAAATGCAACTATGTTAAAAAAACAATTTATTTATTCGTAACTTCTTGATTTTATGAAATAAATATTCAAAAAAATGAAAAATATCATGTAAATAAAAAATATCACATTATAAAATCTAAAGAAAATATTTATCTCATTGATTTACATTAAATTAAAACATTATTTATTTTAATTTTTTTTATTATTTTTCAAACTTTCATCATAGTATTATTATTTCTTTATATTTTTTTAACAGTTTTTATTATTATTTTTTATATTAGTTTTTATTTTTGCAATAGATTCTGTCGAAATATTAACTTAAACAAATATTATATAAAATGAAAAAAGTATTATTATCAGTATTTACCTTAGCAGGGATTATTGTATTTGCTCAAGCAGATGGGTTACCGGCTAACGCTGACGCAGGAAAATGTTATGCTAAATGTGTTACACCGGATGTATGGGAAGACCAAACAGAAACTGTTATGGTAAAACCGGCATACACTACTTTGGAAATTATTCCTACTCAATATGAAACCCGAACAGAAACGGTTGAAATAAAACCGGCTTCTAAAAAGTATATTTACGTACCTGCTGAATATAGAGAAGAAAGCGTTCCTTATGTAAAAAAGGAAGGATATAACCAATTAGAAATTATTCCTGAACAATTTTCACCTTCTTCACAAACTGTTGAGATGCGTTCTGCTACAGAAGGATGGGAATTTAAAGGTTATAAAGCAGATTGTACCGGAGTTTCTAAAGAAGATTGTAGAGTGATGTGTTACTCTAAAACGCCTGCTGTATATAAGGATGTTCCTACACAAACGAAAGTAAAAGACCAAACAACTATTTCCAATCCGGTTTCTGAGCAAACAGCTGCTTATACAAGATTAGTAGAAGTTTCTCCTGCTCGTACCGATGTAATTGAAATTCCGGCTGAGTATAAAGAAATTACAAAAACCGTTTTGGTAAAAGATGAAACAACTATTTCAACAAACCATGATGCAAAATATGAAACCGTTACAAAACGGGTGTTAGTTCAGCGAGGAGGTGCTACCGAATGGAAAGAAGTTCCTTGCGACGGTCAAGTAGCAGGGCAAATTTTACCAATTTATTACGATACGGCTTCTGCTGCATTACGTCCTAAATCAAAACAAATTATTGATGAATATATTTACTCTAAATTGATTGCAGACCCAAATGCTACTGCTGAAATTTCTTCTCATACAGATTATAGAGGTGATGACGCCATGAATCAAGATTTATCTGAAAGAAGAGCTAAGTCTGTTGTGGAGTATTTAATATCTAAAGGTATTTCCAAAGATCGTTTGGTTGCAATTGGATACGGTGAAACAAAACCTGTTAATAACTGTACCAGTGCTTCTTCAGGTTGTTCAGCTTCTGAATTACAGAAAAACAGAAGAACCGAGTTTAGAATTTATTAAACACAACTGGTTGTTTTTCAGCTGTGTGTTTAAAACATATCTATTTAAATAAAGATAAAAACAATGGAGACGGACAAAAGTTTCCATTGTTTTTTTTATATTTTGAACTGATAAAATTAATAGATGCAAAAACTCAACAATATTTACCATATGATAAAGCAAAACATTACCATTATCCTACAAAAAATATAGGATTGCTAATTAGTATATTTTGGTGTAGCCAAGAAATTGCTGATGATTAGTGCAACACCTAAATTGTCTTTTTTCCTGCTCTTTGAAACAAGAAATAGCAGAGCAAGATAAGTTATTAATTAAGATTTTAGATGTAAATGTATGTGTTTGAACTGATACGCCGATCTTTCTATTCATCCTGAAAATAAAAGCCTTATTACTTATGACGGTAAAATTGATAAAATAGATGAGTAAGATTGTATAAATCTACTAAGAAAGTGTTTTGATAAACGTTATTTTCAAAAATACATTACTTTTACTCAAAGAAAAAATATGATTTCCCATTTACAAAAACGAGATTTAAAACATCTCTGGCATCCCATAACACAGCATCAACTAATAGATAAACATTTAGTTATAAAAAAGGCAAAAGATGTTTTTTTATACGACGAAAATGACCGACCCTACATAGATGGTTTTTCTTCCTGGTACACTTGTTGTTATGGGCATTGCAACGAAATTATTATTCAAAAAGCATATGAAAGTTTACAACAGTTTAGCCATATCCCTTTTGTTGGATTAACACATCAGCCTGCTATTGAACTTTCGGAATCGTTAATATCTATTTTACCTGAGAATCAGCAAAAAATATTTTTTTCAGAAAACGGTTCTACGGCAGTGGATTTAGCTATTAAAATGGCACTGCAATATTTTCATAATCAAAATAGAAAAAGAACCAAAATTATTGCTTTTGAGAATGCCTTTCATGGTGATACATTTGGTGCAATGTCCGTATCTGATTCACCTATTTATCATCAAGCATTTAAAGATTTTTTTATAGAAGTTATTCATGTTCCTACACCTAATGAGTCTAATTTTCCTCAAATCAGGGAACAATTTTATAAGTTGGTTTCTTCTCAAGAGGTTGCCTGTTTCATTTATGAACCTTTGGTTCAGGGAGCCAATTGTATGAAAATGTACGCCTCTTGTTTTTTAGATGAATTGATTCAAATGGCACAAAAATACCAAGTATTGTGCATTGCAGATGAGGTTATGACTGGTTTTGGAAAAACAGGAAAAAAATTTGCTTCGGATTACTTAAAGACTAATCCGGATATTATTTGTTTGGCAAAATCGTTAACGGGCGGTATAACGCCGATGGCTTTAACAACTTGCTCTGAAGAAGTTTTCAATGCTTTTTTAAGCAATGATATTACAAAAGGATTGATGCACGCCCATACCTATTCTGCAAATCCATTAGGATGCTCAGTTGCAAAAGCTTGTATCGATTTGTTGATTTCTGATGAAATGCAGCGTAATATTTCACGTATTTCATATCAAAATCAACTTTTTGCACAAGAAATTAAAAATCATCCTAAGGTAAAGAACATTAGATCTTTAGGCGTGATTCTTGCTTTTGAATTTGATATTAAAATGGAACTATATGGAAAAAAGAGAGATAAACTATATCATTTTTTTATGGAGCAAGGAATCTTTTTACGCCCTCTGGGAAATACCATTTACATTCTTCCGCCTTTTATTATTCATAACGAAGAATTAAACCACATATATAATGCTATACGATTGTTATTAAGCGAATAAAAAAAACGTAATACATTGATTAACAATATAATTACGGTTTTTATTTGTACTCGGGGCGGGACTTGAACCCGCACGGACGCAATGTCCACTGGATTTTAAGTCCAGCGTGTCTACCAATTCCACCACCCGAGCATCCTATATTTTTAATTCAGACGAATTTTAAATCTATTTTTAGAATATTTCTCGCTGTTTGCGGTTGCAAATATAAGTTAGTTTTTAGTTCCTCCAAAGTTTTTCAATATTTTTTTACCAACCGCAACAAAATTTACATCTATATTATTTTCCTAACATTTTTTTAATTTCATTCAGTTTCATCAATGCTTCTACCGGTGTTAAAGTATCAATATCTGTATGAAGAATTTCTTCTCGAATACACTCCAAAACAGGGTCATCTAACTGAAAAAAACTTAATTGCAGATTATCTTCTGTAATTTTTTTTGTTTTTTCTTTTGTCTTTCTCTTCGAAGGTTTTTCTTCTAATGTATTCAGTATTTCTTCTGAACGTTTAATTACAAAACGAGGCATTCCTGCCATTTTAGCTACATGAATACCAAAGCTGTGGTTGCTACCTCCTTTTACTAATTTTCGTATAAAAAGAATACTTTGATCAATTTCTTTAACACTAACATTATAGTTTTGAATACGAGGAAAAGATAGGGTCATTTCATTTAATTCGTGATAATGCGTAGCAAAAAGTGTTCGTGCTTTTGTAGGATGTTCATGAATGTATTCTGAGATAGCCCAGGCAATGGAAATACCATCGTAAGTACTGGTTCCTCGACCTATTTCATCCAAAAGAATTAAACTTCGTTCAGATAGATTATTTAAAATACTGGATGTTTCATTCATCTCTACCATAAAAGTAGATTCTCCCAATGAAATATTGTCTGAAGCTCCAACGCGGGTAAAAATTTTATCCACCAATCCTATTTCAGCATTTTTTGCCGGAACATAGCTCCCGATTTGAGCCATCAAAACAATAAGGGCTGTCTGTCGAAGCAATGCCGATTTCCCGGACATATTTGGTCCTGTAATCATAATAATTTGTTGTTCCGTTTTATTAAGAACCAAATCATTTGCTACATAAGAATCTCCTATGGGCAACTGTTTTTCAATTACAGGATGGCGACCGTCTTTGATAATCAAATCAAAACCATTGTTCATGATTGGTTTTACATAATTATTTTCACGTGCAGCAATTGCAAAAGACATTAAACAGTCAATTTGAGAAATAATAGAAGCATTTAACTGAATCGGTTTGATAAATGCCAATAATTCAATTAACAGGTCATTAAAAATAGTGGTTTCCAATTCAAAAATCCGTTCTTCAGCTCCCAAAATTTTGGTTTCATACTCCTTTAATTCTTCTGTAATATAGCGCTCGGCATTTACCAAAGTTTGTTTACGAATCCACTCTTCCGGAACTTTATCTTTATGCGTATTACGTACTTCGATATAATAGCCAAAAACATTGTTAAAAGCAATTTTTAAACTGGGAATACCGGTATGTTCTGCTTCCCGTTCTTTTAGTTTTTCCAAATAATCTTTACTAGAAAAAGCCATCTCTCGCAAATTATCTAATTCTTCATTATATCCTTCTGCAACAACGTTTCCTTTAGAAATATTGTGAGGAGCTTCCAGATGAATTATTTTTTGTATTTTTTGGCGTAAGGTATCCAATGTTAATAGCTGATCTTTTAACGTGGCTATACTCTTATCCAATATAGTATTTAATACTTTTTCCAATTTTGGAATAATATCCAATGATTGTTTTAAAATTAATACTTCACGCGGTGTAATCCGTCCTGTGGCTACTTTCGAAACCAATCGTTCTAAATCAGCAATTTGCTCCACTAAAGAAATAATTTCGTAACTTTTTTCTTCATGTTTTAAAAATTGTGTTACAATATTGTGTCGCTGTTGAATAGCTAGTAAATCTTTTAGAGGCAATGCAATCCAACGTTTTAACATGCGTCCTCCCATTGGAGAAATGGTTTTATCTATAACATCCAGAAGAGTAACCGCTTGATCATTTGGAGAGTATAACAACTCCAAATTTCGAATGGTAAATCCATCCATCCAAATAAAACGATCTTCTTCTATGCGGGCAATATTGGATATATGCTGTGCTTTCTCGTGGTGTGTATCTGATAAATACGTTAAAACCGCTCCGGCTGCAATTGTACCCAATTTTAATTCTTGAATACCAAAACCTTTTAATGTTTTAGTATTAAAATGTTGTGTTAATTTTTCGTAGGCATAATCTTCTTGAAAAACCCAATCTTCTAATCCAAAAGAATAAAAACGCTCACCTATTAACTGTTCATAACGTGTTTTGTATTGTTTTTGATACAGAATTTCGCTCGGGTTAAATCCGTTAATCAGTTTTGATATATATTCTTCGCTTCCTTCAGCTACAAGAAATTCTCCGGTTGAGATATCCAAAAACGATATTCCCAATAGATTTTTATTAAAATGAATCGAAGCTAAGAAGTTATTTGATTTGGAGTTAAGAACTTGGTCATTTAAGGTTACTCCGGGCGTAACCAATTCAGTTACACCACGTTTTACGATTCCTTTTGTTGCCTTTGGATCTTCCAATTGATCGCAAATAGCTACCCGAAGCCCTGCTCGAACCAATTTAGGCAAATACGTATTTAATGAATGATGAGGAAATCCTGCTAATTCATTATCTGAATCAGAACCGTTAGAACGTTTGGTTAAAACAATTCCGAGTATTTTAGAACATTTTACGGCATCTTTTCCAAAGGTTTCGTAGAAATCGCCCACCCGAAATAACAGCATTGCATCAGGATACTTTGCTTTAATGGTATTGTATTGTTTCATTAACGGGGTTGCTTTCTTCTTGTCCAAAATGGTATGATTTTTCTATTAACTTTGCTAAGTTAAAGAAACGAATCTGATAATAAAATGCGAAAATTAAAAAATAGCGAATTAAAACGTTTGAGCGTTCAAGAATTTAAAGAAACTAAGAAACTGCCTATAACAATCATTTTAGATAATATCAGGAGTCTTTATAATGTAGGGAGTGTTTTTAGAACTTCAGATGCTTTTTTAGTTGAAAAAATTTATCTGTGTGGAATTACGGCTTCTCCTCCTCATAAAGAAATTCAGAAAACAGCTTTAGGTGCTACGGAAAGTGTGGAATGGGAATATATTAGAGATATTATACCTCTTCTTGAAAAATTAAAACAAAAAAATTATCATCTTATCTCTGTAGAGCAAGCAGAAAAAAGTATAATGCTTCAGGATTTTAAGTTGGATAAAAATAGTTCGTATGCTTTAATTTTTGGGAATGAAGTAAAAGGGGTTCAACAACAGGTTGTTTCTAAGTCGGATACGGTTATAGAAATTCCTCAATTGGGAACAAAGCATTCGTTAAATATATCGGTTAGTGTGGGAGTTGTTCTTTGGGATTTTTCCAGAATCTTCTTATAATCTTTTAAATTTTCATATAAAAAAATCCCATTCAGCTGAATGGGATTTTTTCTATTTAGATAAATTCTTGTTTTAATTTGGCATAACCAATTTACGGTCTGATCTTAATAGTACTCTACGGTTTGCTCTGTGCTCATCGTTGGTACATTTAACTCCGTTATGACAGTGGTTAAGTATTTCAGATTCTCCTTTACCAACTGCTTGAATTTTTGAAGCAGCTGCTCCTTGAGATACTAAGTAAGCCTTAATAGCTTCAGCTCTTTTCTGAGATAATTTTTCATTATAAGCATCCGATCCTCTGGCATCTGTATGACCTTCTAATACAAAATTAGCATCTGGGTTTGCAATAATAGCTCTTGCTGCTTTTTTCAATAGGTTGTTATACTCAGGATACCATCTTGCTTCGTTGTAGTAGAACTCAACATCAGATAAGTTAATTATATCTGTTTCAACAACTACAGGAAGTGGTTCTATCGGTGCTTTTTCAATAGGACATCCTTTACCTAAAGTTCCATTTTCTACACCAGGTACTACCACACACTTGTCTTCTAAATCAATAAATCCATCTAAGTCAACATCCAAAGCCTTACCACATCCATCAACACGTGCTCCCGCTAAAGTTCCTAATTCACAATCCCACTCATCACATACTCCGTCGTTATCTTCATCAATACATTCAAATCCTCCTGAAGCCAATACTTGTTGAGAATATAGTGCTTGGAATGGATCGTACCATTTTTCATGTTCGTTATGTTTTCCAATTTTATAGATGATACCTAATGAATTAGTCCAAACATTATCGGAACCGTCATTATCATTTCCATTCTTACTACTTACTCCTAAAATTGATGAACCATCCCACTGCTCATCTCCGGTCATTATATACATGGATTTCAATTCAAGATCAAGTTTTTGGCTTAATTTATACTGTAATCCTAATCCAACTTGAGAAAACATAGACTCAAAGCCCATGTCTACTTTGGTTAAATTTCCATCGGTAGTATGAAATCGATTTGTCAAGTCATTATTACCTGTTACTTCATAACCGATAACACCTATTCCTCCATAGCCGTGTAATGCCCACGCATAACGCGATTTGTTATCTACTCTTCTAAAAATAGATGAAAAATTGACATCTGCTAATAAGGAAACAGCTTGATAGGATGTTTGTGTAGCCCAGTAATCTCCCGAAACAACTGTAGCAATATTATCAGTTGTTTGAGACACTTGTCCCATCTGTCCTAATAATTGAATACCAAAAACATGGTTAATATGTTTTGTTATTCCTAATTGGACATCATAACCTAATTCATTCTTTTCTCCTCCAAATAGTTTAAGGGAATTTAATTCTCCTTTAACACCCAATGCGGCTCCTCCATGCAAAGAAACAGACCAAGAATTGAATTTCCTTTGGTCTTTCGTAAACTTAACGTAATTTTCGTATTCCTGTTCACTACCGTAGTATTGTTCTATTTTTTCTTGTGCAGTAACACTGAACAAAACCCCTAAAGTCAGTAAACTCGATATAATTCTCTTCATAGCTAACTTTTTTAATATTTAATTTTAACTTTTTTATTCTTTTAATCTAAAATCTTTACAAAAGTATAATTGTTATTTATACTGGCAAATATTTTTGATATAATTTTTTCTTTTACAGTAAAATTTTTTACAAAATCAATATTTGAAACATCTAATATTAAGATATTTAAGTATGTGTGTTCTTTGATGTACTTCATATACGACTTGTTGATTTTATCTAAATAATTTCGGTTGATATTTTGTTCGTATCTACGTCCTCTTTTTTGGATGTTCTCCAATAATCGGTCTGTTGTTTGGTAAAGGTAAACATATAAATCGGGTTTTATCAAATCAGAATACATGATGTGAAAAAATTTACGGTATAATTTATATTCATCTTCGGTTAATGTTATCTCTGAGAAGATAAGGGATTTAAAAACGTAATAATCAGCAACGGTCAGTTGTTTAAACAAGTCTCTGCTTAAAAGTTTTTCGTTTAGCTGCTGGAAACGTTCTGCAAGGAAAGACATTTCTAAAGGAAATGCATATTTTTCCGGAGCTTCATAAAACTTTGGTAAAAAGGGATTTTCTTCAAACTTTTCTAACACCAACTTAGCATCGTGTTTCTCGGCAATCATTTTAGCCAAGGTTGTTTTTCCGGAACCTATATTTCCCTCTATAACGATAAAGTTATTTTTCATAATATACTGACTTTATTCTTGTCATTACATGCTTTTAATAGTGCTATGACATTCTTGTTATACACAGGATGTATCTTTTGAGGACACAACTCTAACAATGGCATTAAAACAAATTTTCTATGATGCATACTAAGGTGCGGAATATTTAATATTTTTTGTCTATATAAAAAATCATTATAATAGATTATATCTATATCTATGATTCTTGGCTGATATCCTTCAAAAAAAGAATTATGAACAGATCCCATTTTCTGTTCAATAATTTTAATTTTGTTTAACAATTGCAACGGACTCATCTTTGTAAGCACTTCTATGGCATTATTTAGAAACAAATCCGATTCAAATCCCCAAGATTCTGAAGAATAAAAATTAGATGCTTGAAGAATTTTTCCTACATACACTTCAATATATTCTATGGCAGCTTCTATATTTTTCTTTTTATCTCCCATATTACTGCCTAATGATAAATATGTAACATTTTTTTGATTCATATACTATAATAATGGTAAATTTAAATACTTTTGCATAAAATTAAATAAACATGAAATCATTTTTTAAAACGGTATTGGCTGTTATTTTAGGATTAACAATTGTTATTTTTTTGCCGATTGTTTTTTTCGGAATATTCAGTGGGTTAAGCTCTGAAGACTCAAGCTACGATGTTGCCGAAAATTCCATTCTCGAAATCGATTTTAAAACACCTATCGTTGAAAGTTATGATGATATTCAATTCAGTTTTACAAATTTTGAACCAACAGACCGTTTGTCTTTTTATAGTTTATTGTCAGCTATTCAAAAAGCTAAAGAAGATGAAAATATTAAAGGGATTTCTTTAAAATTAAATGGAAACACAACAGACTATGCCCAGGCACAAGCCATACGAAATGCCTTGCTTGATTTCAAGTCCTCCAACAAATTTGTTTACGCCTACGGAAACAACCTGTCTCAACGGGATTATTACATAGGCTCTGTTGCGGATTCTTTATTTGTTTCGCCTCTGTCCAATATTGAATTGACAGGAATTAGTGTTGAAATCACATTTTACAAAAAGCTTTTTGACAAACTTGGTATAGAATATGAAATTATTAAACACGGTAAATATAAATCTGCTGTAGAGCCTTATTTTTTAGAGCAAATGACTCCGGAAAGTAAGGAGCAAACACAAATTCTTATTGACGATATATGGAAGAACCTTTCTTCCGAAATGTCACAATCAAGAAATTTATCAATAGAACAATTTAACTTTTTGACTGACAGCCTGAAAGCGTTTAATGCTAAAAGTGCTCTGTCAGCCAATTTAATTGATGGAATCAAATATGAAGACCAGTATAAAAAATTGATAGGTATTGATGATACAGACAAAGAAAATGTTCAAAAACCTATCGTTTCTGTTTCCAATTATTTATTGTCTATTCAAAAACCTTTTAATAAAGATCAAATAGCTGTAATTTATGCTTCAGGAGCTATCACATCAGGAAATAAACCTGACGGCATTCAAGATCAAAATATGATTAAAAAAATACGGACAGCTAAGAATGAACCATCGGTAAAAGCCGTTGTTTTAAGAGTTCATTCTCCGGGAGGAGATGTTGCTGCGGCTGAAAGAATTTTACATGAGCTTCGCCTTTTGCAAAAAGAAAAGCCTTTGATTGTGTCCTTTGGAGGTGTTGCTACTTCCGGAGGGTATTACATAGCCGGAGCTGCTGATACCATTGTATCTTCGCCCAATACGATTACAGGGTCCATAGGCGTTTTTGGAGCTATTCCGAATGTAAAAAAATTAGCTGAAAAAATAGGTGTAACTACGGATGTTACAGGAACTAATGCTAATGCTAACCTGTTTTCACTTTTAAACGGAACTACGCCCAAATTTAGAGAAGTTATTCAAGAGAGTATCGAAGATGTGTATGATTTATTTCTGAGTAATGTTGCCCAAAATCGTAAGGTTTCAAAAGCTGAGATTGATTCTCTTGCTCAAGGGCGAGTCTGGTCAGGAGTTAAAGCGAAAGAAAATGGATTGGTAGATGTTTTGGGAGGTTTAGATACAGCTATTACACTTGCTGCAGAAAAAGCGGGAATAGAAAATTTTGATCTTCTTGAACTTCCAAAGAAAAAATCAGAGTTTGAATTGATTATGGAAATGTTTGGGAGAAAAGAAGGAATGGAAGTAGAGACTTTGATAGGTGAAAAATTAGGACCTGAAATTTATAATTCATATAAAGAGTTTGATTATTTTAAAAATAGTGGCATTATCCATCTTAAAACACCTTATATCATTCAAATAAAATAAAATTATTTTCAGAAACTGAGTTTTTCAAAAAAAAGACATAAATTTACACGATTTATCAATTTTTAGAAAAAGAAACTAATATGGGGTTATTTGATTTCATGACTCATGATATTGCAATCGATTTAGGGACAGCGAATACGTTAATTATCCATAATAATAAAATTGTGGTGGACAGTCCTTCTATTGTCGCCATAGATAGAAGGACTGAGAAGTTAATTGCCGTAGGGGAAAAAGCAAAACAAATGCAAGGAAAAACGCATGAAAATATCAAAACCATACGACCGTTAAAAGATGGTGTAATCGCTGATTTTGACGCTTCCGAAGGAATGATACGAGAATTTATCCGAAGTATTCCGGCTTTGAAAAAGCGTTTTTTTTCTCCTTCTTTAAGAATGGTCATTTGTATTCCTTCCGGAATTACTGAAGTAGAAAAAAGAGCCGTAAAAGATTCTGCCAGCCACATCAAAGCTAGAGATGTAAAATTAATTTATGAGCCGATGGCGGCGGCCTTAGGTGTAGGGATTGATGTTCAACAACCCAAAGGAAACATGGTTATTGATATCGGAGGAGGAACAACGGAGATTGCGGTGATTGCCTTAGGCGGAATTGTCTGTGATAAATCAGTTAAAGTTGCAGGTGATGTTTTCACGGCTGATATAGCTTATTATATGCGGACACATCATAATTTATATGTTGGAGAAAAAACGGCTGAAGAAATTAAAATTGATGTTGGAGCAGCTATAGAGGATTTGCCTCATCCTCCTGATGATTTGCCTGTGCAAGGGCGTGATTTACTGACCGGAAAACCGAAAGAAATTGTTGTAAGCTATAAAGAAATAGCCCAAGCACTTGACAAATCTATTCTTCGGGTAGAAGATGCTATTATGGAAACACTTTCCATTACTCCACCGGAGTTAGCTGCCGATATTTATAATACAGGAATTTACATGGCGGGAGGAGGTTCTTTATTAAGAGGTTTGGACGAACGAATTTCTAAAAAAACTGATTTGCCCGTCTATATTGCGGAAGATCCTTTAAAAGCGATTGTAAGAGGCACAGGAATAGCCCTTAAAAATATTGATAAATTTAGTTTCTTAATGTCTTAAGACTAAGTTGAAGCATGTTTCAAATTATACAATTTATACAAAGAAGAAGTCATTTTTTTGTTTTTCTTATATTAGAAATAGTTGCTGTTGCATTAATAATCAGGAGTTATTATACACATACTATTTATTTTTTAAACTCAGCAAATTATATTTCGGGAAGTTTATATTCTGCTGAAAATAATTTTTCTAAATATCTTACGTTAGATTCTGAAAATCAAAAACTTTTAGAAGAAAATACTGTTTTAAAAAATAAAATTTCTATACTTGAAAATATAAATGCCTCTTCCGGAAGTGCCATCCAAATTGTGGATTCTACCCAATTTCAACGGTACAAATACATTCCTGCACGCATTATATCAAACACGGTTTCAAAAAAGAATAATTATCTTAGTATTAATAAAGGGAGACGAGACCAAATAACCCAAGATATGGCTGTAATTACAGACAAAGGCGTTATCGGAATAACCGATTTTACCACAAATAAATTTACTCGGGTGATGTCTCTTCTTAACGAAAATACGAGAATCAACAGCAATATAAAAAACAAAGGGGTTTTTGGAACTGTAGAATGGAATGGGGTAGATTATCGCTATGTTCAGCTTAGGGATATACCGAAGCACCTGAAGATCGAAATTAACGATACGGTTGTAACAGATATCCGTTCTAATATATTCCCTTCTGGAATACCTATTGGAATTATAAAAGATTTTAAATTGGAAGAAGGAACTGATGAATACGTTGCCAACGTAGAACTTTTTGAAGATTTTGTAAAAGTTGAAAATGTTTATGTTGTAACCGATTTTGATAAAATTGAAACCGACAGCCTGCATGTTAGACCTTAGAAATCACATACAATTTATCATTACGGCTATACTTGTTTTACTGGCTCAGGTACTTATTTTTAGTAATACCAATCTGTTTTCGTGGCTGAACCCTTTAGTCTGTTCGCTTTTTGTATTTTCGTTTCCTACCCGCAACCGCATGAGTTTAATTATTTATTCATTTTTGTTGGGATTGTGTCTTGACAGTATGTTTAATACAGGAGGAATTAATGCTTTTGCACTAACGTTTATTGCCTATATTCGAGAACCTTTATGGAGAAAATTTTCGTTAATACGAGAAGATAAAAACGCTCTTGCTATACGAACTAAAAATCCTAACATATTCTTTTTTAGTGTGCTCATTTTAATTTTCGTTCATCATTTTATTATTTTTTCAATTGAAAATTTTAATTTTGCAATGATTCACTACTTAATGCTTAAAATTTTATTGAGTAGTATCATTACTTTTAGTATCATTTTGTTACTGTATAGTATTTTCAGAATTAAAATCTTAAATGGAGAAGAATAACACTGTATATCTTTTTTTTGTCGTCATTTTTATTTTTGTCGTCGTTTTTATTTTAAAATTAGCACAGTTACAATTATGGGATGATAAATACATCATATCGTCAAATAACCTCTCCATCCGAAAAAAGATTACCGTACCGGAACGAGGATTTATATACGATCGTACCGGAAAATTATTAGTAGCCAATAAACCATCGTATGATGTTAACTTAATATATGGAAAAGGATTAGGAAAAGATTTTGATACCCTTGAACTCTGCAAACTCATTAAAATTGATACAGTTAAATTCAACGCTATCTTAAAAGATGCACGGTTTAAATATAACACACCCTACGCTTTAAGAGAAAATGTATCACAAGATGAGATTGCCCTTATACAAGAAAAAATACATCATTATCCTAATATCAAAATAGATAATCAAGGTTCTAGAGAATATTTGGTTAATTCAGGATACCACATTTTAGGGTATTTAAGAAAAATATCGCCTTCACAACTAAAAAAAGATACATTAGAATATTATAATCAAAATGACCGTGTCGGAAAAGCAGGTGTGGAAGCTTCTTACGAAAATGCTTTAAGAGGTGAAAAAGGAATTGAATATTTTAGGGTAGATAACAGAGGAAATACCATCGGATCTTATGAGAATGGGGAACATAACAAAAAACCCATTTCAGGCCATGACATTACTTTAACCATTGATTTTAAATTACAGCAATATGCTGAAAAATTAATGCAAAATAAGCGTGGAGCTATTGTAGCAATAGACCCTAGCAATGGTGAGATTTTAGCTTTGGTTTCCTCTCCTTACATCAATCCTAAAGAAATGAGTGACCAAAACTTTAATCATTATTTCTCAGTTTATAACAACGATACCATTTATAACCGCTTAAACAACAAAGCTGCTGCAGGACGTTATCCTCCGGGATCACCTTTTAAAATGCTGATAGGCTTGATTGCTTTACAAGAAAGCGTTATTCAGGATTCCATTCCCAAATACATTTGTAAGCACGGATTTCCTTTAGGAAGAGGAAGAAAAATCGGATGCCATTGTGGCTATTATTACAGACCTATTCGAGTGGATCAGGCGATTGCCCGATCTTGTAATAATTTCTTTGCCAGCTCTTATCGCGACATTGTACGAAAATATGAAAATGATTCAGTAGGAATTAACCAATGGCGTAAACATATGCAGAGTTTTGGATTGGATACTTGGTTTGGAAATGATATTCATGAAGGAAGTAGAGGAAGAATTCCTTCTGCCGATGTGTACAATCGTTATTACGGTTATTATTCTAAAGGTAGCTGGAATGTTATGGCATCTGTTTCAAACGGAATTGGACAAGGAGAAGTAGAGGTAACACCACTTCAAATGGCTAATTACATTGCCGCTATCGCCAACAAAGGATTTTATTATACACCTCATATCGTAAAAGCCATTGATAATAAATTATTAACGGATTCGATTTATCGTCAAAAAAACATAACCTCTATTGATCCTAAATATTTTAATGCGATTATAAAAGGGATGCAAGGTGTTTTTGATTACGGTACTGCCAGAAGTTTCCGCCATTCTAAAATTGCTATGGCAGGGAAAACAGGAACTTCGCAAAACCCTCAAGGTCAAGATCATTCTATTTTTACTTTGTTTGCTCCTGTCGATCATCCTAAAATTGCTCTTGCTACGATTGTAGAAAACGGTCATTACGGAGCTACATGGGCAGGTCCGATATCTTCTTTGATTGCTGAAAAATATTTAACGGATACCATCACGAGGAAGTACTTAGAAAAACGCATGATTGAAAAGAGTTTCTACTCTGAGTATAAAAAACAAGCCGATGATTATTATCAAAAAATACAGGAAAATAAGAGAATTAGCAGGACTGAAACTCTTTTAAAGAATATAAAAGAAACGTTTGGATTAATTGATTTATTAAAAATAACTCATTGAATGTAAGTTGTTTATATTTTGCAGAATAAAAGTAGAAATATCATTTTTAATATAGACTGGTTCGTTATCTTTCTATATATTTTAATTGCCGGGTTTGGAGTTTTGTCTATCAATGCTGTTGATCATGCTCACGCTTTAAAACAGATTATATGGGTTTCTACAAGTATTCCTATTATTATTATCACTTGTTCTTTAAATCAGTCTTTTTACGAACGTTTTTCAGGCCTTTTTTATTTAATATGTATTTTATTACTTGCCGGATTATTTGTTTTTGGAGAAACTATTAACGGAGCTACGGCATGGTATTCCTTTTTTGGGTTTTTTAGTATTCAACCCACCGAATTTTCAAAAATAGGTGTTGCACTAATCATCAGCAATTTCTTGGCTACACCAAAACTGGAAATGAACAAACCGTCCACTTTATTCATTGCTTTAGGCTATTTGGTAGTTCCGTTAATCTTAATTAAACTTCAGCCTGACGATGGGTCTGTCTTGGTATTTTCCGCATTTTTTATAGGATTATTGGTCTATCGCGTTTGGATGGTTAAGCAACTTTTTTTAATCGGAATTACTTTTTTAATACTATTCATTTTGGGGATTGCCTACTCTGATCTTATCCAATATTTTTATAATAATTTCTATATTCTGATTATAGGAATTTCATGTATTACACTCATAATCTTTATTATTTTCAGATTTGTTTTCTATATTAACAAACCAACTATTTACTTAATGGCTGTTATGGGCATATTGTTCTGTATCGGAACTATTTTTGCATCCGAAGCCATTTTCAGCAATTTAAAACCCCACCAAAAAGACCGTATTGAGATTTTATTTTTGGATGATACTAATAAAAAAATCAGAAATGAAAAAAACGGATATAATTTATATACAGCCAAATCGGCTATTGCTTCAGGAGAGTTGTACGGCAAAGGATATTTAAAAGGTGATATGCCTAAAGGGAACATTGTTCCGGAACAAGAAACAGACTATATTTTTACCGTAATCGGAGAAGAATGGGGTTTTATGGGTAGCTCGGTTTTTATCATGATATACGGAATCTTTTTATTACGGTTATTTTGGCTTGCACATAGGCAACGTACAATATTTTCCAGTTATTTTGGTTATTCTGTTGCCGGCATTTTTACCGTACATTTTATTATAAATATTGCCATGGTTATGGGAATTTTTCCAACTATTGGAATCCCTTTACCTTTTTTAAGCTACGGAGGTTCTTCTTTATGGGGATTTACTCTAATGCTTTTTATTATGATTCGCTTAGATGCTGAAAGAATGCAAGTTTTACGTTAAAATCAAGATTATATTTTCCTATTTCAAACCACAGCAAATTTTTCTTCTACTAAATATTCTGCTATTTGAACAGCATTTAAAGCAGCTCCTTTTTTAATTTGATCGCCTACACACCAAAAAGCAATACCTTTCGGGTTAGTAAGGTCTTTACGTAATCTTCCTATATAAATATCATCTTTACCTGATAAAAACAACGGCATGGGATATTCCAAATTAGCCGTATTATCATATACTTTTAACCCTTTTGCTTTTGTAAAAGCACTTCTTACTTCTGCTATCTCTAAAGGCTCTTCTGTTTCAACCCAAATTGATTCCGAGTGAGCACGCATAACCGGGACACGCACACAGGTAGCACTTACCTCAATATCAGAATTCATGATTTTTTTGGTTTCATGATACATCTTCATTTCTTCTTTTGTATAACCATTTTCTGTAAATACATCTACCTGAGGAATTACATTTAATGAAAGTTGGTAAGCAAATTTTTCTATGGTTAACCTATCTCCGTTTGCCAATTGTTTCATCTGTTTTTCTAATTCTGCCATTCCTTGAGCTCCGGCTCCTGAAGCAGATTGATACGTAGAAACATGTACTCTCTCAATATGTGATAATTTTTCGATAGGTTGCAAAGCCACGACCATCAAAATTGTTGTACAATTTGGATTAGCAATAATATTTTTGGGTGTTTTTAAGGCATCTTCTGCATTCACTTCAGGAACAACTAATGGAACATCTTTATCCATTCTGAAAGCACTGGAATTATCAATCATAATTGTCCCGTGTTTGGTAATGGTTTCAGCATATTCTTTGGATGTATCTCCTCCGGCAGATGTTAAAGCAATATCGATGTCTTTAAAAGCATCATTATGTTTTAATTCTTGAACAGTTAATTCTTTTCCTTTAAATAAAAATTTTTGACCGGCACTTCGTTTTGAACCAAATAACACCAATTCGTCTAAAGGAAAGCTTCTTTCCTCTAAAACTTTCAAAAATTCCTGCCCTACAGCTCCGCTGGCACCTACAATCGCTACTTTCATTTTTATGGATTTGTTACAAAAGTACACAAAAAAGCAATCCAAGATTCTAATTAAAATGCTTTTTACATATTTTCACAAACCGTTAATTATTTAACTTTCTTATATAATGGGACAGTACTGCAAGCCTCACCATACATCAAACTTTTAACCACCGGTTTTATTTTTTGTAATAAAAGAATATAAGCATTTTCAGGAATAGGTAAATTACGGCAACCTTTTATAATAACAGGTTTGTCTCGATAAGGTTCTACATCCATTTCCCAAATAATATCATGAAACAAAACTTCTTCTAAACGGTCTAAATTACCTTGAACTACATATTTAGCATAATCTTGAAGGTGTAAAGCAATTAACATAAAAGCCCACGAAGGAATAACGACCTCTGTAGAACACGTAAGTGCTATAAATTGATCTTTATATTGGCTCCAATTGTGCTGTTTTATTTTTTCACGAAAATCCTTTTCCTTTAAAACCAAACCTTCATGCAACCATTGTGAAAGATCAAAAACAACACGTTTTTCTTTAGGATAAAAATCTTCCAAATCTAACGTTACTAAAGGACTTTTTTCTATTCTATTAACGACTTTTTTACACATATCATTCTACTTAGAATACCAAAAATACTAAAATTCTACGATAATCGATTGAATATTACGGCTGATCCAACAATACTAAAAATCATAACGTTGATAATTATTTTTTCTCATTCGATATGTTTTCTGTACTTTTGAGAAAAGAAAAAGTATGATTCAGTCCATGACGGGTTATGGTAAATCGGCTGTCCAGCTTCCTGAAAAGAAAATTACTATCGAAATCAAAACTTTAAATAGTAAACAATTGGATTTAAACGTTCGGATGCCTTCCTTTTATAAAGAGAAAGAAATTGAAATTCGTAAGCAGTTAGGAAAAAAATTAATACGTGGGAAAATTGAATTTAATTTTTACTCTGAATTAACGGGCGTAGAAAAATCTCAAACCATTAATAAAAAAATTGCACGAGCCTATATTGATGATTTAAAGGAAATTACACCAACAGATAACGAAACAGAATTGTTGCAAATTGCTATGAGAATGCCTGATACCACCACGTCTTCCCGTGATGAAATTAATGAAGAAGAATGGTTTCAAATTCAAAAAGTAATTGATGAAGCCATTGAAAATACAATTCAATTTAGAATAGATGAAGGAAGATCAATTGAGATAGATTTTAAAGAACATATTATAAATATCGGACATCTTTTAGAAAAAATACAACTCTATGAAATTGAACGAATTGAAAACCTTAAATTACGCTTAAAAGAAAAAGTAGAAGAAGTTGTTGGAAAAACCAATATTGATGAAAATCGATTTGAGCAAGAATTAATATTTTATATTGAAAAATTGGATATTAACGAAGAAAAAGTTCGATTAAAAAATCATTTGGATTATTTTATTGAGCAGCTAAATTCCAAAGATTCCAATGGTAAAAAATTAGGATTTATTACGCAGGAAATTGGTCGGGAAATCAATACTTTAGGCTCTAAATCGAATCATACCGAAATGCAAAAAATAGTCATTCAAATGAAAGATGAATTAGAAAAAATCAAAGAACAAATTCTAAATTCACTATAAAATGAATCAAGGAAAACTCATTATTTTTTCTGCTCCGTCAGGTTCCGGAAAAACAACGATTGTACGTCATCTACTTCAACATAATTCTTCGCTATCTTTTTCTATTTCATGCACAACTCGTGAAAAAAGAAAACATGAAATAAACGGAAAAGATTATTACTTTATTTCTTTAAGTGATTTTGAAAAAAAAATTCAACAAAATGAGTTTATTGAATACGAAGAAGTTTACAAAGATAATTATTACGGTACATTAAAATCAGAAGTGGAGCGTATTTGGAAAGAAGGAAAGCACGTTGTCTTTGATATGGATGTTGTCGGCGGATTGAATATTAAAAAGCAATTTGGAAATCAGGCATTAGCTATTTTTATACGACCCCCGTCTGTAGAAGAATTGCAACGTCGCCTCGAAAATCGCTCAACTGAAACTCCTGAAAAAATGGCTATGCGTATAGCCAAAGCTGAACAAGAAATGGCTCTTGCACAAAAATTTGATGTAATTTTAATAAATGATTGTTTAGAAAAAGCTCAAAAAGAAGCTCAGAAAATAATTAATAATTTTATTCTTTAAAATGATGAACCATGTCAATACAGAATATTCATTACGTAATTGAAGGAAAAGGAATTCCTGTAGTATTATTGCATGGTTTTTTAGAAGATATAACCATGTGGGATGAATTTTCTACTAAATTGATTACACAACATACCATTATCAGAATAGACCTTTTAGGGCATGGAAAAACAATTTCGCAAGGAGCTGTTTACAGCATGGAAGAACAAGCAAAACTTGTAAAGTCTGTTTTAGACCAAGAACAAATTTCAGAAGTCATTATAATTGGGCATTCTATGGGGGGTTATATAACTTTGGCTTTTGCAGAACAATATCCCCAAATGGTCAAAGGATTTTCCTTATTTTTTTCTTCTGCAACAGAAGACAGCTCTAAAAAAAAAGAACAACGAAACCGATTGGTCGAACTTGTGAAAAAACAACGACAATCTTTTATTCAAACAGCTATTCCCAACCTTTTTCATAATCCTGACAAGAAACTGTTGCAGCCTTTTGTTGAAAAAACAAAAAAAATGGCTAAAAACGTAACTACAGAAAATATAGTAGCTTCTCTTTACGGAATGCGTTCACGAAAAGACCGAACGTCTGTTTTACAAACCAGCATTCCCAAACAGTTATTAATGGGGAGATTCGATACAGCACTAGATAGAAAATCACTTGAAAAACAAATAAATACCGCTTATAATTTAGAGTATAAAATTTTTGATACCGGACACATGGGACATTACGAAGCTCCAAAAGAAACGTTTACTGAAGTAAATACTTTTATAAAAAATGTTGTTAGCCACTGGCATTTTACATTTTTTTATATAATCCGTTTGGAATTAATCTCAATAATTTGGCAATAATCCACCATCTTTTGGTTACATATCCAACACCTTTTTTCTTTTTTATAATTCCAAAAATCTGTCGGGCAGCTTTTTCCTTTGGTGCTACCCAAAATTGACCTTCTCCTTTAGCCATATCTGTATCAACAAAACCTGGTCTTATGTCTGTCACATAAATTGGTTTTTTGGTTTTCGTTGCCTTTTGCCTTAACCCTTCCAAATAGTTGATTTGATACGCTTTTGATGCATTATATGCTGGTGCAATTCTGCTACCTCGAATTCCTGCTATTGAACTTATAGCAACTAAATGACCTTTCCCTTGTTTTTGGAAATAATTAAAAGTCCAATCGACAATTTCGGTAAATGCATTAACATTCAATAAGTTTGTTTTATTCTCGATTTTAAAATCCAATTTTTCGTTTAGGTCTCCAGTTCCAGAACTCAAAATTAAAAGGTCAAGTCCGCCAATTTGGTTTGTCAATTCAGCTAATTTTATAGAATTATTTTCGGTTGTACAGTCAAATGAACTTATTGTATAATTGTATAGATTACTTTTTTGTAATTTTTCTAATTCAGCTTTTCGTCTTCCAGTAACTCCAACTTTATATCCATTTTCAGTAAGAATTTTAGCAAGCTCATTTCCTATTCCAGAAGTTGCTCCAATTATTATTGCTTTTTTCATTCAGTTTTGCTTGTGGCTAACGTCGGGGTTAAACGCAGTTGTTACGTTTGCAATATACGAAGTAATTGAAAAAAGAGGTTGATTTCTGGTTGGATTCATTTTTTAAAAGAAGAAAAAAGCTGAAAGTTAAATATCTTTCAGCTTTTTATTTAGTCACATCTTAACAAATATGACGAATAATTTTAATTTGACTATATTTTCCAAACCAGTTCCTAACCACGTAATAGATTTTCATCATAAACACCTTTGTTTTAATAGATTTATTTTATAACGTCTCAAACCCGTACTACTACTACTATTTAAACGATACACACCCAAGTTAATGTAGTTTGAAATTTTTTCACACATTTGTATGGTATAATGAAAATCTTTAATGAAATTATGAACAAATCTATACTATTTTTTTTAACCGTATTTTGCTTACTTATTTTCAGTTTGTCATCGTACGGACAGGTTGGGGTTGGTACTGAGGATCCTCGGGGAACTTTCCATGTGGACGGTAAAAAAGACAACCAAACAACCATCACTACAGAACAGCAAGCTAACGACTTTATAGTAACTTCCGATGGAGACGTTGGGGTAGGAACGATAATCCCTACTGCTAAGTTACACGTATTGGGAACAGCCAGGATTACAAATACTCCCGTTTCTGTTAATACAGAGGATAAATACGTTGTTGTTGATGCCATTGGAAATTTAAAGTCCAGAGTGAGTCCTACTGTAAGGATATCATCCCTGGCAGAAGAAGGTATAACGGATTTAACCAATGCCACAGATGAAAGTTTATATGATTTCTATTTTATAGAAAATAGTCATACCGTAACACTACCAAAATCTAATCCTGTATTCGAAGGACGATTACTGAGGTTTTATATACGTGGAAACGGTGCTCCGAACGTAACCTTTAATAAAGTTTATGCCCCTTACGATGCTGCCAATGTTATGCCTTCAGGATGGACTTATACTGGAGAAGGTCCCAGCAGAAATCTGCATATTACAGGTCAAGCTAATCGGTTTAATTTTGTAGATTTTTTATGTGATGGTGGTAACTGGTTTCCAGACAATAGAAATTAATTTTTATAATACTACAAAAAAAATCGGGTTTCATATCTGTCTCATGGAAATATTTGCAAACTTTTGGACATTTAAGACACAAAACCTTGCAAGAAAAAACAAGGAAATTAATTGTTAATTTATTAAAAACCAAAATATTAAGATATTTTCTTGGTGCGACTATTTAGTTGTATATAAAATATATTATCCTACGATATTAATAATCTTGTTTGGAATAATAATGATTTTTTTTGGTTTTCGTCCATCCAAATATTTTAAAGTGCGTTCATCGGTTATGATTATTCTTTCTATTTCTTCTTTAAGCATATCCAACGGAAGATTTATTTTAAAACGCATTTTACCGTTAAATGAAACCGGATATTCTTTTGAGCTTTCAATCAGCCATTTTTCTTCAAAAACAGGAAAATTAGAAAAACTAACGCTTTCTTGATGACCTAGTTTCAACCATAATTCTTCAGTGATGTGAGGTGCATAAGGTGAAAGTAGAATAACCAATGGTTCTAAGATATTGCGTTTGTTACACTTTAATTTTAGTAAATCATTTGTTGCAATCATAAAAGTACTGACTGAAGTATTGAATGAAAAATTTTGAATATCTTCATCTACTTTTTTAAGAGCTGTGTGCAAAATCTTCATCTCTTCTTTTGTAGGTTTTTCTTCTGAAACAGAAAAATGACCATCAGCATGGTGGAATAGTTTCCAAAATTTCTTTAAAAACCCAAACACACCACTTAATCCATTGGTATTCCAAGGTTTTGCTTGATCAATAGGACCTAAAAACATTTCGTACAAACGCAAGCTGTCTGCTCCGAATTCTTTGCAAATATCATCCGGATTTATAACGTTATACCAGCGTTTTGACATTTTTTCAACTTCACGTCCTACAATGTATTTTCCATCCTCAAGAATAAATTCAGCCTCTTTAAATTCAGTAATCCAATTTCTTAATTTATCTAAATCGATTTCATCAGAAGAGTTAACAAAATTTACATCAACTCTAATCTCTTCAGTCTCATATTCAGACTTTAAACCTTTTGAAACATATTTTTTAGTACCCGATATTCTATAAACGATAGCACTCGTTCCCAAAATCATTCCTTGATTAATCAGTTTTTTAAAAGGTTCGTCTGTAGGTGCAAAACCTCTATCAAACAAAAATTTATTCCAAAACCGCGAATACAATAAATGTCCGGTAGCATGCTCACTGCCACCAATGTATAAATCTACATTTTGCCAATAGTCTAAAGCCGACTTACTTGCAAATTCTTCTGAATTATCAGCATCCATATAACGCATCCAATACCATGATGAACCCGCCCAGCCCGGCATGGTGTTCAGTTCTAAAGGGAAAACCGTTTGATGATTTATTTTATCATTGGAGACCACTTGATTCGAAACAGTATCCCAAGCCCAAGTAGGAGCATTTCCTAAAGGCGGTTGTCCATCTTCCGTAGGTAAATATTTTTCAACTTCCGGTAAGATAATGGGAAGATATTTATTATCAATCATTTGAGGCATTCCGTCTTTATAATAAACAGGGAATGGTTCTCCCCAATAACGTTGCCTGCTAAAAACAGCATCACGTAAACGGTAATTGGTTTTTCCTTGTCCAAAACCGTGTTTTTCTAATTCATAAATAATGGTTTTTGTAGCTTTTTTAATAGTTAAACCATTTAAAAAATCTGAATTTATTAATGTAACACGACCTTCCTTTGCTGTATAAGCTTCTTTTGAGATATCGGTGTCAGCAAAAATATTTTTTATGGGAATATCGAAATGTTTAGCAAAAGCATAATCACGCTCATCACCGCAAGGTACTGCCATAACTGCTCCGGTTCCATAACCAACTAATACATAATCTCCAATCCAAATGGGAATTTTTTCGTTGGTAAACGGATGACAGACATAAGCCCCTGTAAATTGCCCGGAAATAGTTTTGATATCAGCCATACGGTCACGTTCCGAACGTTTGGCAGTTTCTTTTATATAATTTTCAACTGCTTCTTTATATTCCTCTGTTGTAATATGTTGTACAAGTTCGTGCTCAGGAGCTAATGTCATAAAAGTTATGCCAAAAAGGGTATCAGGACGTGTAGTAAAAACTGAGATTTTAGAGGTGGAATTTATAATTTCAAATGCTATGACAGCTCCTTGAGATTTTCCTATCCAGTTACGTTGTGATTCTTTTAAAGCATCTGTCCAATCGATTGTTTCTAAGCCTTGTAATAAACGTTCGGCATAAGCAGATATCCGCATAGACCATTGTGTCATTTTCTTACGAATGACAGGATAACTTCCACGTTCGGAAACTCCGTTTATAATTTCATCATTTGCCAGAACAGTACCCAAGGCAGGACACCAATTTACTTCAGTATCTGCCAGATACGTCAAACGGTATTGTAGTAAAATTTGTTGTTGTTGTTGTTGAGAGAACATTTTCCATTCATCAGCTGAAAAAGAAATAGCATTTTCATCACACGCAGCATTTACCGTTGTATTTCCTTCCTTTTCAAAATGTTTGATAAGGGTTTCTATTTCCTCAGCTTTATGCGTATCGTTGTTATACCAGGCGTTGAACAATTGGATAAAGATCCATTGAGTCCATTTATAATACGAAGGGTCAGAAGTTCGAACTTCACGAGACCAATCAAATGAAAAACCAATTTTATCCAACTGATTGCGGTAAGTATTGATGTTGGTTTCTGTTGTTATTGCAGGATGTTGTCCTGTTTGAATGGCATATTGTTCTGCAGGAAGACCAAAGGAATCATATCCGGCAGGATGTAAGACATTAAATCCTTTTAAATGTTTGTAACGAGCATAAATATCTGAAGCGATATAACCTAACGGATGTCCCACATGTAATCCTGCTCCTGAAGGATACGGAAACATATCCAAAACATAAAATTTGGGTTTGTTTGAATGATTTATTGCTTTAAAAGTTTGTTTATCAGCCCAATACTTTTGCCACCGTTTTTCGATTTCTCTGAAATTGTATTCCATGTTCTACTGTCTAAATATATAAACCGTTGATCGTTAAATGCCCTAACAATTCAGGACTATATGTAGTGTAGGATTTCGAAGCCGAAAACTTTCACCTTTGCACTGCTGTAAGTCCAAACGGTTTTTCAACTGCTAACTTACGAAAAAAAACGGTTTTTAACCGTTTTGGAGACGAGAGGAAAGGACAAATGTTCAACTTTGTACTTAACCCGCTATTTTGCCAATACATTGTTGGCTGTAGGCGTTTTGTTTTTCGGAGTTTTTCGATTTCTGTTAATTGAATAGTATTATGCTAATTCTTCATCACAATAAGTGAAAGCAATACATTTATTTTCATTATCTTCTTTCTCAAAAAGTTACTTTCATTTTCATTTCTTTACCGTTGCGTTTCACAGTAACTTCGTGGGTTTCTCCGGAATTGATCTTCGATAGACATTCCATATAAGAATAGACTTCTTTCACTTCGCATTTCCCAATTTTGGTAAGAACGTCTCCGGTTTCTATTCCCGCATTGGCTGCAGGTCGGTTTTCCGAAACACCGTCAATGTGCAATCCGTCCGTTGTATCGGCATAACTTGGCATAATTCCCAAAGTAACTTTGTATTTTGGAACGGCTTTCGATGGTGAAATTTTTGTTTTCGTAAATGGAATTTCTTTTTCTTCCGCCAATTTTTTAGTTAAACCAAAAACGTAATTCGTGATGAGTTTCATCCCGTCAAAATTAATTTTTTCCGTATCATCACTTGGTTTGTGATAATCTTCGTGCGTTCCTGTGAAGAAAAATAACACCGGAATATCTTGTAAATAAAAACTGGTGTGGTCAGAAGGTCCAACGCCCGAATCATCCAAAGCGAGATTGAATCCTGCCGGTTTGTATTTTTCCACCAAATCTTTTAAAATAGGGGAAGTACCGATTCCTCCGATATTCAATACTTTATCTTTATTCAAACGACCAACCATGTCCATATTCAACATAAAAATCGGTTTTGGATATTTTGTTTTTACCGTTTTTGAAAATTCTTTAGAACCCATCAAACCATCTTCTTCACCGGAAAATAAAACAAAAACATAATTGGCTTTTTCTTGGGTTTTGTTTTTGGTAAACATTCTAGCCAATTCCAAAACAGCAGAAGTCCCCGAAGCATTATCATCCGCTCCATTGTGAATTTGTCCATCAGAATTCATGAGCGTTGAGTTGTGATGCTCGTTTAGTCCGAGATGATCGTAATGTGCCCCGATAACAATGGTTTTATCCACTTTATTGTCTAAATAACCCATTACATTGTGTCCCTTCATTTTTACGGATGAATGGTCATTGTGAGGATTAAGTTTAACAGAATATTCAAAAGGAAGAACTTCTGTTTTTAACCCTAGTTTTTTTAATGATTTTTCTAAGTATTTTGCTGCTTTTTTCTCACCTTCACTTCCGGTTAATCGTCCTTGTAACTCATCAGAAGCGAGATAGGAAACATATGTTTTTATATGATTTTTGTTTACCAATTCAGCTGGATCGCTTTCAACCCAATCGGCGATGAAGACATTAGTTTCATGCTTTTTTCCAGCTTGTCGATTACTGCTGAAAACCAATTTTTTCCCATTAGGAGAAAACATCGGAAAGGCATTAAACTCACTTTCATACGTAATTTGTTTAAGATTTTTTCCGTCAATATCAATCATATATAATTGAAAATCATAGCCTCTTGTGGAATGATGATTGCTAGAAAAAATAATTTTCTTATCGGAAGGATGAAAATACGGCGACCAATTGGCTTTTCCAAGATGCGTGATTTGTTTTAAATTACTTCCGTCAATATTCATCGTATAGAGTTCCATTTGCGTTGGAGCTACGAGATTTTGAGCGAGTAAACTTTTATACTCCTTAATATCCTCGGCTGTTTTTGGTCTCGAAGAACGAAAAACCAATTTTTTGGAATCGTGAGAGAAAAATGCTCCGCCGTCATAACCCAGACCAAAAGTGAGTTGTTCCAAATTTTTTCCGTCGATGTCCATTCGCCAAAGTTCCAAATCACCACTCCGCATAGAAGTAAAAACAATGTATTTTCCGTTGGGAGAAACTACCGCTTCGGCATCGTAACCTTTTTCATTAGTGAGTTTTTGGGTGATCTTACCATTCAAATCAGCAATGTAAATATCGAAATCGGTATAAATTGGCCAAACGTATTTTCCGTCTTTTCTCGGTTTTGGTTTTGGCGGACACGCTTTGTTTCCTTCGTGTGTGGAAGCGTAGAGAATATGTTTGCCATCGGGCATAAAGAAAGAGCAAGTTGTTCTTCCGTTTCCGGTGGAAATCAGTTGTAAATCTTTGGTAGAAAATTGATTTTTATTCAAATCAAGAAGATAGATTTGGTCGCATTCTGCTCCAATTTCAGAATTGGTAACTTGTAATGTTAAGGCATTTCCTTTTGGAGAAAAATAGGCTTCGGCATTATCACCGCCAAAGGTGAGTTTTTTCAAGTTTTTAATATTGGATTCTTGGGAAAAAATGGTGATGGAAAAACTTAAACTGATTATACTTAAAAATAGATTAATTTTATTCATTTTTAATAAAAATTGGTTCTTGATACACAAAGATAGCGATTTTAAAAAGGTTATTTAAATAAAAGTTTTACTAAAAAAGACCATTCAAAATGAATGGTCTTCCCTTTAATTTAACAGGTTAGAAATCACCAATTTTTGGTAAAATCTTTTCCTATGTCTTTTAATTTATTTACGACATTTTTGACTTCTGCTTCTACCGTTTGAACCGTTTTTTCAACAGTTTCAACAGCACTATCTTCCAAAAAAGGATAACGATAATCTGTTGGTGAAATAAACGTTTCTTTAATAGTGCGAGGAGATACCCAACGCAATAAATTTTGAGCCGAACCGGCTTTATCATTTGTTCCGGAAGCACGTGCTCCTCCAAAAGGTTGTTGTCCTACAACGGCTCCGGTTGGTTTGTCGTTGATATAAAAATTACCTGCCGCATTTACTAAAGCTTTTGTAGCATAATCCGCAGCATATCGGTCTTGAGAAAAAATAGCACCGGTTAAAGCATAAACAGATGTTTTATCAATTAAATCCAATGTTTCTTTCCAATTTTTATCTTCGTAAACATAAATGGTAATAACCGGTCCGAAAATTTCATTTACCATAGACTCATATTGAGAATTTGTAGTTTCAATAACCGTTGGGTGGATAAAATACCCAATAGAATCATCACAAGTTCCTCCGATAATAACATTGGCATCAGTACTTTCTTTAGCACGATCTATAAAACCTTTGATTTTGTCAAATGATTCTTGACTGATGACGGCGTTGATAAAGTTTCTAAAATCTTGCGTAGTACCGACTTTAAAAGATTCTATATCTGTTTTTACAAAATCACGTACTTCTTTCCAGATACTTTTCGGGATATAGGCACGTGAAGCTGCCGAGCATTTTTGCCCTTGATATTCAAAAGCTCCACGGGAAATGGCGGTGGCTACTTGTTTTGGATTTGAAGAAGGATGAGCAAAAATAAAATCTTTCCCACCGGTTTCTCCTACAATACGAGGGTAGGTTTTATAAATGTCGATATTATTTCCAATTTGTGTCCAGAATTTTTTAAAAACATGGGTAGATCCCGTAAAATGAATCCCTGCAAAATCAGGATGTTCAAAACATATTTTGGTAGTTTCAACAGGATCTGTTAAAATCATGTTAATCACACCGTTAGGTAATCCGGCTTCTTTAAATACTTCCATAATAACCTGAGCAGAGTAAACTTGCTTGTCAGAAGGTTTCCAAACGACAACGTTTCCCATCATAGCCATGCATGAAGGCAAATTCCCTGCAATAGCAGTAAAATTAAACGGTGTTACAGCGTATAAAAATCCTTCTAACGGACGATATTCAACACGATTCCATATCCCCGAGGAAGAAATGGGTTGTTCGCTATAAATTTCTGTCATGTATTGTACATTAAACCGTAAGAAATCAACAAATTCACAAGCCGAATCAATTTCTGCTTGGAAAGCATTCTTACTTTGTCCAATCATGGTAGCAGCATTTATTTTTGTACGATACTGCCCGGCAATTAATTCTGCCGCTTTTAAAAAAATAGATGCACGATGTTCCCATGTCAGATTTGACCATTTTTTGCGAGCTTCTAAGGCAGTTTCAATAGCTTTTTTTACATCATCTGAATTTCCTTCATGATAAAAACCAACGGTGTGTTGGTGGTCATGAGGCGGATGAATGGAAATTTTATTTCCACTACGCACTTCATCTGCACCAATATATTGCGGAATATCCACAACATTGTTATACATTTCTTTGTATTTAGCTTGTAGCTCTAATCGTTCAGAATTTCCCGGAGCATAACTATTTATAGGTTCGTTAACGGCTTCTGGGACGTAGTAAATTCCTTTAGGCATAATGATTCTTCTTTTATTATTTTATAAAACGAGGCTCTAATTTACAATGAAAATTTTAGATAACGAAATGTATTTTGACGATTCAGGAATTAAAAACGATGGTTCGGCTGTTTTTAATTGGAATGCAGGAAGCAAGAAAAGATATTTGCAGTATAATTTAAAAATCAGTAAGACATGAAAACAATTTTTTTAATCATCAGTTTAGGATTAAGTTTTGTAACTTTAAATGCTCAAGAAAAAGTTCAATTGGCATTAAATTTTGAAAATATAACAGAGAAAGGAAATCTTATGGTGGCTGTTTTTGATTCGGAAGAAGGATGGGAAAAGCATCAGCCTATTGAAGCAACACAACATCTTACAGAAAAAAAATCTGAAACAGTTTATTTTAAGATTCCAAAAGGTATTTACGGGGTAGCTGCATTTATTGATACAAACGGAAATCACTTTTACGATTTTGGCAAAGAAATTTATACTTTTTCAAATCAGTATATTCCGAGAGAAAATCCTACTCTTGAAAAATTTGCCATAAAAGTAAATCAAGATGAAGAAATTACTTTAAAAATGACGAAATAATGAATCCGTATATCAAAAATATTTTAGTAGCTCTTTTTATTGCTTTTTTCACATCATTAATTGTTTATTTTATTCATAATCAATATTTTAAAATAAATTATGTGCCATACGCTTTTTTTTGGTTGATAATTGCTGCATGCTTTACCATTCCATCGATAATACTTGCAAAAGCATTGGATTTTTACTTTCCGTGGGGTCAATCTAAAAATAGACTATGGATTACTATTTTTATGAATTTGGTATTGATTACTTTTCTATCGATAATCATTTCCTATTATCAAGTTAAATGGCTTGAAAATCCTTCTATAACATGGTCTGAGTATATGGAGGACGGACGTTCGAAAATAGTTTTTTACGGGCTTATGGCGACACTTTTTTCTTTCTTTTTCCATGCCAAAGGTTTTTACGAAGCTCTGGTAAAAAGCAATGAGCGAGAAATAATGCTTATTGAAGAAAAAAAAGAAACCGAGCTAAAGGCTTTAAAAGCTCAAATGGATCCTCATTTTTTATTTAACAATCTAAATGTTTTGTATGCCCTAATTGATGAAAATCCACCAAAGGCACAAGAATTTGTAGCAAAACTCTCAAAAGTATATCGCTATGTATTGGAAGCCAAAGATAAAAAAACAATTTCTTTGAAAGAAGAAGTAGATTTTGCCAAACAATATTTCGGGTTATTGGAAAAACGTTTTGAAATGGCTATTCGGTTAGAAATTAAATTAGAAGATTTAAAGAAAAAAATAGTGCCGCTTACTTTACAGACTGCTTTGGAAAATGCAGTAAAGCACAATGATTTTACAGAAGAAAAGCCTTTGATAATTAAAATATTTGAGAAAAAAAATTCTCTTTTTATCGAAAATAACTGTCAAAAAAAAGAAGTGCATTATTGTGGTAAAACAGGTTTAAAAAATTTATCAAAATGCTATGAATTATTAGGCAACCTATTGGAAGTGGAACAAACAAACGAAATATTTAGGTTGAAAGTACCTTTACTATGATGTAATTTGTATTGAGATGAAAACATTAATTATTGAAGATGAAAAACCCGCTGCCCGTCAACTACATAAAATGGCTCAACAGAACGGGTTGAGCGTAGTAGGAATCGTTCATTCCGTAGTAGAAGGAAAAAAATGGTTTAAAATAAATGAGCAACCGGATTTAATCATTTCGGATATTCAGTTGGGCGATGGATTAAGTTTTGATATTTATAAAGAATTTGATTTAAAAAGTTTTATTCTTTTTATTACAGCTTTTGATCAATACACGCTAAAAGCCTTTAAATTAAATAGTATTGATTATTTATTAAAGCCTGTAACAAAGGAAGATTTTAGAAATGCTATTGAAAAGTTTAAATCATATCAAAAGCCCTTTGGGTTTAACCAATTTGAACGATTATTCAGACAAAAAGAGGCTTATAAAGAGCGTTTTGTCGTAACGATTGGACAACAACTTAAAATCATCAGTATTGACGATATTGATGGTTTTTCTTCTGAAAATAAAACGACGTATCTTCATACTGAAAACAGACGTTATTGGATTGAAGAATCATTGGAAGAACTGGAGAATATTGTAAACCCAACCTCTTTTTTCAGAGTCAACAGACAATTCATCATTAAAATCACATCTATTGAAAAAATCACATCCTATACTAATTCTCGATTGAAATTACAAGTAAAATCAATCGAGGAGGAAATGGTTGTGAGTAGAGAGCGAGTTAAAAATTTTAAAAACTGGATTGGAAAATAAAACAGGTAAAACTATTCTCTTGAAAAAATACGACTTATACCAATCAATAAATCATAACGTTGCCCCCAAGGACGATAGTATAAAAGTGTGTGGTATAAATTGGTTGTTTGCCAGTAATTTCCTTCGGGTTCTTCGTTAATAATTTCATACGTTTCTTTTTTAGTAAAGGTATATTGATAGTTATATGTTCCCTGTTTTAAAAGCATATTTAATTTGTAATAACGGTTTACTTCATCAAAAACCATTTTATTTTGCTTGGATAATTGCCAATCATTAAATGCTCCAGTTACATAAATATCAACCTCTTTTTTAGGGTTAAAAAATTCCAATGCAAAATGAACATCGATATAATCAGCTTGTGTATCAATATTATCTTCAGCCATTTGATCTACAGTTCTGATATAGTAACCGCCTTCATAATCAGGCTCATTAATATATCCGGTATGAGTACGAGGCTGGTCAATCATTAAATAATGATGGTAAATGCTGTCATGCTCAATATTGTTGGTGGTCAGAGCCTTAGCATCTCGTTTTTTAGTGTCTAACCATCGGTATTCATTTCCTGCCCAAAAAGTGTAGTCAATGGAATTAAACGTTAGTTTTTGGTTGTTTACAAAATCAGGATTTAGATTATACAAAGCATCGTTCCAGTTGTTATTTTTAATAACCATTGCCCAGACATCTTGAATATTACGAGTCAAATCATACCGTTGTGAATTAAAAACAGCATCAAAAGAAATCGTTTGAGTTTCATTGGCTTTTGTTCTTCCTTGCGAAATGACAGACTGAATTCCTACACCGGATTCGTAAACGGCAAACCGCTTGGTTATAATGGGTTTTTTAGGATTTGTTTGATAAATTTTAATGACATAATTTCCTGAAAGTCTTATATTTATTTTATTATTAGGAAAAGCCAACCGATAATGTGTATATTTCAATGATGTATTAAAGGATTGTTTGTAATCAGAAATAAAATCTTGTTTAAATCCTACCATATAATCTGTACGAAAGGCACTGGTGGGTTTCCAATCGTGAGTATAACGTTCAATTGTGTAATTATAGCGTTTGTAAGTTCCATCCAAATCGTCAAATTTTAAAATGAGTTGTTCCCCTAATTGAATAATGGGTGTATTATCATTGGTTTTAGGATTGAATAACACAACTCCACCAATATTTTTGGGAGGCACAACCGGCTTAAACGTTTGTGAAAATAGAAATGAAGTAAAAAACAGTAAAAAAAAATTAAATTTTATCATTATGATTGCAAAAATTAAATAATATTCGTTATAATCATCCCATACGCTGTCGTACACATTCGTATAAAAAAGCCCCACACGCCACCGAAACATTTAAAGAACCTGTTTTGCCATACATGGGTAATTTAGCTGTTTTTTGGGCGGTTTTTATGTATGATAAAGATACACCGTTCTCTTCACTTCCCATAACAAATGCTGTTGGAAGTTTAAAATCTAAATCATACAGCATATGATTGGTTTTCTCGGAAGCAGCAACTACTTGTATTCCATAATCTTGAATGTATTCTATCACAATTTTTAAATCGGATTCTTTACAAATAGGAATGTTGTAAATCGCTCCGGTAGAGGTTTTAATAGCATCCGCATTAATAGGTGCGGTGTTTTTTTTAGGAATGATAATAGCATCCACTCCGGTACACTCTGCTGTTCGAACAATCGCACCAAAGTTTCGAGCGTCAGTTATTCGATCTAAAATAAGCAAAAGAGGTATTCTACCTTCTTCATACAATTTTGGTAAAATATCTTCTATTTTATGAAAATCAATAGGAGAAATAAAAGCAACAATACCTTGATGGTTTTTTCTGGTAAAGCGATTTAAACGTTCGACAGGCACTTGTTTTGAACTAAGATTGTATTTTTTTATTAAACCTTTCAGTTCTGCATAAATCTCACCTTTCAATCCGGTTTGGATAAATAAGCTGTCTATTGTTTTTCCACTGTTGATGGCTTCAATTACCGGACGTAGTCCAAAAACCATATTATCTTGTTGCATAATTCTGCTTTTAATCATAACAAAATTAGTTTTTTGAAACGATTTTTTAAAATTATCTGAATTTAAAATCCATTAATTTGAATATATAAACACTTCCGATGAAAAGAAAAGAAAAACTACTGCATTTTACTAATAAATTGAGTAAAGATGTTTCCATTTGAGGGATGCTGTAAGCAATTAAAAAAGCGATTAATCCTAAAACTCCAATTTTTATTGTTTCGATGGAAAAAGGAAGAATTTTATATTTGGTATAAATAAAACCCATTTTTATAATATTAAATAAAACAAGAGCAATCAAAGAAGCAACGGCAGGTCCGGTAATTCCTGTTTTTTTAATTTCCAAAAAATAAAAATTCAATGAAATATTTAAAACGGCTAAAATTAAAACGGCTATAATATTAAACTTGTAATATTTGGAATAGGCAATAATTTGATCATTAAAACCACAAGAAATACTAATCCAGCTTCCTAAACTTACCAAATAAACAACATTGTAACCCGCTTTTAAACTATCTCCTTGCGGAATAAGGTCAAATAAATCTTGTATTCCTAAAACAATTCCGCCAAAAAACAACAACCCGAAAGCAAAGAGAAATAAAGAGGTTTTTTTATATAAACTCTCTAATAAATCAAGCTGATTTTTGGTTAAGAAAGAAGTGATTTTAGGTGATGAAATACTGTAAACAGCCATAAAAGGAATGGTGATGATGGTTCCAAAAGAAAAACATATAGAATAAATACTGTTATCTTTAAATTCTAAAATAGAAGGAATCATCAGAGTATCAATTTTGAATGTTAGTAAACTTCCAAAAGAGGCAAGAAATGTAAAAAACCCAAAGTTCAACATGGATTTCAGCGTTGTTTTATCCCATGATTTTGGAAAAATTTGAATTTTTGATTTTTCAAATTTCTGAAGATATAAGAGGAGTAAAAGGACAATCACACCATAACCTATAATAAAAAAAAGGAGCATTTGTTTTTTATCCATAAGAATAAAATAGCCGCCCAGTAAAAAAGAAACAATGATATTTATACGAGGTAAAAACCGTTCAAAAATAGAGGGTACAGCTACGGAGTTATAATTAGAAATATATTTTACTAAAAGTTGGCTGTAACCCAAAAACAATCCTAAAAACAGGCTGTAAAAAGCATACTCGGTAAATTCTTTGTTTTTGATAATGTTCCAATCAAGAATATATTTTTGATTTAATAAAAAGAAGATTAGAAAAACACAAAAAATAGTACTGGTAATGAAGAATCCAATCCCCAACAGCCCTTTTTTCTGCTTAAAAAGAGGGAAAAATTTTACCATCATAATGGCACTTCCAAAAAGAAATAATTGAGCAAAAAATTCACCTGCAGTTAAAACAGAACGTAAAATACCATGTATTTCCAAATTTTCCGGATACAAAAATAATGAGGCTATAATACTCAAAAAAGTACCCAAATAACTCATAATGGAAAAACCCAAAGATTGTTTGGCAATCGTATTCATATATCACAACAAGTGTAAGACAAATTTAGGATATTTGATTAATTTTGAGGAATTAAATTAGATTTATGAAAATTTTAATGGTTTTAGAAAGAGAATTTCCTGAAGACGAACGAGTTGAAAAAGAGGCTCTATCTCTAATAAAAGCAGGATATGAAGTTCATTTAGCTTGTTATACACTTCAAAATCGTGCTTCCATAGAAAATTATAAAGGAATCCAAATTCATCGAAAACCTATTTCTAAATTTTTATTAAAAAAAGCGAGTGTAGCAGCATTAAAATTGCCTTTTTATTTCAAGTTTTGGAAAAATTTTGTACAAAAAATTGTAAATGAAAAAAAGTTTGATGTGATTCATATTCATGATTTGCCTTTGGCAAAAATAGGGTATGAAACAGCTAAAAAAAATAATTTAAAACTAATTTTAGATTTTCATGAAAATTGGGCGGGGCTTCTTTCCGTATCCGCACATACCAAAACTTTATTAGGAAAAGTTTTAAGTTCCAATACACAATGGGAGAATTATGAAACAGCGTATTGCAAATTAGCAGACCAAATTTTGGTAGTCGTTGATGAAGCAAAAGACCGATTGGTTGAAAAAGGAATTGAAAAGAAAAAAATAAAGGTTGTTTCCAATACGATTTTGCTTCCTTTAAATATTAAAAATAAAGAAAAATATGATGTCTATACGTTTGTTTACGCCGGAGGAATAACGTATCACCGAGGGCTTCAATATGTTTTGGACGGATTAGCTCTTGTAAATCAAACATTTTCAGATTGGCAGTTGATATTAGTAGGTTCCGGGCGTTATGTTAAAAATTTAAAAAATCAAGTCAAAAAATTAAAATTGGAAAATCAAGTTTATTTTTTAGAGCATCAACCGTATTATAAAATGATGGAATACATAGCCGGAGCAGATTGTGGACTAATTCCACACATTAAATCTTCACATACCGATCACACCATTCCCAATAAACTTTTTCAGTATATGTATTTAAAAAAGCCGGTATTGGTTTCCAATTGTAAACCTCTTGAACGCATTGTGAAAGAATGTAATAATGGATTTGTTTACAAATACAATCAGCCTAATCAGTTTAGTGAAAAAGCTTTGAAATTAATTCACGGCAAATATGATAATTTTGAAGAAAATGGTTACCAAGCTGTTCTTAAAAAGTATCATTGGGCAAAAGAAGAAGAAAAACTTAAAAAAAGTTATACGGATTTAAATTTAAAAGAATTATCTTATTGATCGTCGAGAAATTTTGAGCTACATGTCCGTCTCGCTTTCGGCTCTTATCATCTACTTTTACTTGACCTAAAGATAACTGCTGCGATAGTCAAGAAGATAATATCTTGAAGATCATGACCTTTTGTTCGTTCAACACGAGTATCTTCCAAAGATGAAAAGTGTTCAATTGGACTCATATTAGTTTTTATTTCAAAGAGAGACCTTTTTAAACTTATATACAAGCCTAGTTATAAACAATGAGTGTAAATAATTTAGATGCGTTTGCCCTGATATTACACGCAAAAAATTACGTGAAATGTATGAAAAAATGTAATTTTGTCTTTACAACTCATTCAAAAGAACAAATAAAATGGTTTGGTTTAGACGAAATAAAAAAAATATACAGACACCTACTGAAGATAAAAAAGATTTACCAAAAGGATTATGGTACAAAACGCCCAGTGGAAAAATTATTGATACAGAAGAATTGCAAAACAATTTGTATGTAAGTCCTGAAGACGGATATCATGTAAAAATTGGAAGTAAAGAATATTTTGAAATTCTTTTTGACAATAATGAATTTAAAGAATTAAATCCAAAACTGGAAAGTAGAGATCCTTTAAAATTTGAAGATAAAAAAAAATATACAGACCGTCTGAAAGAAGCCAAAAGCAGAACGAATTTAAAAGATGCTATCCGAACGGCTTATGGTAAAATTAACGGACATGAAACAGTCATAGCTTGTATGGATTTTTCTTTTATCGGAGGTTCGATGGGATCTGTAGTAGGTGAAAAAATAGCTCGTGCCATTGATTTTTGTATTGAGAATAAATTGCCGTTTTTATTAATCTCCAAATCAGGCGGAGCTCGTATGATGGAGGCTGCATTTTCTCTAATGCAAATGGCTAAAACATCTGCTAAATTAGCCCTACTGGCTGAAGCTAAGCTTCCTTATATTTCTTTACTGACAGATCCTACAACAGGCGGTGTAACAGCTTCTTATGCAATGTTAGGCGATATCAATATTGCCGAACCCGGAGCTCTGATAGGCTTTGCAGGACCTCGTGTAATAAAAGAAACTATTGGGAAAGATTTGCCTGAAGGATTTCAGACCTCAGAATTTGTTTTAGAACATGGATTTTTAGACAAAATCGTACATCGAAAAGATTTAAAGAAAACCATCAGTGATTATTTGGAAATCACGTTTTATAATGATTAAGAAAACAACTTGATTTAGAAATTTTCTTATTATAATTTATTTAGCTCAATAACGACTTTACAATCTGTGAAATCATTTTTCCATCTGCTTTTCCTGCTAATTGCTTTGTTGCTACACTCATTACTTTTCCCATATCACGAGGGGTTTCGGCACCAACTTGAGTGATAATTTCTTTTAAAACAGTCGTTATTTCTTCCTTTGATAATTGTTTGGGCAAAAATTGCTCTATTACTTTTAGCTTGTGCTAACTCTTCTTCTGCCATTTCGCGAGCTTCTTGTGCTATAAACTGTTCTGCTGCTTCCTTTCGTTGTTTTACCTCTCTTTGCAAAAGCTTTAATTCATCTTCTTCAGAGAGCTTTCCTTGGGCACCTTCTTCTGTTTTAGCTTTTAATATAGCTGTTTTTATTGCTCTTAATGATGCTAATGCTACTTGATCTTTTGATTTCATAGCAATTTTTAATTGCTCCATCACATTTTTTTCCAAACTCATTTTTAACAATTTAAAAGTCCATTCTTTATATCAATCTACATTATCATGAAGAAACGAATTGTTCTCACGAATTTGAAGTTCATCTTGCGAGTCTTCATTTAATGTTAATCGTGAACGGTTGTTTGTTGAACTGCTCTCCGATAACTCCACACCTTGTCTTTTATAAGCAGGTACACGTTCAAGATCTTCTATATTTTTAATATTTTGCTTAAACTTATAATTAAATGATTTTAATTTATTTTTGCGGTCTTCTATTGTCTTCGGTGTATTTTCTTTAGAAAGTTCGCCGTTTTTTTCAATGGTTTTCTCCGTTTCAACCGTTTTTACTTCAAATCCGGATTCTATCAACTCATCTGTTGCTACTTCGATTTCAACTTCTTGATTATTAAACGATTGATTATTATCAAATTCTAAATCAAACGAAAATTCTTCTTCATGCTCTTTTTCTACTAAAATAATTTCTTCTTGTTCCACATCAGGATCAGGAGGAGCAAGGATTATTTCTTCCTCTTCTTCAAACAAAGTATGTACTACACGATTTTCAGGTTGTTTTGGCAATTTAGATTCTTCTCCAAAAAGATTTTTTTGTTGGTTATATTGTGTTTTTTGTTCTACTCTATTTTGTGATGGAGGCATTTTTAAAATCGGATTTGTCTCATCATTTTCTTTTACTGCGGGTGTTGGTTCAGGAGATAATGTTTTTGTAACAGGCTGATCCTCTAGCAAAGTATGAATTGTTTTCTTTTCTTCACGAGAAAATTTTTGTTCTCCGGCAGGAAACCCGGTAGCTACAACCGTAACACGAATAGCATCATCTAAATCTTCATCTTCTCCAATACCCATGATAATATTGGCATTGTATCCTGCTTCGGTTTGAATATAATCATTAATAATTCCTATTTCGTCAATTGTAATTTCCTCACTTCCGGAGACGATTAACAACAATACGTTTTTAGCACCGGTAATTTTATTGTTATTCAATAAAGGCGAATCCAACGCAGCAATAATAGCTTCTTTTGCCTTTTCAGTACCCGATGCTACGGCAGAACCCATAATAGCTGTTCCACTATCTGCCAAAACCGTTTTGGCATCGCGTAAATCAATATTTTGTTTGTAATGATTGGTAATTACCTCTGCTATTCCCTTTGATGCAATTGCCAAAACTTCATCTGCTTTAGAAAAGCCTGTTTTAAATCCTAAGTTACCATACAATTCTCTCAATTTATCATTGTTGATTACAATTAAAGAATCTACATTGTCTTGTAATTCTTCAACACCTATTTCGGCCTGCTCCATCCTTCTGTTCCCTTCAAAATAGAATGGCACCGTTACAATTCCAACCGTAAGAATTCCGGACTCTTTTGCCATTCCTGCAATAATCGGAGCAGCTCCTGTTCCGGTTCCTCCTCCCATTCCTGCGGTAATGAACACCATTTTTGTATTGGTATCCAAAATAGCTTTTACTTCTTCAGCACTTTCCAATGCAGCTTGTTTTCCTACCTCAGGATTAGCTCCCGCTCCTAATCCTTCTGTTATAGAAGCACCTAATTGAATTTTATTGGGGACAGGACTATTGTTTAACGCCTGAGCATCCGTATTACAAATTACAAAATCAACACCAGCTATTCCTTCTTCAAACATGTAATTGACTGCGTTGCTTCCTCCACCTCCAACACCAATTACTTTAATTGATGCTGATTTATGTTTTGGTAAATCAAAAACGATTCCTTGATTATGGCTCATAATATATTGTTTCTGTATTGTTTCAAATTAATTTTTCATTGATTTTATTATTCCGCTTCATTAAACATTTGACGAAATTTTTCTGCCCACCGCTCAAAAAATGTGATACTTTTAGGTTCTCTTTTTATCTCTTTTCCTACTTCATCCTGAAATCCTTTTACAGATGTGTTTTCTGTTACAGCTGATTGTCCAAAATTATTTGTAACCTTCTCTACTTTAGATTGTATTTCTTCTACAACTTTATCAGCTTCCGTTGATTCATAAACGTTAAATTTTCTTTCTAATCCTTTGATTAACAGTCCGGCTGCTGTTGCAAATTCAGGACTTGACAAACTTTCGTTTTGTCCTCCAGCTAAATGTTCATTAGGCAATCCTATCCGAACATCCATTCCTGTAATAAATTCCGTTAACAAACGAATGTGTTTCAACTTAGAACCTCCTCCAGTCATCACAATTCCGGCTATTAATTTTTTCTTTTGCTCTTCATGACCGTAATTTTTAATCTCCAAATACGCTTGCTCCATTATTTCACGTACGCGTGCGTTAATAATTTCAGATAAAGTTCTTAAAGAGATTTCTTTAGGCTCTCTTCCTCTTAATCCCGGAATGGATACAATATCCGATTCGGAGTTTTCCTTAGGCCATGCCGAACCAAATTTTATTTTTAACAATTCTGCTTGGCGTTCAATAATAGAACAACCTGTTTTAATATCTTCTGTAATAATATTTCCTCCAAACGATATTACGGCTGTGTGACGAATAATATTATCTTTAAAAATGGCAATATCGGTTGTCCCGCCTCCAATATCGATTAAAGCAACTCCGGCTTCTTTTTCTTCATATCCTAATACGGCTTCAGCAGATGCCAAAGGTTCTAATGTGATGCCTGCAAGATTTAAGCCCGCACTTTTTATACATCGTGCAATATTTTTGATGGAAGACACATGTCCTACGACCACGTGGAAATTAGCTTCCAATCGACGTCCATACATCCCGATTGGCTCACGGATTTCTCCTTGACCATCTACTTTGTACTCTTGTGGTAAAACATGTATGATTTCTTCACCCGGTAGCATAACCAACTTATGTACCTGATTAATTAATCGGTCAATATCATCTTCATCAATCACTTCTTCGTTATTTTCGCGTGTGATATAGTCACTGTGTTGCAAACTCCTGATATGTTGTCCGGCTATTCCAACCACTACATCTTTTATTTCAATTCCTGAAGACCGCTCAGCCTCCTGAACAGCCTCTTGAATGGAGTTAATGGTTTGCGTAATATTACTGACTACCCCCCGATGAACTCCTAAACTTTTGGCTTTTCCTATGCCTAACACCTCTACTTTTCCGTGTTCGTTTTTATGTCCTACAATCGCTACAATTTTAGTAGTTCCTATATCTAATCCAACTGAAATGTTTTGATAATCCATAGATTATTTTTTTTCTGCAACTATTTGGTTTTTATACTGAAGGTTGATTCTTTTGTATTGATCAAATCCTATTTTCGTTAAATATTGATCGTAAAAAAGTTTGAGTTTCGTAAATTTTTGGTCAAAATCTTCCAAATTTCCAAACCCGATATCAAACCCACCTTTATTAACTTTTAAAATAAACGAATTTTTCGCCTCTTTTTTTACTCCTGTGATATTTTTTTTCAACAAGTTATCCCCATTAATAAACGTTACTAAATTCACCAATGGTTTATATTCTGCGGAGTCTATCTTCCCTTCTACGATCAATGCATTAATCGAGTACACATCTGACAAAGGAATTTTTTCGTAATCCTCTGTAATATAATATTCTGCTGTCCTATTTTTCACTCGAACAACAGGTCTTTTTTGTACAATTTCAGTTATTAATTCTCCTTTAGGCGTTTTATAAACATCTGCTTTTTTTACAAATGGATTTTTTGATAACCAAGCCTCAATACTATCCACCTTTATATCATTTATTTTGGCAGAATCTAACTTCATGTTTTTCGTGATTATTAAACGGACTATACTGTCGTTAATGAAATCACTACCATCTTTACTTATGTTTTTAGAATAAATTTTGACAATAGTACGTTCTTGGTTTTTCCGAATCATAAATCCTGATAAAACCAAAAAACCGATCAAGCTGATTAACGCGAATATGTAGGGTATTTTACCTTTCATTTAACCATTTTTTTATAGGTTCAACCAAAGTATCAATATTGCCTGCTCCTACGGTAAGCAAAACATCAAAATTCTTTTCCTTTATCTTATGATCGGTATTTTCTAATGTTCCGATTTCCTTTTTTTCAAGGTTAATTTTTGATAATAACCATTCCGAAGTAATTCCTTTAATAGGAGACTCCCTAGCCGGATAAATGTCCATTAAAATCAATTCGTCTGCCCGGGCAAGACTTTTGGAAAAATCTTTGGAAAAATCTCTCGTTCTACTAAATAAATGTGGTTGAAAAACTACCAATAATTTTTTATTTGGAAACATTTCTCTTACCGCATCAAAAACGGCATTCAATTCAGCTGGATGATGAGCGTAATCATCAATATAAACCACCTCTTTGTTGTAATGAACTGAAAAACGACGCTTAATTCCTTTAAAAGTTTGAACTGCCGCTCGAATTGCTTCAAAATCCAGCCCTGTTTCTAATGATGCGGCAATAGCTGCCAACGCATTTTCAATATTATGCCGACCGGGCAAATACAGTTTGAAATTTTTATATATACTTTCTTTATTTTTTACGTCAAAAATAAAAGCTCCGTTTTCTATACGGATGTTTTGTGCCATAAAATCAGCTTCTTCTTCAATAGCATACGTAATCCCTTGTATAGGCAATCCTTTTTTAGTGATTAAAATTCCTTTTTTGGGCAATTTATTTACAAAATCCTGAAAAGATTTTTTTAGTTGGTCATGCTCTCCATAAATATCCAAATGATCGGCATCCATAGAAGTAATTACAATAATATCAGGAGATAATTTTAAAAAAGAACGGTCAAATTCATCGGCTTCTACAACCGAATACCGATTGCCTCCTAAGATTAAATTAGAATTATAATTTTCACAAATTCCGCCTAAAAAAGAAGTGCTTTCCATTTTATTCTCATGCAAAATATGACCCAGAAGACTGGTTGTAGAAGTTTTTCCGTGTGTTCCGGATACTGCCAAACAAGTTGTATTCTCTGTTATAAGTCCAAGTATTTCAGACCGTTTATATAATTGAAAGCCTCGTTTTTTCAATTCATTTCTTTGAATATGATCATGGGGAATAGCCGGCGTAAAAACAATGAATGAATTTTGTAAGGTTATTTCTTTCGGAATTGTCTCAACGGCATCTTTATACGTAATGGAAATTCCTTCCAATTCTAATTCTTGTGTTAAAACAGTTGAGGTTTTATCATAGCCAAAAACTTCTTTCCCGATGGATTTGAAATAACGTGCCAAAGCACTCATCCCAATTCCTCCAATCCCAATGAAATAAACGGTATGTATATTTTCTAAATTCATTTATTTTAAAAAGCCATTTTATACATTATTTTTCTCTAAAACTTTAAAAATTTCATCCACGATATCTTTTGTTGCACGGGGTTTTCCTAATTTCTTGATATTTTCTCCCATCTGCTTTAATTGTGCATCATCTTGCATTAATTTTAAAACAGTTGGCACTAACTTTTCATCAGCTACGTCATCTTTAATTATAACCGCAGCTTTTTCTTTTGCCAAAGCTTCGGCATTTTTGGTTTGATGATCTTCAGCCGCCCAAGGCAACGGCATCAAAACTACCGGTTTTCCTTCCAGACACAACTCTGAAATAGCAATGGCTCCTGCACGTGATACAATTAAATCAGCTGCAACATAAGCCATTTTCATTTCGTATATAAATTCTAAAATTTTAATATTATTCGACTGAAGATTTTTATCATTACTCAGGCTTTGAAAATCATTACTTCCGGTTTGCCAAATCAATTGAACCTCTGAATTTTTAATTTTTTCAATTTGTGCTTTCCATGCATTATTTTTATTTCGAGAACCCAAACTTCCTCCTACGGATACTATGGTTTTTTTTCCTTCTTCCAATCCGAAAAAAGCTAACGCTTCTTGTTTGGTTGGTAAATCTTGAAAGATTTTTGCACGCACGGGATTTCCGGTTATAACGACATTATTATTCTTAAAAATTTTATCCAATCCGGTATAAGCCACACAAATTAAAGCTGCTTTTTTTGCCAATTTTTTATTGGTGATACCCGGATAAGAATTTTGTTCTTGTAGAATAGTAGGAATTCCTTTTTGAGAAGCTGTGTATAAGACAGCACCTGAAGCAAATCCACCTGTTCCAATTACAGCATCGGGTTTAAATTCTTGTATAATTTTTCGAGATTTCCATAATGAACTAACTACTTTAAAAGGAAATTTTATCAAATCCAGTGATAATTTCCGACTCAAACCTGAAATCCATAAACCTTCGATTTCATAGCCTGCTGCCGGAACTTTTTTCATTTCCATTTTATCCTCAGCTCCTACAAAAAGAAATTGTGCGTTGGGTTCACGTTGTTTTATTTCATCTGCAATTGCAATTGCCGGATAAATATGCCCTCCGGTTCCACCTCCGCTTATAATAAATTTATGCGATTTGACTAAATTCATTTCGTATCATTCTTTCGTTTTGTAATTCTTCTTTAGATTTTATAGCTCGACTTACACTTAATATAACTCCAAAAGCAAAACAGGTTATCCAAATGGAAGTTCCTCCGGCACTTATCATGGGTAATGTTTGTCCCGTAACCGGAATTAAATTTACGGCAACTGCCATATTTGAAAAAGCCTGAAACAGAATGGGTAATCCGACGGACAAAATAAGCAATGTTCCGAAAAAAGTGTGAATTTTAGTTACATTAACCAATATTCGCCATAAAATCAATATGTATATAAAGATTAATAAAATTCCACCTACAGCACTGTATTCTTCTACAATCAGAGCATAAATAAAATCTGATGATGCCTGAGGCAACTTGTACTTAAAATGGCTTTGTCCCGGTTTGGGTAAACTAACCAGCCCTCCGTTTACAATAGCTGATTTTGCTATATATACCTGATAATCTTCATCAATATCTTTGTCTCGATCAACAAAGCGTTCTACTCGATTCTTCCAAGTTTCAACACGGTTTGGAAAGGCTTCAGGAAAGGTATAAGCCAACGTAATAAATAACGTTGCTAATAAAATCATAGAACCCATCACCATTGCTAAATATTTAACCGGATAGCCTCCTATAAAAAGCAATATACTGACCATTCCAAAAACCAATAAAGCGGTAGAACCGTTTGCCGGAAAAATTAATCCGACAATAATTAAAATCGGTGTTATTAAAGGTAGTAATGTTTCTTTAAATGTTACTTTTCTATCTTTTATTTTAACTAAATACCGGGCAACGTACATCATCAGAATAATTGAAGCCAATGTTGAAGTTTGAAATCCAATACCCAACCCCGGAATTTTCAACCATCGTGAAGCATTGGCTCCTTCCATTGTAGTTCCTTGAATCAGGGTCAAAAACAATAATATAATCACGACGGGAAGAGCCAAGACTGCAATTCCTCCAAAATACTTATAATCCACATAATGCGTAAAATAAACAATAATAAATCCTATAATTAAAAATATTAAATGTTTTAACGGACTAATTTCTCCTGCCGAATATACAGGCAAAAAAGAGAAAATAGCCAAGAGCAATATAAACGCCCATAAGTATTGGTCGCCTTTTATATTAGTTAAGAATGCTTTCATTTTATTTGATGGCTGACTTCATATTTTTATAATTTTCGCACTTGTTCTTTAAATTGATTTCCTCTATCCTCGTAATTCTGAAATAAATCAAAACTTGCACAAGCCGGCGATAGTAAAACCGTATCACCTTTTTCACCTAAAGCATACGCAAACTGTACGGCATCTCGCATACAATTTGTTTCTAAGAGATAAGACGTTAATCCGTCAAAATTTTCTATTAATTTTAAATTATCTTTTCCCAGGCAAACAATCGCTTTGACTTTTGTTTTTACCAAATCTAAAATTTCGGTATAATCATTTCCTTTATCTGTTCCTCCTACAATCCAAACAACGGGTGTTTCCATACTGTCTAAAGCATAGTATGCTGCATTTACATTTGTTGCTTTGGAATCATTTACAAAATGAATTCCATGAATTGTCAATACTTTTTCCAAACGATGTTCTACTGCTTCAAAATCGGACAGACTGTTTTTTAAAGATGCTTTTCGCACATGTAATATTTTGCTTGTAATTCCGGCAGCCATCGAATTAGAAATGTTGTGTTTTCCTTGTAATGCTAAATCTTCAATTTTCATTGTTATGATGTCGTCAATTGTATTTATTATTATTTCTTTTTCAGTTGCAAAAGCACCTTTTTGTACTTGCTCTTTTAATGAAAAAGGTATTTTTTGTGATTTTATATTTTTTGTTTCTATGGCTTTTTTTATTTCCTGATCATCTTGGAAATAAATAAAAAAATCCTCTTTCGTTTGATTCATGGTTATTCTCAATTTAGAATCAACATAATTTTTCATATTATAGTCGTAACGATCCAAATGATCCGGAGTGATGTTTAAAAGTATTGCTATATTAGGTTTGAAATGGATGATTCCATCCAATTGAAAGCTGGATAACTCCAATACATAAAATTCAAAATCATTTTCAGCTACTTGCCACGCAAAGCTTTTCCCAATATTTCCACCCAATCCTACATCAAATCCGTCTTGTTTTAAAATATGATAAATCAATGATGTGGTGGTGGTTTTTCCGTTGCTCCCCGTAATGGCGATAATTTTAGCTTTTGTATAACGACCGGCAAATTCAATTTCAGAGATTACGGGTATTTGTTTTGATTTTAATTCTTGAATCAATTGGATATTATCCGGTATCCCGGGACTTTTTACTACTTCATCCGCTTTAAATATCTTCTTTAATGAATGTTGTTTTTCTTCAAATGCAATCTTTTTACGAATTAAAACGGTTTTGTATTTTTCCTGTATTTCACCTTTATCCGAAAGGAATACTTCAAAACCTTTTTTTTGTGCCAAAACTGCAGACCCGACACCGCTTTCTCCTCCTCCTAAAACAACGATTTTTTTCATCTCCTATCTTAGTTTTAGTGTAATAACAGCTATGGACGCCAAAATAATACCGACAATTAAAAACCGTGTAACGATTTTACTTTCATGATAACCTTCTTTTTGAAAATGATGATGAATAGGAGCCATTTTAAATAATCGTTTTCCTTCTCCGGATTTTTTCTTTGTGTATTTAAAATAGAATACCTGCAACATAACGGATAGATTTTCAATAAAAAAGATTCCGCACAAAACCGGAATAAGCAATTCCTTACGTTCTGTAATTGCTAAAACCGCAATAATACCACCGATGGTCAAACTTCCTGTATCTCCCATAAAAACTTGAGCAGGAAAAGTATTGTACCATAAAAATCCGATTAAACCACCCAGAAGTGCCGCACAAAAAACTGTTAATTCTCCCAGATTAGGGATGTACATGATATTCAAATAATCAGCAAAAATCACGTTGCCCGACAGCCATGCAAATAAAGCCAACGTTGCCACAATAATAGATGAAGAACCTGCTGCCAAACCATCAATGCCATCCGTTAAATTAGCTCCGTTGGAAACGGCTGTAATGATGAAGATTACAATCGGGATGAAAACCAACCAAGCATATTCTTTTAAATCTTTATTAATCCATGTTAAAAAAACGGCATAATCAAACTCGTTATTTTTTAAAAACGGCATATTGGTTTTTGTTGATTTTATTTCTTCTGTGAAATAATGCCTTTGAATCTGACCGTTTTCTGTAATTTCAATTTTTCTTTCATGGGAAGGTAAGTTTTCTTTAACCACCACATTTTGATTAAAATAGAGTGTTGTTCCTACAATTAATCCTAAACCGACTTGTCCCAATACTTTGAATTTTCCTGCAAGTCCTTCTTTATCTTTTTTAAAAACTTTTATATAATCATCCAAAAAACCAATTCCTCCCATCCAAAGTGTTGAAATAATTAATAGAATTGTATATACATTTGTTAATTTAGCAAATAAAAGTACGGGGAGTAAGGTGGCTAAAATAATGATAACTCCTCCCATCGTCGGTGTACCTTCTTTTTCTTTTTGTCCTTTTAGTCCTAAATCGCGAACCAATTCACCCATTTGTTTTCGTCTTAAAAAATTGATGATTTTTTTTCCAAAAATCAGTGCTATAAACAAGGAAAACATAAAAGCCATGCCTGCACGGAAAGTTATAAATTTAAACAATCCTGCTCCGGGTATTTGGAATTGTTGCTCTAAATATTCAAATAAATGGTATAACATTTTCTTTATCGGTTTAGTTGTTTTAATAAATCTTTTGAAATTCGAAAATCATCAAATTCAGTTCTCACACCATTTGTTTCTTGATATGTTTCATGACCTTTCCCTGCAATTAAAATAATGTCTCCTGATGTGGCTATTTTAATAGACGTTTTAAGGGCTTCTTTTCGGTTGATGATACTGATGGTTTTGTTAAAAAATTGAGGCTGAACTCCGGCTTCCATTTCTTTGATAATCGTTTCAGGGTTTTCAGTACGCGGGTTATCCGAGGTGAAAATCACCTGATTGGATAACTCACAAGCAACAGCCGCCATAATGGGTCTTTTTGTCTTATCACGATTTCCTCCACAACCAACAACTGTAATCACCTGTTCATTCCCCGTCCGAATATCGTTTATGGTATTTAAAACATTTTTTAATGCATCCGGTGTGTGTGCGTAATCTACTATGGTTACAATTCCTGTTTCTGATACATTATACTGGAAACGACCTTGGACATTTTCTAACTTTGAGATTACGGTTAAAATTTCCAATTCATTTTGTCCTAATAACTTAGCAATGCCAAAAACCACCAAAAGATTATAAGCATTAAATCTGCCTACCAGCTGAGTCCAGACTTCTTGGTCATTAATGGTCATTAGCATCCCGTCAAAACGGTTTTCCAATAATTTTCCTTTAAAATCAGCCTCCGTTTTTAAAGCATAGGTAAATTTTTTGGCAGATGAATTTTGTAACATTATTGCACCGTTTTTATCATCTGTATTAGTTAATGCAAAGGCAGATTTAGGAAGATTATCAAAAAATGTTTTCTTAGTATTCAGGTATTCTTTAAACGTTTGATGATAATCTAAATGATCATGTGTTAGATTTGTGAAAATTCCTCCTGCAAATTCCAAACCGGCTATTCGCTTCTGATGAATCCCGTGTGAACTCACTTCCATAAAAGCATAATCACAACCTGCTTCAACAGCCTGAGCCAAATATTTATTGGTAGTTATCACATCCGGTGTTGTATGGGTTGCCGATATTATTTCTTTTCCGAAACGCACTGAAATAGTTGATAACAAGGCGGTTTGATATCCTAATTCTTGAAATAATTTATATAATAATGTTGCTGTAGTTGTTTTTCCGTTTGTTCCCGTAATTCCGATTAATTTTATTTTTTGTGAAGGATTATCATAAAATTGAGAAGCAACGACTCCTAATGCTTCTGCACTATCATTTACGGCAATATACGTGATTCCGTTTGTTATTTTTTCAGGAATTTTTTCACATAAAACAGCAATTGCTCCTTGTTGGATTGCTTTATCTATAAATTGGTGACCATCAACCAAAACGCCTTTTAAAGCAATAAAAAAAGTATCTAATTCCACTTTTCGGGAATCACTTTCTAAATTGTTTACAAAAATATCTGTTGAGCCTACAACTTGTTCAACGGAAACTTTGTATAATATGTCCTTTAATTTTTTCATTAGTTTAAAATTAAGGTTACATTTTGTCCTTTCTTAATTTTTTCCCCTGGTTTTAAAGATTGTTCAACCACGCTCCCAACACCTTTATAATGAACTTTTAGCCCTGCATTTTCTAATAATGCAACAGCATTGCTCCCTTTTTCATGAATAAGATTAGGCATTGAGATTATTTTTTTTGTAAAATCGAGTTCTTTTTCTTTTAGTATTTCTTTTTCAATATTTACCAATTGAGGACTTTTATCTAAATTTCGTTCGGGGGCATTTACATAAACCCTACGTGTAATTTCTTTAAAAACAGGACCGGCAATCAAACCTCCGTAATAGCCTTTGCTTTTATCAGGTTCTGTAATGGTTACAATAGCAGAATAGCGTGGATTGTCTGAAGGAAAATATCCACAAAAAGAGGCTATGTATTGTACATTTCCGGAGGCATAACCTGTTTGACAAGTCCCTGTTTTTCCGGCAATAGCATAACCTGTTGTGTTCAAGGGTTTTCCCGTTCCGTATTCTACAACGCCTCGCAACATAGCTTGTGCTTTTTTTATGGTTTCTTTTGAGGCTATTGAAGGATTTATTACTTCCGGTTCATATTTTTTTTCAATTTTACCTCCGGACCGTATTTCCTTTAAAAACAAAGGTTTTATCATTTTACCATTGTTGGCTACAGCATTATAAAAAGTTAAAACTTGGATAGGCGTTAATTCTACACCATAACCGTATGCCATCCAGGGTAGCGAAAGACCGCTCCATGTTTCCTTTTGATCAGGATGAGGAACTAAAGGCTCTCTTTCTCCTTGAATGTCCAATCCTAATTTTTGATGTAACTTCCATTTATACAAACGATTAACAAAATCCTCAGGATGGTCTTTATAATTATCGTACACGAAATGTACCGTTCCTACGTTTGATGATTTTTCAAAAATTTTCATCATGGAGATTTCTCCATAACCACGTCCGCCATTTGAATCTCGGACTTTTGCATTATGAATCGGCATAGTCCCTGTCGGTTTTACTGTCGCTGTATCAGCAACTCCATCATCCAAACAAGCCATTAAAGACATTAGTTTAAAAGTAGATCCGGTTTCTGTACGTTCCGCTATGGCATAATTTCTAATATCCCGATAATTTCCTTTTCGATCTCTTGTTAAATTAACCAGTGCTTTTACTTCTCCTGTTTTAACTTCCATCACGACAACAGAACCGTGATCGGCTTTATAATATTCCAACTCTTTTAACAATCCGTTATACGCCACATCTTGAATTGCCGGATCAATGGTTGTAATAACATCAAAACCATCTTGAGGCTCAACTCTGCTTTCATCATTTAGCGGGCGTGATTTTCCTTGAACATTGATTCTCAATTCTTTTCCGTCTTTTCCTTGTAAAAATTCGGTATAAGCACCTTCCAATCCAATTTTTCGACCGTTTTCTACACGACCAATAGTTCTACTCCACTTATTGTTAATTACTACACGTTCGTTTTTTTCAGAAACAATCAGTCCGTTTTTTGTACTTTTCCGACCTTTAAACATCGGGAAATTTCGTAGTCGTTTAATATCACCGTAGTTTAAATCTTCAAACAACAATACGTACTGAGATTTTTTTGCTTTTTGTTTTGAAAATAACCGCAAATATTCTTGTTTGCTTTTCTTTCTGAAACTTTTTGATAAGGAATCAGCCAAAGCATCTTTATAGAAATCAACCGTATCTTTATTTGTCCGGTCATAAAACGTTTTAAAATCAATGGCGACTTTGTATTTTGTAACGGTTGTCGCCAAAAGAGTTCCGTCGGAAGCGTATAAATTTCCTCTTTTAGCAGGAATGGTATATTCTGCAATATTGTCCTTGTAATTGTTTTTTTCATTGATTTGGATAGAAAGGAGTTTTACTCCGACTCCCACAAAAAGAATCAGTAGCAAAGCTCCTATTAAATAAGCTCGATTTAATATGGTTTTTCTGCTCTTAATCATTTTTTTAAAACCAATTTAAACGGTTGGACTTCAGATACTTTCAAGCTGTCTTTTTCGGCCATTTTAATCACTTCCGATTCTGTTTTCATCCGCATTAATTGTTTGTGCAAATCGGTATATTCTGATTTTAATTCCGTAATTTCTTTGTTTAGTTGTATTCCTGTAACAACTTTTTTTTCAATCAAATGAATACTATAAATCATGATAACAGCTATTCCGGCAAGAAAAAGAACAAAATACCAATTTTTGGAAGCTCCTTCTTCCACTAGAAACTTCCCTTTTAAAATGTCGGTAATGGATATTTTCTTTTTAGCCATTTTTTTCTGCCACTCTTAATTTCGCACTTCTTGCCCGATTATTTTCTTTTATTTCTTCTTTTGAAGGAAGAATAATCTTTCTGTTAATTTGTTTTAAAGGAATATCTGTCTTGCCGTATAGATCAACTTCAGGTTGCCCTTGAAACAGTCCTGTTTTGATAAAACGCTTTACCAAACGATCTTCTAAAGAATGGTATGAAATCACCACCAATTTTCCTTTTGGCTTTAGAATCTGTATGGCTTGAACCAACATTTCCTTTAAAGCATTCATTTCATCATTTACTTCAATTCGAAGTGCTTGAAATACTTGGGCTAAGTATTTGTTTTGTTTAAACTTCGGGATTTCATCTAAAACAATTTTTTTTAAGTCATTTGTTGTCGTAATCTTTGTGTGTGTTCTAAAATTCACTATTTTTTTTGCAATTCGATATGAATCTTTTAACTCTCCATAATAATAGAATACTTTAGCCAAATCTTCTTCTGTATAGGTGTTTAAAATCATTTTGGCATTTTTTTCTGCCTTTTGATTCATTCGCATATCCAATTCTCCTTCAAATCGGGTAGAAAAACCGCGTTCAGCTGTATCAAATTGATAAGAAGAAACGCCTAAATCTGCCAAAATACCATCTACTTGGTTTATCCCGTACATCCGAAGAGCGTTTTTTAAAAATCGGAAATTTTGATTAACCATCGTAAAACGAACATCATCAATTTTATTTTTCAAAGCATCCTGATCTTGATCAAAAGAAAATAATCTTCCTTTTTCTTTAAGACGTACTAAAATCTCTTTGGAATGCCCTCCTCCTCCAAAGGTAACGTCTACATAAACGCCTTCTTCATCTTTTATAAGTAAATCAATACTTTCTTTTAATAAGACTGAAACATGATATTTACTCATTTTCTAAACTTCCCATTACTTCCTCAGCTAAATCAGCAAAAGAATCTTCTGATTCAACCAAAGCGTGTTCATATTTTTCTTTATCCCAAATCTCAATGATGTTTACCGCAGATGAAACGACAATTTCTTTTTTTATGTCTGCAAAACAAATTAGATCTTTAGGAATCAGTAACCGCCCATTCGCATCTATTTCAATAGGTTTTACACCTGCCGTAAATTTTCGGATAAAATCATTATTCTTCTTTACAAACCGATTCAGTTTGTTGACTTTTCCCATTACTTCACTCCATTCATTTATAGGATATAATTCCAAACAAGGCTGAAAAACAGAACGTTTCAAAACAAAACCATCTGATAATACGCTCAGCAACTGCTTTTTTAGTGCTGAAGGAATTGTCAGACGCCCTTTTGCATCTACTTTGCATTCATATACTCCTATCAAACTGAACATGTTATCAAACTAAATTCTCATCCAAAGTTATGACTTTTATTCCACTTTTTACCACTTTTTACCACTTTGTTGATAACTTTTTTCATTTTGCACCTTAAACACATTCTTATAATTTTGTTCATGTATAGTTTAAAAAAATATATACTTTTGTAAAAAGAATGCATCCGTATGCTTTTTAAAATAAAAAGAAAGAAGAGATACACTTACATAGAAGAGGGCGAAGGGCATCCTATTGTATTGTTGTATGGGTTAATGGGAGGACTTAGTAATTTTAATGAAGTACTTGATTACTTCAGCAAGAGAGGATTCAGAATTATTATCCCTGAACTTCCTTTATATACTTCTACAATTTTGACCAATAAATTAAGCGTTTTTTCCAGATTTGTCAATAACTTTCTTAAAGCCTTGAATATAGAACATGCAACGCTCATTGGAAATTCATTGGGCGGTCATATTACTTTGATTACAGCTTTAAAATATCCTGAAAAAGTACATTCTTTTGTTTTAACAGGCAGTTCAGGATTGTATGAAAAATCTTTTGGAGAATCTTTTCCTAAAATTAGTAATTATGAGTATGTTAAAAGAGGATGTCAAGGTGTTTTTTACAATCCCGACATAGCAACAAAAGAAGTGGTTGATGGTGTATATGCTACGTTAAATGATCGAGCAAAAGCCTTGAAAATCATCTATATTGCCCGTGCTGCAATGCGACATAATATGGCAAATGATTTAAAATACTTGAAACAACCTGCTTTAATTCTTTGGGGGAAACAAGACCCGATTACTCCACCGGAAGTTGCTGAAGAATTTCATTCAAAATTACCCAACAGCGATTTGGTTTGGATTGATAAATGCGGGCATGCCCCTATGATGGAACATCCGGAATTGTTTATTCAGCATTTAGAAGAATGGCTTAATAAAACGGTAGTGAAAACAGTTTAATCAAAGTCTTGTTTTTTATGGAAATACAAAAAGCAGAATTTATTATCAGCAACACTGATTATAAAAAATCTCCTGAACCCAATAAACCTGAATACGCTTTCATAGGAAGATCCAATGTTGGTAAATCTTCTTTAATCAACATGTTAACCAATCAAAAAGGATTGGCTAAAATTTCAGGAACTCCGGGAAAAACACAATTAATCAATCATTTTTTAATTAACAATACTTGGTATTTAGTTGATTTACCAGGTTATGGCTATGCTAAAGTTTCTAAAAAAACACGCCAAAAGTTTAATACTATCAATACTCAATATATTTTAAACCGTTATAATCTTATTAATCTTTTTGTTCTGGTTGATTCCCGCCATGAACCTCAAAAAATAGATTTGGAATTTATGACGTGGCTTGGCGAAAATGAAATACCTTTTTCTATTATTTTTACCAAAATTGATAAACTCGGAAGCTCTTCCTTACAAAAAAATATCATCCAATATCAGAAAACACTTTTGAAACAATGGGAAGAAATGCCAAAATATTTCACATCATCGACGACTTCAAAAGTGGGAAAGACAGAAATTCTAAATTATATAGAACTTATTAACGAGCAAGTTTCAGATCAGTTTAATATGTAATTAAATACATTTTTCACCTCATTCCGGTTTTCGGTTTCTTTTTTCGTTTGCCCCACCAGATTAAAAAGCCTGTAATAGGCAATGATGTTGCTATAATACCGGCTAAGAAAGATGATAATTTACCTATTTGTCCCCACCATTGCCCCATGTGCAGTTGCCAAACTATATTTTGAACTTTTTTATTTTTTATGTATTTCTTATCTAAGAGAATTTCGTTTCCTGTATATCTGTCATAAACTGTTATATCAGCGTTTTCTATACTTTTCAGCCCTACTTTTCCTGTTGTAAATACATAAGCTCCAAGTTTTTGCTGATCGTAATTCCAGATACTAACCATTTGCTGGTTGTTATCTTCTAATACGTTGTATGCAAACGGCACCATATTTTTAGAAACTTTTGTAGTGTCTTGCTTTGGTAAAACTTCTGTAATTGGTGTTAAATCACCTCCCGTTGCTTTTATGGTTAAATCAGTTAATGACGGAAAAAAAATCATTAAACCCGTTCCGCTTAAAAGAACACAAATTATTAAAGAATAAAACCCGTAAACATTGTGTAAATCGTAATTTAAACGTTTAAATCTTGCTTTCCATTTTATAGTAAAACTTGCTTGGCGAGTTGTTTTATTCCACCTTTTAGGCCACCATAATATGAGTCCGGTTATACAACCTATTAAAAAGATAATGGTAGAGATGGTAACAATCCAATGTCCTACTTCACCGGCTAATAGCGAGGCATGTAAATGTGCTGTAATAAAAAAGAAGTAAATACTACCGTCCTTTTTTAAAATTTCACCCGTGTAAGGATTCATATAAATCATCACAAGGTCTCGTTCTTTTGGATTGAATGAACGTAAACGGATACTACGTTTGGGGTCTTTAAAGAAAACAAATTCTGAAACCATAAAACCGGGATATTTTTCATGAACTTTTTCTATAATTTCAGCTGATGAAATCCTCTTATCGCCGACAACTTCTACGTATTTTGCTTTTCCGGCGGTTAAGTCCATAATCTCATCACCGTAAATAATGATGGTTCCTGTTAAACACACAAATACCAAAATAATTCCGGATACCAAACTTGGCCAAAGATGTAGCCAAGCTACAATTCGGTTAAATAAACTTTTCTTCTTTTTTTTCTTTTTAGCGGTCATATTAATTTTTTTGTAATAACTGAAGTTGCTTACTCTTCGGATAAATCTCTAAAGCATAATTTAAAATTACTTTTGCATTGGTTTCGTTTCCTACTTCCTTTGTGTACTTAATAATATTGTACAATAACGATTCGTCCGGATAGAAATTAAACCTTAATTTTTCAGATACTTTTTCAAATGTTTCTTTAACCAAATTTGGATTATTCGGCACTTTTTTAACGGGAAGTTCTATTCCTTCAAATAAGATGATTAAAGCATCCATTGTAGCGGGAACAGAAACGGTTCCGTGATTATATTCAGGGTATTTTTTTAAAAAAAAATCTAATGAGTTGTTTCGATTAGAATCTGATGCCATTTTGCAAAAATGTTTTATGGTTTCGCCATGCCGAAATCTATCTTTTGCATTTTCAGGGTCTTCGTGTGCTAAAGCAACAAATAAACGATTGCCTTTGTAACGATTTTCCGCAAATCTTTTTTCTGCTTGCTTAAAAACATACCGATTATCCCACCATAAACTTGGGTCTATAGCGATGTAACTTTTAAATAATTCGGGGTGCTTTGTTAAAGTATAAACCGTAAATAATCCGGAAAAGGAATGACCGTGGAGTATATCGTAACCACTTGTTCTGAAATTTGAATTTATAAACGGTTTTAATTCTTCGCTTATAAATTTTATAAAATTATCAGCTCCTCCACTTGATTTGAATCTTGTTTCTCCATTTTTATCTTCAATAACAAAATTTGTTGGTGTTAAGTCTCTTGTTCTATCGGTGTTTTTTATGCCAACAATAATCATTTCAGGATGCGGACGATATAAAAAATCGGTATTAAATCGCTCTATGGAGGCAACCAATTGAAAATGAAATTCTCCATCTAAAACATATAACACCGGATAAGAAGCTTTGTCAAAATTTGGATCGTTATAATGTTTAGGAAGTTGAATGCTTATTTCCCTTTCTTCGTTTAAAACAGCCGATTGTATTTTATGCGTTTCACCTATAACTATCGGTGCTTGACCAAAAAGACTTATGTAAAAAAAAATGATTGGGCAAAAAACCGAGAACTTATTCATATTTAAAATTTTTAAAAAGAATAGTTGTTCACATAGGTAAATAAACAACTGTTCTTTGTATGGATTAATTTCTAAAACTTAAATGTTAAATTAGCTAAGATGGTTCTGGTCTGTTGTGGTATTGCCCAATATGCTGCTGTCCAGTACTCTTCGTTTGTTAAATTATTGCACTTTAAACCGACTCTAAATTTGGGTTGCTCATAAAATACGGAAGCATCTAAAGTATGAAAACCGGAAACTTTAACGGTATTGGTATCGTTAAAATAATAATCACTCGATAGATTTCCTCCAAAACCAAAACCAAAACCTTGAAGTTTACCTTGTGGAATTTTATAACTTGCCCAATAGTTAGCAGAATTTAGCGGTGTTGCCAAAGGACGATTGCCTTCAAGCTCTGACTCGTTCTCTCCGACTTTGGTAAAACGGCTGTCGTTATAACCATAACCTACAATAATATGAAAACCTTTAAAAGGGTTTGCTATTAAATCAAACTCGATACCTTCGCTTTTTTGTGTTCCGTCTTGCACACTTACATATTCGTTGTTGGCATCTAAAACCGAACGTACTTTGTCTTGGACCTTTATATTGTAATAACTTATCGTACCGTTAATTTTGCCTTTCATTAATTCAAATTTTAATCCCGCTTCTATTTGATTGGCTTGCTCCGGTTTAAACATTTGAGTGGTATTGTTTGATAATGTTTGGGGTGCTACATTTTTAAAACCATTCTGATAGTTGGTAAATAGTGATAATTGTTTTTCTATTACCTGATACACAATACCCAATTTTGGAGACCAAGCGGTCTGTAAATAATCGTTGGCTCTATCATGAAAACGATCTATTCTAAGCCCTCCCATTATACTTAATCGATCATTCCAAGTAATAACATCCGACACATAGGCACTAAATGTTTGCGTATCTCTGCGATTTGAAGGTCTGCTTGCGGTTGCCAAAGCTGCCTTGTACGTATCAATATTTATTACGGGAGCCGTTTCGTTAAGCACCGTTACTTCGCCGTTTAAAGCATCGTAATCGTTAATGGAAGTTCTTGAATCGTTTGTTTGTAACTGGGTGTAATCTACTCCTACTAAAAATTTATTATTGAAAATTCCCCAATCATGGATTCCCGTGAAATTTTGTTGAAACTGAATGGTGTTAAAATTACTTGGCAAATTCATAATACGTCTTTGCAATAATTTTTTACCATCATAGACTCCTGTTCCCGATTTTACAAGTAAAAATAAATAATTGGCATTGTTATCAGTGTTTGAATAAGAAACTCTCGTATCGGAAGTCCAATGTTCATTTATTTTATATTCAGCATCGGCAAATACATTTAGCACTTCAGCCAAACTGGTAATATCGTTGGATGCATACGACTTTTTAAAATCCCAATTCAGTTCATCGAAATTCGTAATTCCTGCCGAAGAAGTTAAACCAACGTAAGTTGTATTTCTTTCGGATTTAAAATATTCAAAATCTACATTTATGGTCAAATCATCACTTAGTAAAAACTTAAATGCCGGAGCAATCATAACCGTTCTGTTTATCCCTTGATCTTGAAACGATTTTTCTCGCTGAATGGCTGAGTTTATTCTAAACAGCACCGTTTTATCTTTTTTTAAAGGTGTATTATAATCGACCGTAACACGACCCAAACCATAAGCTCCAGTTGTTAAGCCTACTTCTCCTTTTGTTGTTGTTAAAGGACGTTTGGTAACACGATTGACCAAACCACCATACGAAATTAAGGTAGAGCCAAACAAAGTAGATGAAGGCCCTTTTATAATTTCCAAACGCTCCAAATTTACAGGGTCTGATAACGATACAAAATTGGTAGCCATACCGTTTCTAACAGAGCCTGCACCGTCAGCTCCTGCAAAACCTCTCATTCGCATTGATAAACCGGTGCCTCCGGAACCTACGCCCAACATGACGTTTGTTACGCCAGGAGAAGATAATAAAGCACCCCGGAAATCGGTTGCAATTTGTTCGGTTAATAATTCTTTTGGTACAACGGTATAAACCTGCGGATTTTCTAAATTTTCTAAAGGCATTCTCGCTACTAAATCTGATTTTTTCTCTGCAAAAATCTTAGCTGCAGAACTGATCACAACGTCATCTATTGCTTCAAATTTTTCTGATTCTTCAGGCTCTTCTGATTCCTCTATTTTTTTACTTAATTTAATTTCCGGAATCGTTAGCGTTTGGTTGTCATCAATAGAAATAACATGCTGAGCGGTTTCATAACCTGCGTGAGAAACAACCAGTGTATAACTGTTTGACGGAACATTTTCAAATTCAAATTCTCCATATTGGTTTGTTACAGTGCTAAAATCGGTATCTTTTAACACTATGGAAGCGTACTCTACCGGCTCACCCGATTCACTGCTTACTTTCCCTTTTATAATTCCGAAATTTTGAGCATTAACTCCAAAAATACCGATGAAAAACATCGATAAGCATACGATATATTTTTTACACATAAAATTTGTTTTTTTAATTTAGATTTAGAATAAATAAAAAGCAAATCTAAATAAATTTGAATTATTAAAACACTATTTTTTTCAGAAAATTAGGTGTGCTATGTTTTTTTATGTGAAAAATACGTTAAGAAAAAAGGATACTTACTATTTCAAAATGCCGGATTTTTTGGCAAAATGCTCTGCAAAAGTTTTTATTTCATTGACCGTTTCCTGATCATCTGTTGCTCTGGAGTACGTTTCTGCCATACTTCCTAAGATTTGATGAAAAAATTTTTTCATGCTGTCCACAGGCATTTCTTTCGTCCATAAGTCTAATTTTAAAGTCTCTTTTAAGGGTTCATTCCAAGCGTATAAAAACACTGCCTTTGCTTCTTCATTTTCAATTCCTCCGTCTTGAGCTTCCCAATGAATGGTTTCAGGCACGTTGTTTTCATCCAATTCTATCTGAATTTTAATTTCAGTTTCCTTTTTACTCATAATGGTTTAAAATTAGTATTTTTTGGGCTTATATTTAGAATCGTAATAGAGTTTTTCCGCATCGGTTTCTTCCATAACATCTTGTAATCTTTTATCCGGATTTTTTCCCAAATAATGTCGCATCATTTGCCAACCTTGCCAAACACCTACTCGTGCAGGAATTTCCAAATCGTTATCCGTGTAAAATTTAGAAAAAGGAGCTTCGTCCATAAAACGTCTTTTATAATCTACATCTGACTTGAAAAGCATTTCTTTTTCCAAATAATAATTCCACATTCTAAATTCATTTGCCTTTACCCAGTCCAATTCCTTTGAGGTATAGCCTATTTTTATGGAGTCCGGAGTTTTATCTAAAAATGCATCTTTCAACAACATCTTTTTCCCTTCGTAAACCAACAAATTGATATAGCGTCCATCCAAATGATCGGAAGGAACAATATAATTTGCAATACTTTCTGTTATATCGCTTATAATTTGTCTTTGATTTTTATTCTTTTTTAAATATTGGTCTAATCGAACGTAATAATCACTATTTGAACCCAAATAACTTTCCAAAGGAATTAAAATTAAAGAATCGGCATAGATTGCTTTATTATTTTGATTTGGATTATTTATCAATGTAATCACTTCTTTTACATCAAATTTCGGATAATAATATTTAACCCGTTTGATTAACGCTGTTATATCATGCTCTAAATCTGAAATATCATGATACTGCAACGCTACATCGTGGGCTAACTTTTGTAAAACGGAATCCTTTCGATCTAAAATAAAAATACTGTCAGGAACTTGATCAGGCATTAACTTTGGATAAATCTTTCGTAAAGAATCCAACGGTTTTTTTGAAAAAAAATCATTTTCAAAACGTTTTAACGTATAATTTACCTGAATAGCCTCCGTGTTTACTTCAAAAACCGCTTCTTTTTTACAAGAAAATACCACTAACATACTTAAAAGCAATCCTATTCTGCTCACATTTCTTATCTTTGATTTTTAATAAAACGTAAAAATACATAAATCATTATGAGAACAAAAGAAGTTACGCAATATATTACCCAATGGTTAAAAGATTATATTGAAAAAGCGGGTTTAAATGGTTTCGTCATTGGAGTTTCCGGAGGGATTGATTCGGCAGTAACCTCTACTCTGGCTGCCATGACAGGCAAACCACTTTTATGTTTGGAAATGCCGATTCATCAAAAACAAGAGCAGGTAACTCGAGCACAAAATCATATCCAATGGTTAAAAGACCATTTTTCAAATGTTAAAGGAATGTCCGTTAATTTAACTCAAACATTTGATGCTTTTACTCATGAAGTTTCTCCACAAAAAGACCACACACATCGTTTAGCTTTAGCCAATACACGCTCTCGTTTGCGAATGGCAACATTGTATTATTACGCTACTTTATACCAATCCATCGTAGTAGGAACGGGGAATAAAGTAGAAGATTTTGGTGTCGGATTTTATACAAAATACGGTGATGGCGGAGTGGATGTTTCTCCGATAGCCGATTTAATGAAAAGTGAACTATTTATTATCGCAAAAGAACTGAAAATTATTGAATCCATTCAAAAAGCAAAACCTACGGATGGATTATGGGAAGACGACCGATCCGACGAAGACCAAATTGGAGCTTCGTATGATGAACTGGAGTGGGCCATGCATGTTTATGAAAATCATACCGCTGAAGATTTTGAAGGACGGCAACAAGAAGTTTTTAAAATTTATGATAAATTGAACCGTGCGGCACAGCATAAAATAAACCCGATTCCAATCTGTAAAATTCCTCAAAACGTAAAATCATAAAAGACCTCAATTTAGTTTGGAACTATATTTTTATTATAAATAAACCTTATTCATGAAAAAAATTGTATGCATTACTTTTTGCTGTTTTATTTTAAGCTGCCAGCAACAAAATTCCTATTCTGAAAATATAGCAACGCAATCGGTGTTGAAAACTTTTCAATCACCTGAAATTCCGGATTCTTTAAGTTTCTGTGGTAAATTCTTCCCCATGGAAAGGCAGGATATTCGAGAACCATTGGATTTAGAATTTATTAAAAACACCTATTGGCATTCCAATATGATTTTAATGTTGAAACGAGCCCATCGTTATTTTCCGGTTATTGAACCCATTCTGAAAAAAGAAGGAATTCCGGATGATTTTAAATACCTGGCTTTGGCAGAAAGCGGTTTAGACCCAACGATTTCTTCTCCTGCCCGTGCCAAAGGAATGTGGCAATTTTTAGCTCAAACAGCCCAAGATTACGGCTTGGAAGTTTCAAACGATGTAGATGAACGCATGCACGTTGAGAAAGCAACGTATGCTGCCTGTCAATATTTAAACGATGCTTATGAAAAATTTGGCGATTGGACTTTGGCAGCAGCGGCTTATAATATGGGTATGAATGGTTTGTTGAAAGCGGTTGAAACACAAAATTCTAAGGATTATTTTTTTATGAATTTGAATCCTGAAACAAATCGTTATCTGTTTCGTATTGTTGCATTAAAATATGTAATCAACCATCCTGAAAAGTATGGTTTTGAGATAAAAAAATCAGCTTTGTATCCACCTTTCCAAACCAAAAAAATTACACGATCCGAAACCGTTGAAAATTTACCCGATTGGGCAAAAGAACAGGGAATTTCATACCGCGAGTTGAAATTTTACAATCCGTGGCTGATTTCTACAAAATTAGAAATTAAAGAAGGAAAATCGTATGAAATTCATATTCCTGAATAAGTCATAAAAAACGTTAAAATAGCTGTTTTTTAATTTTTTAGATATAATTTCGCATTTAAACACTAAGCCTGAATTAAATTCAAATGAAAAAAATTTACAAAATTGCTGTAGCTGTTGTTGCATCATTATTCTTTTTTTCTTGTCATTCAGATGATGAGATGCTTGCACCAAAAATTACGTTAGATACCACCTTTTTAGAAGCGACTAATCAACATACCCTCTCTAATATACAGGTTGGGGATACACTTACGTATAAATTTGATATTTCGGGAAATACAGATTCCGATTCTTTTGCTATTGTGCCCGGAGAGACTAATAACAGTATTAAACACCAGTTTATGGATGTGGATTACGAACTACTGTATAATGGTAGTAAAACGGATACCATTAAAACTTCCCAAAACACCGGTACTTTCAAAATTGTCGCAAAAAAAACGGGTAATTTTCAGCATACTTACAAGGCGATTGCCTACAAAGGCAATGATACGCTTGAAAGCGAAAAAACAGATTTAATCTTTAATGCGGTAAGAATTATTGCTTATAGCTATACGTGGAAATACAAAAGTGGAGGTATTTTTAGTCACTCAAAATGGAAGTGTTTTCATAAATTGTATATTGATACAGGGGAGCAACAGTATGATCATTATTTAGACGGTCTTACTTATGACGTAAAATACGCCAGTTATAACAAGCCTATTTATAATTTTGAAAGAAGCACGAATAGAGATTTTCATGGCATGCAAGAATACGAAGGAGGAAGTGATCCTACTATATATTCAACGATTGATAAAATAATTTTTAAAAAAGAATTTAACGGGATTAGTTCCCTTATAGAATACCATAATATCCCGGTTCATTATATGGGAAGACATGATGATTGGGGATATGGTGGGAATAACAATTGGTAATATAATAATAGTTAAAAAAAAGTTAAAATGGAAAAAAATTACAAATTAAAAAACGCAAAAAAAATTGCTATGGCAGTTGTTGCATCGTTTTCGATCTTCTCTTGCCAAAACGATGACATGAACACCAACCTTGGTTCGCTTCAAAAAGTAGCATACGAATTGACACCCGATACGGAATTGTCTGCCGTTGCCACGGGCGTTACGGCAACCGACCCGAATACCGGCATAGCCAAAAAAGAATATTTGGTTACCACGGAAAAGTCGGCTCTTTTCAGTAAAGGGGCTTTAACCAAAGAGTATAACATAGAATCAACGATGTTATACCCTGGAAGCATCCTTAACGGAGCTTCTTTCATGAACAGGGCGTACGACCCGTTGGTGCTTAGCAACCCGTTTAAACCGGTAAGCCTTTTTTTGAATATTAAAGGTCGTGGAGAAGTGAAGAAAGACAATGTATTGCCCAAAGGAAGCACCATCTTTCAGGCATTATCCGATTTGCAAATAGGAAATGCCAACAATTTTCCCACCTCATACATCCCCGCCAATTATACCTTTGAAAGTACGGAAATTACGAATGAGGAGAGCTTTAAAAAAGCCATTGGTTTGCATGTAAAAGCCAATTACTTCAGTTTTGCATCCGCCTCTTTCGGGTATGATTACAATACGGCCACTACACAAAATAAAAAATACGTGATGATGAAGCTCAACCAGACGGTTTATTCTGCGGGAATCGATCCCAAATACCAAACCGATTGGATAGACGGAGCCATCAACACGGAAGACTGCGGAACGCACGAACCCTTGTACATCAGCAGTGTAGATTATGGAAGGGTTGCCTATATTCTGATAGAAACGGAGAAAACAACGGACTATGTAAACACGATGGTAAATTCTTCGTTAGACTTGAAAATAGGCGGCTTCGGAGGAAGTGTGAACCAGAGTTACAGCGAGGAGTTTAAAAGTTTGTTTGACAGCAACAAGGTAAAAGTGTCCGTATTGGGAGGACCTTCCAATATTGTCACCAACTAC
>JBKEDE010000003.1:0-88507 GCA_047975265.1 Flavobacteriales bacterium
ATCTTCTTTAGCATTTTTCGTCTTCTTATTTCTTCTTATCTTATTTCAACTGAACGTCTACATTCCTCTAACTAAAACTTCTTCTAAACTTTCATTTGGTCTAATAATCCCAACCCATTTAATCGCTTTAGCGGGTGCAAATATATAACCTTTCTGTTCTTCTACAAAACTTTTTTAATCTTTTTTCACCCTCCCCTATACCCTTATATATATCTGATTCATTTAGAGTTTTTTATATGTAGGAAATAATTACCTTCGAATTATTTAATCCCTTCTAAAAATTGAGTTACTCTATATTTCTTCCTTTTTTCAACTGTAAGATATTACCTTTGTCCCCATGTCAAAAATTTATTCTGTTTTTAACCAATACCTAAAATCTCCTCTATTAAAAAAGATTATATCTTGTTTGGAAGATTATTCATTACCAAAAATTCATTTTGAAACTTATAATAGTTCTGTTTTTAGTTTTATAAATGCTTCAATATTTTCTAAAATAAATAAACCTTTTCTTATTATTTTACAAGATAAAGAAGATGCAGCTTATGTGCTAAATGAACTGGAGAGCTTATTTGATAAAGAATCTGTATTATTTTTCCCTAGCTCTTACAGACATCCTTATGAAATTGAAGAGACCAACAATGCCAATGTATTATTACGTACAGAGGTTCTTAATGTTTTAAATGGAATTCAAAAACCCTATATAATTGTAACCTATTCAGATGCTTTATTTGAAAAAATCATTACAAAAAAATCATTACAAAAAAATACGTTAAAACTGACCGTAGGAGATACCTTATCTCTCAGTTTTATTAATGAAACTTTGTTTGAATATCAATTTAAACGTGTTGATTTTGTAACCGAGCCTGGCGAGTTTTCCATCAGAGGCGGAATAGTTGATTTATTTTCTTTTTCAAACAACCATCCTTATCGAATTGAATTTTTTGGAGATGATATCGACAGTATCCGAATTTTTGATGCTGAAACACAATTATCTATTGAAAAAAAGAACAAAATCAATATTATTCCAAATATAGCCAATACGTTTTCTGAAGAAATACGTGAAAGTTTTTTTGAATATATTGATCCTGAAACGATTCTTTCTTTCAAAAATATTGATTTATTTTTGAACCAATTAGAAAACTATTTTGAAAAAGCTGAAATCAAATTCAATCAATTATCCCATAAAATTAAACATTCAAAACCTTCTGATTTATTCTTAAATCAAGATGAGGCTTTAAAACATATCCAAAGATTTTCGACAATAGAATTTAGTACTAAGCCCTATTTAAAAACTGATTTATCTTTAAAATTAAACATTAAGCCTCAACCCAGTTTTAATAAACAATTTGATTTATTGGCTAAAAATTTAGTTGAAAATACCAAAAATGGAATAACCAATTATTTTTTCTGTTCTTCGGAAACACAAATTAAACGTTTTGAAGATATTTTCTCCGATCTTAATCCCAATGTAAATTATCATCCTATTTTAGGAAGTATTCATCAAGGTTTTATAGACCAAACACACCATATAGCTTGCTATACCGATCATCAAATTTCTGAACGTTACCATAAATTCCGATTAAAAGAAGGTTACACAAAAAAGCAAGCAATTACTTTAAAAGAATTGACCGCTTTAGAAGTAGGCGATTACGTTACACACATTGATCATGGAATCGGTAAATTCGGTGGTTTGATGAAAATCGAAAACAACGGTCATAAACAAGAAGCCATCAAACTTATCTATCAAAACAACGACATTTTGTATGTAAACATCCATTCTTTACATAAAATTTCTAAATACAACGGAAAAGACAGCTCTTCCGTAAAAATCAATAAATTAGGCTCTCCTGCTTGGAAAAATCTAAAAAATAAAACAAAAACTAAGGTTAAACAAATTGCCTTTGATTTAATTAAATTATATGCCAAACGAAAAAACCAAAAAGGATTTGCTTACGCTCCTGACACTTATTTACAACATGAGTTGGAGGCTTCTTTTATGTTTGAAGATACTCCCGACCAATTAAAAACCACCCAAGCTGTAAAAACTGATATGGAAAGCGAACGAGTAATGGATCGGTTAATTTGCGGTGATGTTGGCTTTGGAAAAACAGAAGTAGCTATTCGAGCTGCATTTAAAGCAGCAACCGATGGAAAACAAGTTGCTATTTTAGTTCCGACGACCGTTTTAGCTTTTCAGCATCACCGAAGTTTTTCTAAACGATTAACCGATATGCCTATTCGGATAGATTATCTAAATCGTTTTCGGACTGCTAAAGAAAAACGTTTTATTTTAGAAGATTTAGCCTCAGGCAAAATTGATATTATAATCGGTACTCATCAATTAGTCAATAAAAATGTTATTTTTAAAGATCTCGGACTTCTCATTATTGATGAAGAACATAAATTCGGAGTCAATGTTAAAGACCAATTAAAAACTCTACGCGAAAATATCGACACTTTAACCTTAACTGCCACACCCATTCCCAGAACTTTACAATTCTCCTTGATGGCTACACGTGATTTATCTGTTATAAAAACACCCCCTCCAAATAGACAACCTATTGATACGCAAATTATTGTGTTTAATGAGGAAATTATACGGGATGCCATTTCTTTTGAAATAGCCCGAGGAGGACAAGTATTTTTTATTCACAACCGATTAGAAAACATTAAAGAAATAGCCGGAATGCTTCAGCGTTTAGTACCTGATGCAAAAATTGAAATCGGACATGGGCAAATGGATGGTAAAAAATTGGAAGAACGTATGCTTTCATTTATGAACGGTGAATTTGATGTTTTAGTTTCAACCACTATTGTTGAAAGTGGCTTGGATGTTTCTAATGCCAATACCATTTTCATTAATCATGCCCAAAATTTTGGATTGGCAGACTTACACCAAATGAGAGGGCGTGTAGGACGTTCTAATCGTAAAGCGTTTTGTTATCTTATTGCTCCTCCTTATTCTGCTGTAACAGAAGATGCACGAAAACGTTTACAGGCTGTTGAACAATTTTCTGACTTAGGATCAGGATTTAATATTGCGATGAAAGATTTGGAAATACGAGGAGCCGGTAATCTTTTAGGAGCAGAACAGAGTGGATTTATCAATGATATAGGTTTTGATACTTATCAAAAAATATTAAATGAAGCTATTACCGAATTGAAAGAAAACGATTTTAAAGAATGGTTTAGCGAAAACCAAACCGATTCAGTTATTGATTTTGTAGAAGATGTAACCATTGATACTGATTTTGAAATTCTAATCCCGAATGATTATGTCAATAATGTTGAAGAGCGTTTGGTTTTATACAATGCGTTAAATCAGGTGGAAAATTTAGAACAATTACATGATTACAAACGAAATTTAACCGATCGTTTCGGGTCTGTTCCTCTCGAAGTAGATGACTTATTAAAGTCTGTTGCTTTAAAATGGATTTGTCGTGATTTGGGTTTTGATAAAATCACTTTAAAAAAGAATATTATGTTATGTTATTTTATTAAAAATCCTCATTCTCCTTATTACCAATCGGGTAAATTTCAAAAAATATTAATTCATATTCAACAAAATCCAAAATTAGCCCAGCTTAAAGAAAAACCTCAAAGAAACGGACTTCCAATTTTAATGTTGCGTTTTAATCACGTTCGTTCTATTGAAAAAGCACTTGAGTTGCTCAACGGCTTTAATATAAATCCTTAAAAATACGATCGAATAATTTTCAAAGTATTTTCTATTCAATCGCAAATTTTATATCCACTTTTGATGTAAATTTTATTTTCTCAAAATCAATCATTATGGGTTTACTTGCTTGATTTCCATAAATACTGGCCTCTCCTCGAATCTTCACTTCACTTACCCTTCCTTCTAACTGATTGGAAACGGAATTCAAGTCTGAAATAAAAATGGCTTTTCCAATTTTTTGATTTAAGGGTTTAATCATGCTTTCTGCATTTTGTCTTGCCTTTAAAACGGCTTTTGTTTTTAAATTTAACAACAATTGTTCTGCTTTAGAATATTCTGTTTTCTCAACAGAAACATTTGAAATTCCTTCTTCTTCCAAAGCTGCCAAAACTTTACCTGCCGTAGTGGCTTTATTAACAATTAAAGAATACATTTTGGACTTGAGTACTTGTTGTTTACTTAAAAAATATTTTTTGAAATCACTACTGAAATCCAAAAGAGTCAGGTTTTTTTCGGTATCAATATTCAATGACTTTAAAACTCGTTGCATGGCATTTTCCAATTCTTCTGTTGATTTCCGATTGCGGTTGTCATCTTCATTCAATATAATTGTCAAATAAATCTTATCGGGCGTAACCAAGCTGTCTACCTCGGCTTTTGTTTCTAAGAAAGGTTGATCAATAAAATTTTTAACTTGCCCAAACAGTAAAATGTTAACAAATAATACTCCGAAAGTTAATGTTATTTTATTCATTGGTTTTGTGTTTTTAGTATGCTAATTTTATTGAAATATAACCAATTTTTCTAAAACAAGAACGAATGTTTTTATTCATTTGGTTCAACATGGATTAGTATATGCTCTAAATTAGGTATTTTATTTTCCAAATAATCTTTTAATTTATGAGCAATGTTGTGCCCTTCTTTTACAGAGATTTCAGCATCAACTATTATATGTAAATCTACATGATAATTTGTACCTGCTTTTCGGATAAAACATTTTTCTGTATCTAAAACACCTTCTACTTCAACCGATTTTTTACGAATATCTTCTAAAAGGTCATCATACAAATGTTCATCCATTATTTCTCCTAAAGCCGGTCTGAAAATCAAGTAGCTGTTATACAAAATAAAAACAGATGCTAACAAGGCTGCCCAATCATCAGCAGTTTCATATCCTTCTCCAAAAATTATGGCAATAGAAATTCCGATAAAAGCCATCACAGAAGTAATTGCATCGCTTCTATGATGCCAAGCATCTGCTTTAAGAGATGAGCTGTTAGCTTCTTTACTTTTTTTAATAACGATTCGGAATGAAATTTCTTTCCATAATATAATTCCTCCTAAAACAATCAAAGTCCAAGATTCGGGAACTTTATGTGGTGTTTGAATATTGTATATACTTTCATAAGCAATGATTGTTGCTGAAGTTACAAGAAATGCCACGACTATAAACGTAATCAGCGGTTCAATTTTTCCATGTCCGTACGGATGATTCTCATCTGCCGGACGTTTTGCATATTTTAAACCCAATAACACTAAAAATGAAGAAAAAATATCTGTTACTGATTCAATGGCATCTGCAATTAGAGCGTACGAATTTCCAAAAAAACCTGCCAACCCTTTTATTAAAGCTAAACTGAAATTTCCAATTATACTAAAATAGGCTGTTCGTATTAAAGATTGTCCGTCATTCTTCATTATTTAATTTCAATAATGATTACTCAAAATTTACCTTGCTACATTAACAGCTCTTGTTTCACGAATGACCGTTACACGTACCTGTCCCGGATAAGTTAATTCATTTTGAATCCGTTGTGAAATATCAAATGATAATGTACCTGCTTTAGTATCATCTACCTTTTCACTTTCAACCATAACACGCAATTCTCTTCCCGCCTGAATAGCATATGCATTTGTTACTCCATCATAACTCAAAGCGATGTTTTCCAGATCTTTTAAACGCTGAATATATGATTCCATAACTTGGCGTCGTGCACCTGGTCGTGCCCCGGAAATAGCATCACAAACTTGTACAATGGGTGAAATCAGCGAAGTCATTTCTATCTCATCATGATGAGCTCCAATTGCATTACAAACATCTTTTTTCTCCCCATATTTTTCAGCCCATTGCATTCCTAACAAAGCATGAGGAATTTCAGACTCTGTTTCAGGAACTTTCCCAATATCATGTAACAGGCCTGCCCGTTTCGCTACTTTTGCATTCAGCCCTAATTCTGAAGCCATAATAGCACATAAATTAGCTACTTCACGGGAATGTTGCAATAAATTTTGTCCGTAAGAAGAACGGTATTTCATACGTCCGACTTGCTTAATCAATTCAGGATGTAAGCCATGTATTCCTAAATCAATAGTTGTACGTTTTCCCACTTCAATAATCTCATCCTCAATTTGTTTTTTGGTTTTTGAAACGATTTCCTCAATTCTTGCTGGATGAATACGCCCATCGGATACCAAACGATGTAAGGATAAGCGTGCAACTTCACGTCGTACCGGATCAAAACATGATAACAAGATGGCTTCCGGCGTGTCATCTACAATGATTTCAACACCGGTTGCAGATTCAATAGCCCGAATATTCCGTCCTTCTCGCCCGATGATTCGCCCTTTTATATCATCAGACTCTATATTAAAGACAGAAACAGCATTCTCGATAGCTTGCTCTGTACCAACACGTTGAATGGTATTCAATACAATTTTTTGAGCTTCTTTTTTTGCGATCATTTGTGCTTCCTCCATCGTTTCTTGAATAAAGGCTTGGGCATTGGTTCTGGCTTCTTCTTTTAAAGCTTGAGCCAATTCTGATTTTGCTTCTTCTGCCGAGTATCCTGAAATTCTTTCTAATGCTTCTACATGTTGTTTGTAAGCTCCTTCAACCTCTTCCTGTCGAATTTTTAGAACATCTAAACGGGTGTTGTAATCTTTTGTACTTTTTTCAAGATCAATGGTTGCTCTTTTGTTGTTTTTTAAATCCTCATTTAGTTTATGTTCTTTATCTTTAATGCGTTTTTCAGCATCTGTCATTTTCTTTTCCCGCTGATTTATCAACTGCTCATGTTGAGTTTTTAATTCAATTATTTTTTCTTTGGCTTGTAATATTCTTTCTTTTTTTATTGTTTCGGCATTCTTTTGAGCATCGCGAACAATTCCTTTGGCTTTATTTTCAGATTTAGAAATCAACTCCTGACTCGATTTTTTAATCGTATTTTTAAGTAATGTATACGCTATTGCTAATCCTATTACTAATCCTACTGCTATACCTATAATAATGCTTATTGGTTCCATATCTATATTTATATTGTTTCATTTATTTCATAAAAAAACCTGCATCCATTCTAAATTTAGTAAACTCCTAATAAATAAGATTTGAGCTAAAGCCTCGTTCAAGGATCCGCTGAATCAAAAGATTACGGCTTGCTTTCCGGAGAACCACTTACTCTGTTAAACAATTGGTGTTGAATTTACTTAACAAGTTAGAATAATGCAGGATATATTTTGCTTTCTCTAAAATGAGAATAGAACGCCTTACCTATTTTGATCGACCAGTTCAATTAATGAATGCCATTTCTTTCTTTCATCTTGATTGTTTTGCTCGTTTTGAAATCCTCCCAATTCAATTTTAGAAGACAACATCAAAGCACACATTGATAAAACATCTTGTTTATCTCGAACATCATAATTTTTTTCAAATTCTTTGATCATATCATTAAGGTTTTTACCTGCTCTTCGAACAGTTTCTTCCTCAATAGGTGCAATCGTCAGCGGATACATTCTTCCGGCAACGTTGATTTTCACTTTGATTTTCCCGTTTTGCATTAGCTGTCGGTATAATCAATTAACTGAATGCACTTATCTATTTCTTTGACCAAATGATTGACTTTATGTTTCATTAATCGTCTGTACTCTTTATTTCCACCTACCGCATTGGCTATTTTCAATGCATTGTTTTTATCCTTCAGTTCCTCGCTACGGATTCGCTGTTCAGAAAGTTTCTCTTTTAAAAAAATAATCTCTTCTTCTAAATCAATAATTTGATTTTTTGACCTCTTATTTTCTTTTAATATATCTAAAATCTTATTTTTTAATATCTTATAGAGTTCTTCTGCTGATTCCATTAACGATTAGACTGAAATTCTAACTTAGTTACAAAGTTACTATTTTTTTTAAATAGAACAATTTAATTTGCTTTTATCTTAATTTTGTCTAAACTTATTTTAACGAATTTTTTAACTTTTTTTTCATTTTATTGTTTTTAAAGTATATTTGCCTTGTTTTAGAATTAAAATGACTGGTTTTCATTTTTCCGATTATACTCAAAATGTGAAGGAAAAAGAGTGTAATGTATTAGTAGAATACAGCGGAAAAGTTAAAATAACGACTTCACTTCATTTCGTTTTTTATTCTGTTTTGCAATTGGTACGGTTGCGAAATGTTTATTTGCAATTGCTTGTTTAGACATGATTTTAATTTAATATTGTTTTGATTTAATACATTTAACTTAAAATTTCATGAATACTAAATACATCGACCTAATTGATCAAACTTTTGATTTTCCCCAAGAAGAATTTCATTTAAAAAACAACCATTTATATTTTCATAATATCGATTTGGCAGCTTTAATTAAAGAATATGGAAGCCCTTTGAAATTCAATTATTTACCAAAAATTTCAGAAAATATTATCCGTTCTAGAGGCTGGTTTGTCAATGCTATTAAAAAACATCGGTATGAAGGAAAATATTTTTATTGCTATTGCACAAAAAGCTCACATTTTGCACCTGTTTTAAACGAAGTATTTAAAAATGACGTCCATATAGAAACCTCTTCCGCTTTTGATATTGATATTATTGAAAGCATGGCTTCTAAGGGAATAATCAATCAAAATCATTATATCTTGTGTAACGGTTTTAAACGAGATCAGTATATCGAAAATATTGCACGATTAATCAACAAAGGTTTTCACAATACCATCCCCATTATTGATAATTATGAAGAAGTTGGGTTGTTAGAAGAAAAAATTAATCAAAAATACCAAATAGGTATTCGGATAGCTTCTGAAGAAGAGCCTAAATTTGAATTTTATACCAGCCGTTTGGGTATTGGTTATAAAAACATTGTTCCTTTTTATCAAAAAAACATAAAACCTCGTAAGCATGTTCAATTAAAAATGCTCCATTTTTTCATTAATACAGGCATTCGTGATACGGCTTATTATTGGAATGAATTATTAAAATGTTTAAAAGTTTATACTCGTCTTAAAAAAGAATGCCCTGAACTGGATAGCTTGAATATCGGTGGTGGATTCCCTATAAAAACATCCTTGGCTTTTGATTATGATTACGAATATATTGTAGATGAAATCATCAACCAAATTAAACTTGCCTGTGAAGAAGAGCAAGTTCCCGTTCCTCATATTTTTACTGAGTTTGGAAGTTTTACCGTTGGAGAAAGTGGTGGGATGATCTACAAAGTACTTTACCAAAAACAACAGAATGATCGTGAAAAATGGAATATGATTGACTCGTCATTTATTACAACTTTACCCGACACATGGGCTATCAACAGACGTTTTGTCATGCTTCCCATCAACCGTTGGAACAGCACTTACGAACGTGTTTTACTAGGCGGACTTACTTGTGATTCAGATGATTATTATAATTCTGAACAACATATGAATGCCATTTATTTACCAAAATACGATAAAAACAATCCGCTTTATATTGGATTTTTCAATACAGGAGCTTATCAGGAAACCATTGGTGGCTATGGCGGATTACATCATTGTTTAATTCCCCAGCCTAAGCATATTTTAATTAATCATGACGAAAATGGCAATCTTATAACCACTTTATTTAATGAACAACAAAAATCTAAAGACCTACTAAAAATTTTAGGATATGAAGAATAATTATGCCGGAATACCCAATCAATACGCAAATTTAGAAAACGCGACAATTGTTTTAATCCCCGTACCGTATGACGGAACCAGCACATGGCAAAAAGGTGCTGATCAAGGACCTCGAGCCTTTCTAAAATCTTCTGAAAATATGGAATTATATGATATAGAAACGGATAGCGAAGTATACAAACAAGGCGTTTATCTTACAGAACCTGTACTTGAAAACGCTTCACCTGAGGCTATGGTAGAAGCTGTTCATCAAATTACAAAAAAATTCTTACACAAAAATAAGTTTGTTACGCTTTTTGGTGGAGAACATTCTATTTCCATAGGATCAATCAGGGCTTTTAATGAATATTTTGATGATTTAACCGTATTACACATCGATGCTCATGCTGATCTTAGAAAAGCATATCAAGGTTCCGCTTATAATCACGCTTGTGCTCTGTATGAAGCTAACCAAACCACTAATTTGGTACAAGTCGGCATCCGTAGTATGGATATCAGCGAAACCCGTATTATAAATCAGGACAAAGTATTTTTTGCTCATGAAATAACAGAAAATGACTATTGGAAAGAAAATGTTATTGAATTATTAACTGAAAACGTTTTTATTACGTTTGATTTAGACGCCTTAGATCCTTCTATAATGCCTTCAACAGGAACGCCTGAACCGGGAGGCTTACTTTGGTATGAAACATTGGAATTATTAAAACATGTTTTTCAGGAAAAAAATGTTGTAGGGTTTGATATTGTTGAACTATGTCCTAATCCTCAAGACAAATCTTCGGATTTTTTGGCTGCAAAATTATATTATAAAATGTTAAGTTATAAATTTTCTAACCAAGAGAATTCTTATGATTCTTTTGACGACGATGACGATACTTATGATAGTAAAATAACCAAATTTAAAGATACTGATAACGATGACTTCTAAAGGATCTATTTCCAAATTTATAGAAAATTATTTTTTACACTTTAATGCTGCCTCTCTTGTAGATGCTGCCAAAGCTTATGAAACACAATTAAATCAGAAAGCAAAAATGCTGGTCTCCTTAGCCGGAGCTATGAGTACTGCCGAATTAGGAAAGATTTTTGCAGAGATGATTCGACAAGACAAAGTCCACATTATATCATGTACCGGGGCAAACTTGGAAGAAGATATTATGAACTTAGTAGCTCATTCTCATTATAAAAGAATTCCCAATTATCGTGATTTAACACCTAAGCAAGAATGGGATTTGTTAGAAAAAGGATTAAACCGGGTAACGGACACTTGTATTCCCGAAGAAGAAGCTTTCAGACGTTTACAAAAACATATTTATAAAATATGGAAAGAGGCTGAAGATAAAGGCGAACGCTATTTTCCACACGAATTTATGTATAAAATGTTATTATCAGGTGTATTAGAGGACTACTATGAAATTGATATAAAAAATTCATGGATGTATGCCGCTGCACAAAAAAACCTACCTATTGTAGTACCCGGGTGGGAAGATTCTACCATGGGAAATATATTTGCTTCCTATGTTTTAAAAGGTGAATTAAAAGCCTCTACCATGAAATCAGGTATTGAATACATGACTTTTTTAGCAGATTGGTACACTGAAAATAGTCAAAGCGGTATTGGATTTTTTCAAATAGGTGGTGGAATTGCCGGAGATTTTCCTATTTGCGTAGTTCCCATGCTTTATCAAGATATGGAGAGAACAGACACTCCGTTTTGGAGTTATTTTTGTCAAATTTCAGATTCTACAACCAGTTACGGCTCTTATTCAGGAGCTGTTCCAAATGAAAAAATCACTTGGGGAAAACTTGATATCGATACACCTAAATTTATTATTGAAAGTGATGCAACCATTGTTGCTCCACTCATTTTTGCTTATTTGTTAGATATGTAATTAATATGCACATAAAAGACTGTGCGACTTCGTGCAGTCTTCATTTATCGAGTAAAAACAAAATCATTTTTAGAGGATAGATTTCCATCAAAAGCATAACCCTCTAAACTAAAATTCTTTAAATTTTCTATTTTTTCAATCCTATTTTCAATAATATAACGTGCCATCATTCCCCGAGCTTTTTTGGTGTAAACTACAATGGTTTTTAGCTTTCCATCTTTATAATCTTTAAAATAACAATTAATAACCGTTGCCTGTAATTTTTTTTGATTGATTACTTTAAAATATTCATCTGAAGCTGTATTAACCAAAATACCTTTCCCAAGTTCCTTATTAATTTGCTTAGTAATCATTTCTTTCCAAAACTCATATAAGTTCTTTGACTTTTCTATGCTTATTTTAGTTCCCATCTCCAAACGATAAGCATTTATAGCATCCAAAGGCTTTAACAATCCGTATAAACCCGAAAGAATGTAAAGTTTTTCTTGGGCGGTTTCCGTCTGCTTTTTCGGCATCTTTTTCATTAGTAAACCGCGATAAGCCTCTCCGTCAAAAGCATAACCTGCAGCAATAGTTCCTTCTGATTTCCAATTTTGGTTACGTTCCCAATTCAAATCACCTAATTTTTGAGATAAATTCATCAGGTTCATCAAATTTTTAGGGGACTGCTTTTTTAATTCTGTATTGATTCTTTGGGCTTCTTTGATAAAAACAGGTTGTGTTTTTTCCAAATTCGTATCCGTTGTAAGATTTATTTTTTTTGCAGGAGATAAGATTACTTTAAGCATATTTTATTTAATTCAAAAATACAAAATTTTTCTATCACAAATTTTGAACATCTTCTTCTTGTGCTTTTAATTTTTCTGTATTTTCATGTATTTTCAAAGCATCCATCATTTCTTGACAATTTCCATTCATATAATCCGGTAAATTATACATGGACTTGTTAATACGATGATCTGTTACTCGTCCTTGAGGATAGTTATACGTCCGTATTTTCGCCGAACGATCTCCCGAAGAAACCAACGATTTACGTTCAGCAGCTCTTTCAGCTTGTTTTTTTTCTAATTCTACTTGATAAATACGTGTACGTAAGACTTGCAAGGCTTTTTCATAATTTTTATGTTGAGAACGTCCATCTTGACATTCTGCTACAATTCCTGTTGGGATATGAGTCAGGCGAATAGCCGACTCCGTTTTATTGACATGCTGTCCTCCTGCTCCACTTGATCTAAATGTATCTCGACGAACATCCGACATATTCAATTCTACATCTACTTCTTCAGCTTCGGGCAATACAGCAATTGTAATAGCTGAAGTATGTACCCGTCCTTGTGACTCCGTTTCAGGAACTCGTTGCACACGATGCACTCCCGACTCAAATTTCATAATCCCATACACGGCATTACCCGTTACTTCCATCACCAATTCTTTGTAGCCTTTTGTACCACCTTCTGTTGAGTTAACAATTTCATAAGACCATCCTTTTTCCTTAAAATACATGGTGTACATTCTAAACATATCTTCTACAAAAATACATGCTTCATCTCCTCCTGTACCGGCACGCAACTCTACTATAACATTCTTGTCATCTTCCGGATCTTTTGGTATTAATAAAAACTTTATTTCTTCTTCTAAATTGGGTAAATCAGCCTTAGCTTCTTCTTTTTCTATCTTTGCCATTTCCACCATTTCTACATCTTCTCCATCAGCTATAATCTCATCTGCTTCAGCTATCACATCTAATTTTGCTTTATACTGTATATAAACCTCTACAACTTTTTCCAAATCTTTGTATTGTTTATTAAGCTGGGCATAACGTTTTTGATCTGAAATTACTTCCGGTTGGATAATCAAATCCGCAACTTCGTCAAACCGTTGTTTCAAAGCTTGTAATTGTATTAGTAATGATGCCATACTTCTATTTAAGGATTACAAATATACGGATTTCATTCATAGGTTCATTTTTTATTCATTTCAATTGATAACACATAAACTTAACCGTTTCTATATCTTCAACTACCGTAAATATATTGTACTCATTAGGTATATACAACTTATTATCATAAATTATATAAGGTCTTGATGAAATCTCTCTCTTTATTTCATAACTCCTATCTTTAATTGTATCAGTTAATAATGTATAATCTATCCACGATTCTTGTCCAAAAATATAACTTACAGATTCCTCTATATAATTACACTCTTTTTCCAAACAAATGATACTCTTAATTCCCAAACTTTCAAAACCTTCTGTTTCAGACTCTTCTTTAAAATCAGAAGGATCATACAATACTTTCTGTATCTTAGTTGGTAGTTCTTTAAATGTCAGTTCTCGTTTATCCAAAGTACGAATATCATAACCACTCGGTCTACATGAATAAATCATCAAAACAATCACCCCTATTACTAACTTATTTTTTCTATTTCAATTAATTTTAATTTTCTTAACGCTCTTTTTTATAATCTCGTTTTTTAAATTGGTTTTTGTCTTTGGAAACTTCTTCCGTTTTAGAAGATCCCACAATTAATTGATTGATTTTTTTTATTTCATTATGAGTTAATTCCCGCCATTGACCTGTTTCTAAACCGTGTAATTGAATATTCATAATACGAGTCCGCTTCAGTTGAGTTACTTCGTAATCCAAATATTCACACATACGGCGTATTTGACGATTTAATCCTTGTGTTAAAATAATTTTAAAGGTAAAATCATTTAGTTGTTTTACTTTGCATTTTTTTGTAACGGTACTTAAAATAGGAATTCCGTTGCTTATTTTATAAATAAATTCAGGTGTAAGAGACTTATTTACCGAAACGATATACTCTTTTTCATGATTATTTCCAGCTCGTAAAATTTTATTAACTATATCACCATCGTTGGTCAAAAAAATTAATCCTTGAGACGGCTTATCTAAACGACCGATAGGAAAAAGACGCTCAGAATGATTGATATAATGGATGATGTTTTTCTTTTCTTTAGAATCTGTTGTACAAACGATGCCTTGAGGTTTATTAAAAGCTATATATAAAGTTTTAGGTTTGGTTTGCAAAGGCTTTCCATCAATTTTGACTTCGTCTCCTTCAAAAACGCGGTTTCCCAATTGTGCTATTTTCCCATTAAGAGTAACCCGTTTTTCAATGATAAACTTCTCAGCTTCTCTTCGTGAACAAATTCCTGTTTGACTGATGAACTTATTTAGATTAATTGAATTTTGATTACCTTGTTCCAAAATATATTGTAAACTTAATTATAATAAGACCTAAAACAGGTTTTAAGAAAAATAAATTTAGATAATTTATTTCAATAGAGAAGCAATCTGTTCAGCCATTTTATCAGAAGGGCGACTAGCTTGTGAAACAGCAAATTTTCTTTCAGGATCAAGAATTATAAAATAGGGAATCCCTTTAATTTCATAATCTTTTGCTAAAGTAGATTGAAAATCATTTGCTACCCAAAGGTTAACCCATGACGGGTTTTCTTTTGTGATAAAATTTTTCCAAGCCTCTTTGTTTTCATCAATGGAGATGCTAATAAACTCAATCCGGTCATCATTTTTATATTGCTCTACCAATTTCTCAAAAAACGGAGCTTCTGTTTTACAAGGTCCACACCATGTTGCCCATACATCAATCACTAAAAATTTACCTTTAAATTCTTCTGAAGTAATCGTTTTTCCTTGAATATCTTCACCGGAAAAAGGCGGAGCTGTTTGCCCTTTTGAAAACTTATTTCGATTTTTAAATTTTTCTAAAAATTGATCTTTTTTATCTGTATTGGTTATGTATTCGTTAATGAATTGCTTAACTTGATCATCATTTGAAGTATCCAGGGTGAATCGTAAATAGAGATTAACTAAATTTTCTCCTACGACAGCCATGACTTCTTTGTTGTGAAAATAATCTTTGGTAAAGAGCAAATAATCATAAATAGAATTAAATTTTTCCGGACTTGTTTTATAGAAATTGATTTGGCTTATCATATTCAAATAGGTTTTATAACCGTTGGATTCTAATAAAGAAGGGTTTTCAACAGGCTTTTCATTAATCAACTGTGTGATTTCCAAATCAATAGAATCTAGTTTTTTCTGTGCCCCCATAGCTTGTTGAAAAGCGTACGTTAGCTTTAAATTTTTTGGAAGATACTGAATAGTAATGTTCTCTATTTTTTTAAAATCTTCATCCGAAAGACTGTCTAACTGTGCTTTTCTCAATGAAACAACCTGATTAACAATAGCTTTAAACGCAGAGTAATCCCCTTGCATTCCTGTCATGAGTATTTGCTGAGTATCAAAACTCCTTAAAATATAGCGGTTTATAGCAGCATTTTCTCCTGCATAATGAAAATGAAGTTTTCTTTCGGCTAAGCTGTCAATAATAACTGAGTTGGTTTTATCATTACCCAAATAAACCGGAATACGTGTGCCAGTTTTAAGATGAAAAAGCATTCCATTTTCAACTTCTTTATCAAAACCAAAGGAAATTGCTTGTTTTTTTTTGGTAAAAATCGTATCGATCTGATCAAAATTATAACGATAAATAAGCTGTATACTGTCTTGTTGAGCTGTTATGGTATTTTTTGATGATGAAGAATTTTGGCAACCTATAATACAAAAAGAACTTATTATAGAGAAAATAATGATGTTTCGTTTCATTGTCATTCTAATTTAAACGCCAAAGATAACTTTTTTCTATGAAAAAAAACTAAATATTAAAACTCCAAGAAACAGAAATTGATTTATTATGCAAGCATTGGTATTATTTACTTTAAACACCGATAAAAATTATTATCTTTGTGTTTAAACAATCAAATTAATTGTAACTTAAAAAATAAAATTTGAAGCATTCATTCCATATTCCTGTCATGGGAACCAGTTATACAATCGATTCTCCTGCGAAAGTTGCACATTTAGGAATATCATCTGTAATCTCATTAGTTGATGATGATTTAATTGAGCGTATGCGTAAGGTGTATTCTGAAAAGATGGGAATAGCATATAAGCCGATTAAGGAAAAAGAAGAAGACTCAAGGGCAAAAAGAATTACAGCTTATTTGGATTTAATTCATGATGTAGTAGAAGAGCGTTATTCTAAAATGAAAAAACAGTTTCAAGAAAACTCCCAACAAACTTTAAATGAATTAAAAGAACTTTTTCCAAACACGAAGTCTCTTAAACTTTTTCCAAAAGGATCCATTGATGTGAATGTCATGACTAAGATTGACAAAGAAAATTTTAAAGGAAAGATAAAACTACCTTCTATTTTTAATGATGCTCATGCTGCTTTAAGAGGTTTTGCCAATAGCAAATTAAGTTCTTCTTTAGTACTTTCCGCAGGGATGAATCCTAGGTTGTACACTTATTTTGAAGAATTTAAAGATTTCTTTCCTAACGAAAAAGGTGAATTAAAAAAGAAGATTATTATCAAAGTCAGTGATTTTCGTTCTGCTTTGATACAAGGAAAATTTTTTGCAAAAAAAGGGCTTTGGGTTTCAGAATTCAGGTTAGAATCGGGGTTAAATTGTGGAGGACATGCGTTTGCAACAAATGGATTACTAATGGGACCTATTTTAGAAGAATTTAAAATTAAAAAGAAAGAATTAGTTCAAGAACTTAAAGAGATTTACAATAAGGCATTGATTAGCAAAAATTATAAAGCTCAAGAAAAGGTAAACATCTCTATTACAGCTCAAGGAGGAGTTGGCACAGCAGAAGAACATCGTTTTTTGATGGATTATTACAAAGTAGATTCTGTTGGATGGGGTTCTCCTTTTTTATTAGTTGATGAAGCCGTAACCATTGATGAGGATACAAAAGACAGATTGGCTAAAGCCACAGAGAAAGATTTGTATTTAAGCAATGCTTCTCCGCTGGGTGTTCCGTTTAATAATTTAAGAAGCAGTTCAAAAATACAAGAAGGACAGGATTTATATAAAAAAAATAAGCCCGGAAGTCCTTGTACAAAGAAGTTTTTGATTAGCAACAAAGAATATACAGAAGATTTGATTTGTACGGCCTCACGAAAATACCAAGAATTTAAGTTTAAAGAACACGGGTATGCAGATAAAACGGTGGTTTCTTCCATTATAGAAAAAGAATGTCTATGTCAAGGGCTTTCTAAAGCAGCATTTGTTAAGTACAACAAAAATGAAAAAAAGGACGGAGTAGGCGTTTCTGTTTGTCCGGGTCCTAACATAGCTTATTTTAATCAAAAAGTGTCTTTAAAAAAGATGATAGCTCATATTTACGGAAAAGAAAATATAATGCTGGATAAAAACCGTCCCAATGTTTTTGTAAAAGAATTATCGCTTTACATCCACGATATAGAAAAAAAATACCAAGAAGTAAAAGAAGATTTATCTTCTCGATCGGCTAAAAAAATAAAAGAATATAAAGAAAACCTTTTAAACGGAATTCAATATTACGAAGAGTTGGCAAAGAAGAAAAAGATTTCATTTTTCAACCAAAAGTCTTTTGAAAAATTAAATGCATTTAAAGAAAAATTAGACTTATTGAAGTTTTAAAAAGGTAACTTCTTTTATGATTGAATATCTACAAAATAAAAATCTTTCCAAAACTTTTTTTCAAAAGCTTTATTTTTAGGTTCATTCGTTTCTAACAAATCCTGTATTTTTTTTAGAATAGGTGCTCTATATGGAGATTTTTCTGCTAAAAGATTTTTCTTTGTTTTAGAATCATAAATGAAAAAAGAAACCTGGTTGCTATTTTTAATCAATTTTCCACCGACAATAATGTTTACAAGTCTTCCGTCATTAAGCAGGGGGACATTTTCCCAAATTAATAGAGGATGTTTTGAAAGAGATGTACTCAATGCTTTTTCCCAATTACCATAAAGTTCAAAAAGTCGTTTTCTCCCAATAAGATCCGATTCAGTATTTGTAAAAGTAGCCAAGGTTAAAGGCAAGTATTTTCCTTCCACCTTTAACGTGATGTTTTGGAATAAAACCTCTTCATAAACACGAGGTTTTGTAATTGTTTTTTGTTTTTCTTCAGTCTGTTTTTCTTCGGTTTGAGCAGAATTTGAAACAGAGCATGCCACTGACAGCATTGCAAAAATTATTAAAAAAATAGGCGTCTTCATTACGGTATAAAATTTTATCATAGTTTATTTTCAGCGGGCAAAAATACACTTTTTAATTTTAAAATTATAGGAAAAACTGTATTTTTGTTAAAATTTTGAGAATTTATGTTAATAATAGGCATTGCCGGAGGAACAGGATCAGGAAAAACGACTGTTGTGAATAAAATATTACACGAGTTAAAAGATCATGAAATAGCGGTTTTATCTCAAGATGCTTATTATCGTGATAACAGCCATTTAGCTTTTTCTGAACGAGAAAAAATTAATTATGACCACCCGAGATCAGTTGATTTTGAACTGTTGATTCATCATTTAAGGGAATTAAAAAAAGGACATTCCATAGAGCAACCCGTTTATTCTTATACCAAGCATACAAGGTTGGATCGTTTTACCACTATTTTTCCTAAAGATGTAATCATAGTGGAAGGCATTTTGGTTTTTACTGACCAAACTTTATTGGATGAATTTGATATCAAAGTTTTTGTACATACAGACCCTGATGAGCGTCTAATTCGTCGTATCCGAAGAGATGTGGAAGAGCGAGGGCGTGATTTAGACGAAATCTTAACTCGTTATACTACAACGCTTCGTCCCATGCATAATCAATTTATAGAACCTACAAAAAGCTATGCCGATATCATCATTCCCAATATGCGAAGAAATCCGGTAGCTATTAATATTTTAAAAACCGTCATACAAGATAAATTAATAAAATCATGAAATGGGCTACGATTAAAGAAAAAAAATGGTTTAAATGGAGTACTAACAAATACATTCTTATTACAGGTTTGTTTGCTGTTTGGATGACATTTTTTGACGATGCCTCCCTACGCCAACATATCCGAATTGACCGAGAAATAGAAGAACTTAAAAAAGACCGGAATTTTTATAATGCCAAATTACAGGAAGTAAAAACAGAATTAAAAAAGATACAAGATGACCCTAAATCGATTGAAAAAATAGCTCGAGAACATTTTTATATGAAAAAAGACCGCGAAGATATCTTTGTAGTTGTAGAAGAAAATAATTCTGAGTAAATTTAGGAATACTAAATAGTATTTAACCTTTTATAAAAAAATTAAAAATGATAAAATCTATTATATCAGGCGTAGGACATTACGTGCCTGAAAAAGTTGTTACGAATCATGATTTATCCAAAATGATGGATACAACTCATGAATGGATTGTAGAACGAAGCGGTATTGAAGAACGAAGATTTGCTGAAAAAGGAAAAGACACCACAGCATCATTAGCATACGAAGCTTCTAAAAATGCCATTGCCGATGCAGGTTTAAAACCCTCAGATATTGATTTTATTATTTTTGCAACCTTAAGCCCGGATTATTATTTTCCCGGAGTAGGCGTTCAGTTACAAGAATTTTTGGGAATAGGAACCATAGGGGCTTTGGATGTCCGCAATCAATGTTCCGGATTTATTTACGCACTTTCCGTAGCTGATAAATTCATACAAACCAAAACATACAAAAATATCTTGGTTGTTGGTTCTGAAATCCATTCATACGGAATTGATTTGACGACAAGGGGAAGAGCCGTTTCTGTTCTTTTTGGTGACGGAGCCGGAGCAGTAGTCGTTTCCGGAACTCAAGAAGAAGGGAGAGGAATTTTATCAACCCGAATGCATTCAGAAGGGAAATATGCAGAGGAACTAACCATGTTGGCACCGGGTAACAAATATAAATGGGCGAACAAAGTGGAAGATTTGGCAGAGATTAAAGATCACCATGAATTATGGTTTCCTCACATGAATGGACAGCATGTATTTAAAAATGCCATAGTTCGTTTTCCTGAAACTATTATGGATGTATTGCAAGCCAATCATAAAACACCAAAAGATCTTGATTTATTAATTACACACCAAGCTAATTTAAGAATTTCACAATTTGTTCAAAATATATTAAAATTGGATGATAATCAGGTTTTTAATAACATTCAAAAATATGGAAATACTACGGCAGCCACAATTCCAATTGCTTTAAGCGAAGCAAAAGCCTTCGGGAAAATTAAAGAAAGAGACTTAATCTGTTTGGCAGCTTTTGGTAGTGGTTTTACATGGGGTTCGGTATTGATAAATTGGTAGGGATTAATTTATATAAAATCAACCGCTTCGTATGCTATTTGCAGCTCTTCATTGGTAGGGATGATAAGTATTTTTACAGATGCATTCTGTACATGGATTTCTTCTGTTTTTTCAACATGATTTCGCTGTTTATTTAAACTTTCATCCAACCGAATACCTAAAAAGTCCAAGTCTTTGCAAATCAAATGTCTTATCAAAGCATCATTTTCTCCAATTCCTCCGGTAAAAATAAGTGTGTCAATACCATTTAAAGCAGCAATATAACTTCCAATGTATTTTTTTATGCGGTAGGTGTACATTTCATTACCCAGAATTGCATTGCTTTCGCCTTGGTTATATTTTGCATCAATATCCCGGGCATCACTACTTCCTGCAATACCCAGCATTCCGCTTTGTTTATTCAAAATATTTTTTACTTCATCTAAATTTAAACCTAATTCTTCAATCATATAAAAAATAATGGATGGATCTAAATCGCCTGAACGTGTTCCCATTATCAAACCCTCTAAAGGACTCAAACCCATAGAGGTATCCTGCACCTGATTTGAATTTATAGCTGCCATACTGGCTCCATTGCCTAAATGCAAAGTAATGGCTTTTAAATCAGGATTTTGCAAATATTTTACTGCTTGATTGTAAACAAATTGATGACTGGTTCCATGAAAACCATAACGACGAATACCGCTTTCCATATAAAATTTATTAGGTATAGCATATCGGTAGGCTTTTTCAGGCATACTCTGATGATAAGATGTATCAAAAACAGCCACTTGTTTAGCGTTAGGAAACACATTTTCAGCAACTTCTATTCCTGTTAAATTAGCCGGATTATGTAAGGGTGCTAAAGGAATCAGTTCCCGAATGGTTTTTTTAACTTCTTGAGTAATTAAAACAGTTTTAGCAAATTTTTCACCACCATGTACCACACGGTGTCCAACAGCCCTGATATCACCAGGATTACGAATAACACCAATTTGTTTATCCATTAATAAGTCAGCTACCAATCTTAGAGCAATTTCTTGATTTTCAATATATTGTTCTACAATTTTCCGATTTTCTTTTCCGTCAATAAAATAATCATGCTTGATACGGCTACCGTCTATTCCAATTCTTTCTACCAAACCAATAGCAGTGGCTTTTTTTAAATTCATATCAATCAATTGATATTTTACAGATGAACTTCCTGCGTTAAGTACTAATATATTCATATCGGCTGATTTTAAACTTTAACTATTTTTCAAATAAAACTAATCGGATGAGGCGTTATTTTCTTTTTCGGCTTGTATAGCAGTGATAACCACTGTATTATAAATATCATCAATTTTAGCTCCGCGACTTAAATCGTTAACCGGTTTATTTAAGCCCTGCAAAACAGGTCCTATCGCCAATCCCCCCGATTCTCGTTGTACCGCTTTATATGTATTGTTTCCTGTGTTTAAATCGGGAAAAATCAACACATTTGCTTGTCCGGCAACGAGTGATCCCGGCATTTTTTTATTTCCTACACTTGGATCTACGGCAGCATCGTATTGAATCGGTCCTTCAATTAGGAGGTCAGGACGTTGTTCTTTAACCATTTGAGTTGCTAAAGCTACTTTTTCAACTTCTTTTCCTGTTCCTGAAACTCCTGAAGAGTAAGAAAGCATCGCTACTTTTGGCATAATACCAAAGGCTTGAGCTGTATTAGCAGAAGAAATAGCGATTTCGGCAAGTTGTTCCGCTGTCGGACTTGGAACGATGGCACAATCTCCATACACTAAAACACGATCGTCTAATAACATGAAAAAGACAGAAGAAACGGTTTTTAACCCGGGTTTGGTTTTGACAAATTGTAAGGCAGGGCGAATGGTATGAGCAGTGGTATGCATTGCTCCGGAAACCATTCCGTCAGCGTCTTTTAAATAAACCATCATCGTACCAAAATAAGAGAGATCGAGCATCAAATCCTTTGCTTGAGCAAGCTCCATGCCTTTGTGTTTGCGTAATTCATAAAGCGTTTGGGCGTAACGTTTGTAATGGGGACTCTTTGCCGGATTTACAATATTAATTCGTTTAGAATCCCAATATAATCCTAAATAAGCCATACGGCTTTTTATTTTTTCGGGATCTTTTCCTAAGATGGTTAAATAAACTACGCCATCTTTAGCAAGTTGAGATGCTGCCGTTAAAATACGATCATCTTCTCCTTCGGGTAAAACAATATGTTTTTGAGCTTTTTTTGCTGCTTTAACCATATTATATTGGAACATTCTTGATGTTACACCTTCTACTTGGAATGAAGCAATTTTATCGTCTAAAGTATCTAAATCTACATGTTTTTCAAACAAATTGATACTTAATTTGATTTTTTCAGTGCTTTCAGGATAAATTTTAGATTTAATTTTATCTACGTCGGATGTCGTTTGGAATGTTCCTTTATTTACGGTCATAATAGGAACGAGGTTTTGTGAACCGTCTAACAAATTCACAATACTTTTTGGAGGAAGTAAACCTCCGGAAAGAATAATCCCTGCAACTCTGGGATAATTTTTAGAGGCATGAGCTTGCAAAATTCCTACTAATAAATCTGATCGGTCTCCCGGCAAAACGGTTAGTGAGTCTTCTTTAATATGATTTAAAAAATTAGAAAGTTGCATTCCTCCAACGATATTTTTTTGAGGAATGATATTCATTTTATCATGTCCGTACAAAATATGTGCACCTAATTTATCTGCAATTTCCTGTAAAGTAGGTTTTCCTAAAATATTGGAATTAGGTATAATGGAAAACAGAATGTTGCTGTTTATTTTTTTTGCTAATTGGGGAAGAATCTTCTTTGCATTACGATCGCACCGATTAATGAAAGCGGCAATTACTTTAATATCTTTTTCAATAAAAGAATTCAATTCTATTTTAACATGATTGATTAATTCTTCATCGCTTTCAGCATCGTCTTTTACAATTAGTAAAGCAGGTACATTCAAACTCTGTGCAATAGAGCTGTTTAAATTAAATTCAAAAGAAGTTCCTTCGTCAAAAAAATCAGTACCTTCAATCAATACAAAGTCAAACCGTTCTTCCAATGCTTTGTACTTTTCTATGATACTGTCGAAAATATCGTTTAAACGATTGTCGTTTTTATATTCGATAACTTCATTTCTTGTAAAAGCAAAGGCTTCTTCGTATTGCATATTTAACTTAAAGTGGGCAATCATGGTCATAATATGATTGTCTTTTTTTCCTTTTGGATAATCATCAATAACCGGTCTGAAATAACCCACGTTAGGTGTTTTTCGCATAATCATTTGCAAAATACCTAAACTGATTAATGATTTTCCGCTGTAAGAGTCTGTAGTAGCAATATAAACAGAACGATTCATATAAAACTAAAAATTTACTATTTTGAGCAAAGGTATAAATTACCTGATTATAAACACTATTTTGTATGATTAATTGTATGTTTGCAATATAGGATTTTAATCATGTTTTCAGATAAAAAAGGTTCATATATAAAAATTCTATGGGGAATAAGTATTTTTATTCTACAAATCATTGTCATCCAAATTATAGCTTTTTTTCCTGATAAAGTTACCGTTTATTATACACAAGGAATATATTATTACATTTCTGACTTTCAACAAATTATTTTTGGTTTTGTAGGGTTTTGTTTGGGTGATTTAATCTATGCTGTTTTAATTGTGCTATTCGTTATAGCAATCATTTATTTGGTAAAAAACCGATTAAGAAACCGGAAAAGTATTTTATATAAATTCATTGTTTTTATCAATCTGTTTTATGCCTTATTTAATCTTTTTTGGGGATTAAATTATTACAAACAGCCTTTTTTAGAACAGTTTAACATTCAAAAACAACAAAGTACAAATCAAGATTTATTTGAACTGACGGAATTTGTAATTCAAAAAACCAATCAATTAAGAGAGAAAACCCATGAAGATAAAGAAGGTATTTTTAAAAACAAGGCTTCATTTGATAAAACAATTGAAAAAGTCATCATTTCGTACCATGATCTATGCAAAAAACTGAATATTAAAAGTCATAAAACCAATCCTTTATTTATTAGCTGGTATTCCGAATGGATTTCTTATTTGGGAATAGGAGGATATTATAATCCGTTTTTTGGAACAGCACAAATTAACGGCACTATTCTTCCACATGATTATGGAATGACTATCAGCCATGAAATAGCTCACCAATACGGTTTTGCCAGTGAAAAAGAAGCTAACTATATCGCTTTTTTAAATAATCTGAACTCTCAAGACTCCGATTTACAATATTCAGCCTATTATAATACACTTTGGTATCTTTTATATGAAGTATATAAAATTGATTTTGAACGATTTGAACAATACAAAGCCTTGCTTTCAGTAAAAGTACAAAACGACCGAAAAGCAGACAGAAAATATTATGAAAAATACCACGGAAATATTAGCCATACTTTCAGTAAAGCAAATAATCTCTATTTAAAAGCTAACAAACAAGAAGGAATCGAAACATATTCTTATTATGTGCAATTGGTATTGAACCAATTTTTATCTGAAAAAAAGGAAACCGCCGGATATTATTTTTTGAATGATAAAATTTAATCCTATCTTGTAATTAAAGTTTGGCATTAATCATAAAATACCTAACTCTAATTTAGCGGTTTCGCTCATCATGTCTTTATCCCAAGGTGGGTCAAACGTAATTTCTACTTCAACATTATTAATTTCATCTATTGTTTTTACTTTTTCTTGTACTTCTAAAGGCATTGATTCCGCAACGGGGCAGTTGGGTGTTGTTAGAGTCATCAGAATTTTGGCATCTCCTTGGTCATTGACTTGAACATCATAAATTAAGCCCAGTTCATAAATATCAACCGGTATTTCAGGATCATAAATACTTTGTAGAACTTCTACAATTTTTTCTCCAAATTCCTGTAATTTTTTGTCATCCATTTTTCTAAATCTTATTTGGATTAAATACAAATGTACATACTTTTTACAAAAATAATACGTTATTTTTTATGAGAAAGAAACCTTAAATAACCTATCTTTAATTATAGAGTAAATTATTTAGTCTTGATTGAATTTAAAGTCTTGTTTTATAGCCTTTTCATTAAGTAATAAAAATACGATTCTTTTAATATAAATTGTTTATCAAGCTATTTAACAAACTTATAAGGGTTAATTTTTTGTACTTTCCGTCAAATTAATCATATTTGCAGTTCATGAATTTTCTAATAGATGAAAAAGATATTAATTATAGTTACACTATTGCCCGTTTTATTCTTTGGACAGAGGTTATCAACTTCTCCCTATTCGAGTTTTGGATACGGCGAGCCTAAGTTTAATAATTCCATATCCATCAATTCAATGGGAGGTATTGGTACGGCTTACTCTAACCCATTTGGAACAGAAGTAAACTTCAGTAATCCGGCAACTAATACTTACTTACAATATACTTCTTTTGAGTTTGGCGTAAATGCTGATATAGTTAAGTTTAACACCACCGAATCATCAGATAAAAATAGTGCTACCTATATATCTAATTTATCATTAGGATTTCCTTTAGGCGATCGTTTTTCTTTTGCTTTTGGATTCCAACCCTTTTCAGGAACCGGATACAAATTAAACACATCAAGTTCTCAAGTGATAGCAGGGACAAATGAAACGATTACAACAAAATCAAATTTTGAAGGAAGTGGAGGATTAAATTCTGCTCATGTTGCATTATCATACAAACCATGGAAGAAAACAGATCTGAGTTTTGGAATTACCGGACAATATATCTTTGGAAATCTTGATAACTCACAAATCGTTCGTATTGAAAATGTAGATTTGGTAAGTGAAGATCTTAGAAGCGATAATATAAAAGGATTTACCGGAACAGCAGGAGCATTGTACAGACATAAGTTAAGTAAAAACAAACTTCTTAATATTGGAGCGACTTACACTCTTGGAAGTAACCTGAAAAATGATCAGGATCATTACTTATTGTCTTATGTTGAATATAGCAATGGAACACCTAATTCGACGACAATGGACACTATTTCTTCATCAAGCATTAAACAAGATTTCAAGTTACCTAGTAAATCCAGTGTTTCAGTTAGCTACGAAAAACAAGGAAGATGGATGGTTGGAACACAGTATGATTTTGAAAAGATGACAGACCTCAACTCAAGTGAATACAGAGATAATTTAACTTATAAAGACAAACACCGTATTGCCTTGGGAGGATATTGGATTCCTAAATTCAATTCTTACAAAAGTTACTTGGCAAGAGCTACTTATAGGGCAGGAATTTATTATGAACAAACCGGATTATCCGTATTGGGAAATAGTGGCGATTACCACGACATTGATAACCTTGGCATAACTTTTGGAATTGGATTACCTGTAGGAAAAGACCAACGGTCTATGCTAAACATTGGAGTAGCTTTAGGGCAGCGAGGAACAACTTCCGGAGGATGGGTTAAAGAAAATTATGCTAATTTTAAAATTAGCTTTAATCTAAACGGTACATGGTTTAGAAAAAGAATTTACAATTAATTTAAATACCAATTAATAGATTTATGAAAATGAAAGACATCATTATAGGAATAGGAATTATAGTAATAGGAATAAGTATAAATGCTCAAAATTGCCCCGCTTATTTTTCTTATGCTGAATCGGCAGAATACAAAGCAGAAAATTATGCCCCTTTGTATGAAAAATGGAAAAAAGCTTTTGACGATTGCGTAGATACCCAATTCGGTAAAAATATTTTGATTGATGCCGAATATATCGTAACCAAAGCACTCGATACGACACCCGAAGAAGGACCTAAACGAGAAGACATGAAAACCTATTTGGTAAAAGTTTTGGATAAAAATATACAAAAATATCCTAAAGATGCTAATTATTATGCAGCACAAAAAGTATCGTATTTACGCTATTACAAAATAGGAAACAACGCAGAATGGTTATCCGCATACGACAAAGCCTTTTCCGGAGATGCTTCCGACTTGCCTTCTTCTGCTATGAGCGATTATTACTATTTGGGACAGGTTATGTTAGAAGCCAAAGAAATTTCATTTGACAAAATGTTAGCGATTTACAATTCAACAAAAAAAGCATTAGATAAAAATATAGAAAGGTCTAATATTGAAATTTCCAATTTAGAAAAATTAGACTCATTAGGAACTATATCAAAACAACAAAAAGCATCTTTAAAACAAAAGACAGAACAACGCTTAGCATATACGGATTCGTATAATTACGTGGAAGGAAGCGTAGGTAGTTTATACACCTGTGATCGTTTGATTCCTTTATACAAAGAACAATACACTTCCAAACAAAACGATATCAACTGGTTAAATGAAGTTCGTGGAGCTTTACTTTATAACGAGTGTTCTGATGATGCTACTTTTGCTGATCAGGTAGAAAACCAATTTGCCAAACTATATTGTGAACAAAATCCTAATAGGTGTAAATCAAGTGTATCCGAAGGAGCTTCTACCGGAGGTCAGTCGCAAGTTGCTGCCAATGATTACAGTACAGGTTTAAGAATGGTTCAAAGAAAACAATACGGTAAAGCCGCCTCTCTGTTATCAAAAGTAGCTGATGACAGTAATTATTCAAGTACTGACCGTTCAAAAGCGGCTTATTATGCTGCTTATGCCTATTTACAAACCGGTAGTTTAGGAAGTGCACGGTCTTTGGCAAACAAAGCGGCTTCTTTAAGAGGAGGTTGGGGAGACCCTTACTTAATTATTGCTTCAGCTTATGCTAAAGGAGCAAACTCTTGCGGATCAACATTATTTGAAAAAAAAGCCGCTTACTGGTTCGCTGCTGATGTAGCAAGAAAAGCTGCACGAGTGGATCCTCGTGTAAGTTCAAAAGCGAATAGTGCAGCTACCGGTTTTGAAAAAGGAGCACCCTCTAAAGCGGATATGTTTAAAGCAGGTGTAAGACCGGGGCAATCTGTGAAAACCTGTTACGGTACCACCAAAGCCCGATAATGCAAAAAAAGAAATATCATATAATATTAAACATAGCAGTTCTTTTCGGAGTTGCTATGTTTCTTTATAATTGCCAATCCGAAAAAAAAGATTCTAATATTAATTTGGAAGCTGATTTGAAATTTATTCCTACACAAGAATTATTTAATTCCAATATCATTCGAACAGATTCGGGAATTGCCATGATACGGATTAAGGCTCCCGTAATTCAACTTTATGAATTTGATAAAAACAACCCTTATACACTTTTACCACAAGGTGGAGATGTTGAAAAATATGATAAAAAAGGTGGAAAACCTACTTTGATTCGTGCTAATTGGGCTAAAATTGATGATATGAAAGGACTTTATGAAGGAAGAGACCATGTAGTCATGGTTTCTGAAGATGGAGATACCATAAAAACATCTCATATTTTTTGGGACAAAAAGCAGAAAAAAATATATAACAACGTGAAAACCCATATTATCCGACCGAATAAAGACTCTTTAATTGCTAAAAATGGGTTAGAATCAGATGAAAAATTTAAAAATGTTAAATTGTATCGTACAAAAGCCATTACAAGAAATACCGATATAAAAAAATAGACCCATAATGTTTGTAGGAACGACCATATTAATTATTGTGATTTGTCTTCTTTTCTCGGCTTTTTTTTCGGGAATGGAAATCGCTTTTATCAGTTCAAATAAAATGCACATTGAATTAGAAAAAAAACAAGGGAGTACCGTTGCCAAACTAATTTCAAAACTGGGTGAAAATCCAAGAAAGTTTATTACAACCATGCTTGTGGGGAATAATATTGCTTTGGTTTTGTACACGATTTACATGAAAAATTTTTTAGAACCATATCTTTTGGATTTTTCTAATCTCAGCATGTTTTGGAATGATTTTATCATCATTATTATTTCTACCTTAATTATTTTAGTACTGGCTGAGTTTTTCCCAAAATCTATTTTCAATATTTATTCAAATCAATTACTCCTCTTTTTTGCTATTCCGGTTTATATTATTTATATCGCTTTCTCTTTGATAACCGAATTTGTAATGTGGATATCCAATTTTATTTTAAAATTATTTGGAGAGCAAGAAGAACAAGAAGAACAAGCTTTCGACAGAAAAGATTTGGAATTTTACATAAGCGAACAAATAGAAGGCGTAGAGGAAGAAAAATTAGATTCTGAAATTCAAATATTTCAAAATGCATTGGAATTTAATGATATAAAAGCTCGAGAGTGCATGATTCCGCGAAAAGAAATGATTGCCTTAGAATTGGAAACACCGCTTGAAGAAGTCGCACAAAAGTTTATAGAGACCGGACTATCCAAAATTATCATTTACAGAGACTCTATAGACAACGCTATTGGTTATGTCCACTCATTTGAATTATTTAAACGCCCCGAACATATAAAAAATATTTTATTACCCGTTGAATTTGTTCATGAAACAACAACAGCAAAGGATGTCATGAATCGTTTGACAAAAAAAAGAAAAAGTATTGCTATCGTGCTTGATGAATACGGTGGAACTTCAGGATTGGTAACTGTGGAAGATGTTGTAGAAGAATTATTTGGAGAAATTGAAGATGAACATGACCGTATAACTTTAACGGAAAAGCAAACAGGAGAAGATGAATATGTGTTTTCAACCCGATTAGAAATTGATTACCTTAACAATGAATACAGCCTCGATTTACCGGAAAGTGAAACTTATGAAACCTTAGGAGGATTAATTATGAGTATTGCAGAATCAATCCCTGAAGAAGGTGAAGAGGTTAAAACAGAATCGTTTACTTTTATTATCAAAAAAGTATCTGATGCACGTTTAGATGAAGTCCAATTAATTCAACATATTATTAAAAACGATTAACATTTCTTTTATATATCGGGCTGAAATTGTAAATTCGCCTTTTAAATTTAAGTTGAATCTAAAAATATAAAAATACATGTCAATTTTAGGAAGCATTCGTAAGAATTCATGGTTACTTTTAGTAGCAATCGGAATGGCTTTATTAGCCTTTGTATTCAGTCCGGATACTTTTAATAAATTTAAGATGGGGGATGCTAATTTAGTAGGAGAAATTAATGGTCAAAAAGTCTCACTACACGAATTTAACGATGCCATAAATCATATTCATTTAAAATATCAAGGACGTTTACCGGATCGTAATATTCAAACTGAAGCTTGGGATAATATTGTTCAACAAACACTGTTCGAGCAACAATCAGAAGAATTAGGCATTGAAACGACTGCTGACAACAAACAATATTGGGATACGGTAGAAAAATTATTAGGGCAAAGAGCCGATACGTTTAAACAAAACGGTGTGTTTAACGTAAGCCTATTTCAAAGTCAAGAGAACTTAGCTCGGCAACAAGGAGACTCTCAGGCTATTTCATTTTTTGAATTAATTAAAAGTGAAGCAAAAAGAGCTATAACGCAAGCCAATTATATCGGAATGATTCAACAAGGTATTTTTTTGACTGATAAAGAATTAGAGTTTGAATATGACAACACCTATTCAACAGCCAATATTGAATATGTTTATGTTCCGTATTCTTCATTTCCCGGAGCTAATGAGATAAAAATTTCAGATGAAGAGATTAATGCCTATGTAAAAAAACATTCTAAAAAGTTTGACCGTGAGGAAACACGTGATTTACAATATGCTTTGTTGGATGTAAAAGCCTCTACTAAAGATAAAATTGCTTTAAATGCCGAGTTAAAAAAATACATTAACGATTTTACAGAAGAAAATCCGGCAACAGGTGTGCAAGAACATGTAGCAGGGTTTAAAAACACAACGGATAACGAAGCATTTGTTCAAAACTATTCTGAAGGACAATACACAGAAGGCTTGGTATTTGACACCGATAACTTTGATAAAAATGTGATGGATTTTGCTAAAACGGCTTCCATCAACGATATTTACGGACCTTATGAAACAGGAGATGTAATCGCTCTTTCAAAACTGGTTGCCAAAAAAAATGTTTCTGATTCTATCAACATCAGTCATATTTTAATTTCATACAAAGGAGCAGCTGTTAATCTTCCAACGATTACTTTAACAAAAGAACAGGCAAAAACTAAAGCAGACAGCTTATTAGCAGTTGTGAATGCAAATCCTGAAAATTTTGGAGAAGTAGCTCTCAAAAATTCTGATTTTGATCAATCTCGCCTGCAAAAAGGAAATTTAGGGTGGTTTCGCCATAACGATGTTTTAGGACAATCTCCCGAATTTAAAAAATATGTTTTAAACAATGGGACAGGAAGCATCGGCTTGGTTGAAGCTCCCGAAGGATTTCATATCATTAAAATTGAAGAAAAGAAAGCTCCTCAAACCGGCTATCAATTTGCAAATATTATTCGTGAAGTAGAGCCTTCCAAAGAAACAGTGGACAGCGTTTTTAATTTATCAAGAAAAGTTGCAGAAACTTTTAACGGTCAAGATGTAGCCACAGTAGATAAAAAAGCGGGGGATTTTAAGTTAGATTTAACCACTCAGAATAATTTAGCACAATTTAAAGCAGAACCAACAGACTTTATAAGTTTAGCCAACTCAGAAAACAAAGAAGCTATTGAGCAAATTACACGCTGGGCATTCAATGAAAACACGAATACCAAAACGGCAGAAGTTTTCGATTTAACCAACGGAAATTATGTTGTTGCTTATTTAGTCAATAAAAATCCAAAAGGATTAATGAGTGCTTCGCAGACACGCTCTGAAGTAGAACCTCTTTTGAAAAATCAAGTCATTGCTAAAAAAATTATAGCAAAAATAGGTGGTGCAAATGATTTGAATGCGGTAGCTGCAACAACAGGACAAGAAATTAAAACAGCTAATAACGTAAATTTTGCCAATCCTGTTATCTCAGGTGTAGGTCGTGAAGATATAGTAGCCGGCATAGCTTTTGGTCAAAAAGAAGGAATTGTTTCCTCTCCAATTGAAGGGAAAAACGGCGTATTTGTCGTAAAGACACTCGCTGTAAATAAAGCTCCTGAAAATGAGCAAAATAAAGCCAATTTAAAAAACCGGTTAAAACAGCTTAGCACTTCTCAAACAATTTTTTCTGTAACAGAGGCTTTAAAAGCAAAATCCTCCATAGAAGATTTACGCGTTGATAATCCTTCTTTTGCAAATTAGGTAGTATTCAGAAGGTTAGGTAGTAAATACATACCAATAATTCTTTTTGTAACAATCATTATATTAATAACGTATTCTGTATTGAGTAAACTTTTTGAGGAGTAGTGTGGTACGGACGCTATTAGGCTTTTATATTGAAAAAACTACCTTTCTACAACCCGCATGGTGTTTGGAAAGAGGTGCTACACAATGGGCATCGCGTAAAACTTCCGTACGGGGGAGTAAAAGCACTCCGGTTATTATAGAGGAAATGAGGTGTTTACAAAATCTTTCCTCCATGGAAGATAAATAAAAGTTAGATACGAATAATTTAGCCTTTTAATTTAATACCCCATTGATAGGTAAAAGAGGCTACTTGATCTCCTTCTTCATCGATTCCTACGGAATGAAGTTCAATGGTTTGCCCCTCACCTGTTTTTAAGGTTTCTTGTATGGCTTGATCTATTTTATCGCCATCTTCACAAATAAATTGAATTCGACCGCGTGCTTTTTTGGTATAAGAGCCTTTTTGCTCTGTTACCAGCATGGAAATTCTTTTACCTGAATCGTGTATTTTTTTGAGAACCAAAACGCCTGTTGATAATTCTGAAGCCATACATTGAATAGCAAAATACATCGATTTAAAAGGGTTTTGATTAATCCAACGGTGTTTTACTGTGGTAACTGCTTTGGTGTCGTCTATGGTTTTTAAACGTACTCCTGTGAAATAAGCAGAAGGTAACTTAACTAATAAAAACCTGTTAACTTTTGGGGGTGTAAATTTCATATATTCGTATAATTTTTCAAAAGGTAAGAGAAATCTTTTATTATACAAAGAAAAACCCTCTTAAAAATTTTTAAGAGGGTTTTTAAATCGTAGAGAATACTCTTTAGAATTGAAATTTTAAAGACGCGTTCCAAGTTCTTCCGAATCCGAACCAGACCTGATTGTCCGTATTAATTCCTTTATAATTTTCACTGGTAGCTGTTGTATGAATGTTTGTGTTTGATTCTGCGATATACTCTTCGTCTAACACATTGTTTACATTTACACGGAAGATAATTTTTTTTGTTATTTAACACTTCTTTTTTGTAAGTCATCCCTACATCAAATAAATGATAACTAGGTAATTCTACAGATCCCTTGTTGTTCTCGTTTAAAAACTCATCATCATCCGGTGTAAAATCAGCATATAGTCGGTCTGCATAATTCCATGTTGCATCAAATGAAAGCCCTTTCACCACTTCATAATCTACACCCAACGAAGAAGTCAATTGGGCAACATCTCCAACTTTAACTCCATCTAAGTATAAAGTTGATGTTCCAATTAATTGTTGGCTATCATCAAAAACCGATCCTTGTACCGTATCCGTATATTCCCAGTTTCCATAAGAAAACATTCCGTTTACTTTGAATTTAGAGAATGGCTTTATGTTAAAATCAACTTCAACTCCTTGATGCAATTCTTCAACTCCTGAAAAGTTAGCAGTACCGTCTACCGGATTATTATTAACATTTAAAGTGATACTTCTTGATATAAATCGGTTTCCCCATGTTGTACGGTATAAGTTTATATTGGCATTAAAAATACGCGAACGATAACCGTAACCTAATTCAAATGAAGTGATTTCTTCGTTTTCTGTATCGGCTATATCATTTCCAAAGTTAGTAAAGACAGCATCAAATAAAGGTTGTCGGGAAATAAACCCTGCATTACCAAATATATTGTGGTGTGAATTGATATTATAATTAAGACCTCCTTTTACATATCCTCCCAAAATATCTTCTTTATCACTTTCTGCTTGACCAGAAGGCTGATTAAAATAATCCACTCTTTGATAACGCTGATTTGAAACACCTGCTTGAACCACTGCTGAAACAAAATCATTTTTATATTCAGCAACTCCGTTTAACCCTGCCCAATTTACTTTTCCTATATTATAATAATCAATCTTTTCTGCTTCATTAAGGTTATAGAACGGTCTAGCTTTTATGGTTGTAGCAACAATACGCCCGTTATCATTCTCATTTCCGGTACTATAATATCCGTCTAAGCCCAATAAGTCATTGAGAACTCTATAATGATATGCTTTATACGTTCTTAAATCTGCTCCAATTCCTAATGTAATTTTATCTGCTTTATATTTCAAATTAGAGATTGCTCCATACCAATCGTGTGAATTAATAGAAGCTCTCCTAACTATTGAATTACTATTAACGCCATCTTGATTATATCCGTTAGAACCAATGATCTTCCCTGAGTAAAAACCAACTTGTCCTGTGTAGGGTGTTCCTGCCCTATTATTAGCTACAATCGCATCAAAATCAATGGTTCCGTCTGCTTTATAGTTATACCTTCCTCGACCTCTGACTCCTGTTCCACCACCGCGTCCCCAAGAGCCGTATAATACGGTAGCTAAAGACAGACGGTCATTAATATTCCAATCCCAGTTAAACGATCCGATGGGTTTGTTATAAAAATTTCTTCTGAAAGAATATTCATTTCCGTTTAAATGTCCCCAGTCTTTATTATATTTCCTAAAATCATCTCTTCCTGAATTTAAAAATTCATTGATTGTAATATAAGAGCTTCTTTGGTCATGCCATTGAGCTGCTCCTGTAAAAGTTAAGTTAAAAGAGTGTATATCGTTTGGCTTGTACCCAACAGAGGCAAAGTAGGTATATCCTTCTCCTTTTGTTCCATCAACCCATCCGTTTCCTTGCCTCCTACTCAATAAGAAACTTGCAGCCCAACCGTCATCATTCATTCCGGTATTATATGCTACAGTTGTTTTGTTATACCAGTCATTTCCTACACCTAAACTCACAAATCCGCCTTGTTCTTTTTCAGTAGATTTGGTTACTATATTTATTGTACCTCCCACAGAAGGGACAGCTAAACGAGAGGCTCCTAATCCTCTCTGTATTTGAATACCTGTTGCAATATCTTGCAAGCCTGCCCAGTTTGACCAATAAACCCAACCGTTTTCCATGTCGTTAGCCCGTTAATGATAACAGCTGTATTCCTTTGGTCAAAACCACGAACATTAATACGAGAATCTCCGTAACCTCCTCCTTGCTTTGTAGCATATACGGAAGGGGTCGTTTTTTAAATTTCAGGAAACTCTTGGTTTCCTAATTTTTCCTGAATGACATCCGCTTTAATTATAGAAACAGCAACCGGTGTTTCACGATCCTTAGCGACATCTAAAACGCCTTGCCCAATAAACACCACTTCATCAATGGCTCCTCCATCGGTTAATACAATCGTTCCCATATTTGTATCTCCTTCAACAGTTACTTTTTGTTTTTTTGATTCTAACCCTAAGAATTCTATTAAAAGCACCTGTTCTCCATCGGGTGCTTCAACAGCGTAATCCCCGCCTGAGTCAGTCGATGTAGTTACTCCTGTACTTTGTACCGTTACATCTGCATCAGGTAGCGGTTCTCCATTTCCATCTACCACCGTTCCTGTAACGATATTTTGTCCAAAGACAAAAATTGTAATTAAGGTTAGCAACAGTGTTGCTACAATTGTAAAGTTTGCTCTCATTGTATATTAATATTTTGATTCATACGAAAATGCTGTAAGTTTTACCATTACACGTTAACTCAATGTTAAAATAAGTCGGCTTTAGTCTAAAAAATATATTTATAATTTAGCAAAATGAAAAAAGAACTTTTAGCACAGATAAGCAGATTGAACGAAGAAGAAAAGCATCGTTTGTATAAATTAATCGAGAGTTTACTATTTGATAATAAGGTAGATATAGACAAAGAGCAAGAAGCATCCAAGCAATCGTTAGCCAATAGTTGCCCTCATTGTAAGTCCACCAAAACCCGCAAAAACGGTCATCAATACGGTGTTCAGCGTTTCGTATGCAATACCTGTAAGAAAAATTTTCGTGCAAGCACAGGTTCTGTTACGGCTCATTTAAAAAAGAAAGAGCTTTTGAAGTCTTATATTCCACACATGTTATCGGGTTATAGTTTAGATAAATGTGCAAAATTGACAGGAATAAGCAAACAAACCGCCTTTGATTGGCGTCATAAAATACTTTCGGTATTAGGTAAATTCCAGAAGACACAAGAACTTTCGTGAATATGCGAGAGCGATGATGCCTTGTTTGAATATTCAGAAAAAGAAAGGAATTAGTGAGGACAAAGTAGCGGTCTTAATCAGCAGCGACAGAAAAGGGAACCAGCATTTGCAAGTTGCCATAAGAAGGAATCTGTTTCATTAATTCATCAAGCTTCATAAATTTTGGATAGGCTAACCAGCCATTTTTTGAAAGAAAATTTAAAATCTCCTAGTCTAGAGCCTTATTTTTCATCTTCATAGGGTCTTGACGAGTATCAAATACAGAATGTATAATTAATTCCTAACAACAATTCTCATATATTTCTTATTGTAAGGCTCTTTTACATTCTGTTCTGAAAAATGAACTGTCAAAGTAGCATCAACAATATCATTAAATACATTGATTGCTCCCTGCTCAGATTTCTCTTTTAGAAACTCGTAAATTTGATGTAAATCTGTTTTGGCTTCATCAGTCCAAATGACAGTATAAGAAGTATCGACCATTTACCAAGTCTTCATTTCCTTTAGTAACTCCTCATGAGTAGTAACTCTACCTGCTTTATAATCTTCTTCTGACCTTGTTAATTTTTCATTCATATCAGCAACTGTTAAAGGTTTTCCTTGCACTGTATAGCCTACTATTTCTTGTTCTTTCTCTTTTTCAATAATAGATTTAAACTTAGCCAATACAGACTCCTTATTGGAATTAAGAATATATTGCATTATTTCTAATTTAGTTGCCTGAATATTCATAATTGAAATTATTTACTACCGCAAATATACGAAAATCAAATCACTTGTGATAATATTTTTAAGTCCTCCCTAAAGAGGCACTTACACAACTACCTACGGGTGCTTCCGAACCTACTCTAACCCCTTGAATGCCCTATGGATGGTTTGGTTACAAAAAATTGCATTTATGAGTTGAATCTAAGGTGATATTTAATTACTCATGAAAAATACCTCAAATTAACTATACCTTTTAAAATAATAATAGAGGCTATAGAATGCCCCTATTATTAGTATATTTTTAAACTTTTATTCTTTAACACCCGAGTGCCACCACACCTCTTCTTATCATATTTTTTTTAGTAAAACCAAAGCCATTTGACAAAAATATTGAACGACAGCCCTCTTCGTTATTAACATTATTGACCTAAAAACATAACCACAAATAACCGATTGGTGATTTCATAGTTTGTTGATGCACCACCATTTGCAATACTACCAAAATCTATTTGTGTACCTTTCGTTAAGTATAGCACTGTAATTCCTCCTTTATTATATTCATAAGGCTTGTCTGTGGGACCTGTCCTCACATTTTCTATTTGGGTAAATACATATTCCACTTCGCTAGTATCTTTCCTCAGTACCCATAGGAAAGAATTTGTATCCTTATTCGGATGCACGATTCCTTCTAAAGAAAACTGATAATACCCGTCTTGGGGAACTGTGTAGTAATGATTGGTAGCATCCCAGTTGTTATCGTTAATAATGGGTGTAAAATCCCATTGTTTAAAAGCCTGTCCATTATCCGTTTGGGTAAGGGTGGCCGTTTTTTGTCTTCCGGAGGCAATAACGTACGGTACAAATGCTGTTTTTGAAAAAGTTTTAAAAGCAACCCAAATGCTACCGTCAAAGTAATAGTACCCTTCTTCCGTAATATTAGCTGTTTTGGTAGTTGCTACTGTTACAGGAGCCGTGGCATATACAATGGCTCCTTCTCGAGTAGCATCATACTTTGAATCGGCATCCTTAATCTGTTCGCCGGTAAGACGAGGTGCAATAATAGCTCCTGCGACTCCGTCTTTTGCAACTACATCTAATGTTGCCTTTGGACTTTCAGTATTAATACCCACTTGTCCGAAGACAATGATACCATACGAAAACACTGTTAATATTAAAAATATTTTTCTTTTATAAGATAAATTCATGTTTTTTATGTTTTATTAAACTTTATTTTTATTTCGTGATAACCTATGTTTGAAAATTATGACCGGAAAAATAGCACTATAAAGAAAAAATCCGGATAATTTCCCTAACCTCCTTTCCCTAAAAACACAATAGAAAATGACCGCGTTGTTGTTAGATAGTAAGAATAGCTCGTACAATATTCATCGGTACTACCACCCATACTACAACTGATGCAAGGGACACCCCCTAAAGAAAATTTATCTCCTTGGTTAAAATGCAGTACAACGGCTCCTCCTGCGTTATATTTGTTGTTTTTCTGATCTCTATTCCTCATAGAAAAAAAAGTAAAATCCCCACTGCCATTTTCACTATTCAAAGTCCAGGCAAAAGAATTAAGCGCGCTTGTAGCATACGGTAATGGTTGTACTACCCCTTGCAGTGTTACCTGATAAAATCCTGTTTCCGGTACGGTATATATGTTGTTATGCCAGTTACCGTCATCAACCGTCAGTTTAAAATGCCATGCTGTATACCCTACGCCATGTTGTAACTGATCACATTGTTTAATAGCCTCACTTTCTTGTCCGGAAGCAACCGTATAGGGTACAAAGGTGGTGGTTCCTGAAGAAGACGAAAAACCAACCCAAACGCTACCATCAAAATAATAGTACCCTTCTTTCGTAACATTAACCGTTTTGGGGTTTGCTACTGTTGGGATATATCTCGCATACGCAAGGGCTCCTTTTTGATCCGTACTATACAACGCACTGCCCATCTGGTCTCCGGTCAGGCGTGGGGCGATAACGCCTTCTGCAGAACCGTCTTTTTTTGCCACCACATCCAAAGAAGCTTTGGGGGTGTCTGTATTAATACCTGCCTGCCCAAAAGCAATAACGCTTTGCATAAGTATGGCAGCTGTTAAAAATATTTTTTGTTTCAAAATTGTTTTGTAAGATAAATTCATATTTTTTCGTGTTTTATAAAATTTAATTTAGCGAATGAAATATCATATTTGATACTTAAAATGAAGACGAACCCAACGCAGTATTAACTAATACCACCAAAACGCCGTTTCCACTTTTTTGATTATAAAGACTATAATCCTAAATACGTTATGCTACATGCCCGATCTGTTACGTTATAGGTGGTTCCGGCACATCCTGAACATGGTACGCCTCCAAATTCAACTTTTGTTCCTGCCGTAAGGGATAACACCACTGTTCCACCTCCACTGGTCTTATCTGCTAAGGCAACATGTTTACGATGCATTAACTCGTAACTGTAAGAACTACCGCTTGATGGTGATAAGGTTATCATCCATTGAAAAGAATTATTTGTACTACTGGCTTCAACCTTAGCACGTAAAGAGAATTGATAAAATCCTGTTTTCGGTGCGTGATATGCACTACCGTCCCAGTTACCGTCATTTGTATCGGCTGTAAATGTCCATGCTGTAAAAGCTGTTCCATCTGTATGACTCGTAGAGACGTCAGACCTTGCGGAAACCGCTACATACGGTACAAAAAAAGTATCACCCGAAAGATAGACAAAAGCTTCCCAAACGATTCCATTAAAATAATAATAGCCTTTCTTTGTAATATTGTTGGTTTTACTACTTGCGTTGTTTACAGGAGCCGTGGCATATACAATGGCTCCTATTTGATCCGTACCATACTTTGTGTCGGCTGCTTTAATTTCGTCTCCAGTCAGGCGTGGGGCAATAATGCCCGCTACTACTCCTTTTTTTGCAGCAACATCTAACGTGGCTTGCGGTGCAGAAGTATCTATCCCTACCTGCCCGTATGATAAACCGGAAATAAGCAAGCTCCATACTGTTAAAAAAAATAGTCTCATTTTTTTCATAATTTCATTAAATATTTTCATTATACCATACAAATATAATAATAAAAATTTTAAACCACATTAATTTTAGTGTAGTAGTAGTAGTAGTAGTAGTAGTAGTAGTAGTAGTAGTAGTAGTAGTAGTAGTAGTAGTAGTAGTAGTAGTAGTAGTAGTAGTAGTAGTAGTAGTAGTAGTGTTTAGAGCGATAAAATAAATTTATTAAGCACGTGCTGTTTATAATAAAAATTTATCACGTGGTTACATTTAGGTTACAACATCATAATTCTACATAAATGACGGGTTATAGATATAAAATTTATTACCTAAAAAAGGCATTGTAGTTTCATTTTTTCTTGATAAAAAAGCGAAACAAAAAAACCAATATTACAAAAACAGGTATCTTTATATTTTCTTAAAGAATAATATCCAAGGAAAGATAATCATATAAATTTCATAAATTTGCATGGGTTTTTTAAGGTAAACAAATGACAAAGGAAGGTAGAATAGAATTAATGGCTCCGGCAGGAAATTTTGAAAGTCTGCAAGTCGCTATTGACAATGGGGCTGATTCGGTTTATTTTGGCGTTGAGCAACTCAATATGCGTGCAAGGGCATCGATTAATTTTACATTAAATGACTTGGAAGAAATCGTGGTGCGTTGCAAACCTAAAGGAATTCGAACGTATCTTACATTAAACACAATTATTTACGATCACGATTTATCAATTATACGCACATTGATTGATCATGCAAAAAAGGCAAATATAACGGCGATTATAGCTATGGATCAATCCGTTATTAATTATGCCCGAAAAATAGGAATGGAAATTCATATTTCAACACAAATTAATATTACCAATGTAGAAACGGTTGAATTTTATTCGATGTTTGCCGATACAATGGTTTTAAGTCGAGAACTATCATTAAATCAAGTAAAAAAGATTACGGAGTATATTGAAAAAGAAGATATTAGAGGCCCGTCAGGAAATCTAATTGAAATTGAACTATTTGGACATGGAGCACTTTGCATGGCTGTTTCAGGCAAATGTTATTTAAGTTTACATTCGTATAATTCTTCTGCAAATCGGGGAGCTTGTAAGCAAAATTGCCGAAAAAAATATACTGTAATTGATCAGGAAAGTGGTTTTGAAATTGAATTAGATAATGAATATATGATGTCTCCTAAAGATTTGTGTACGATTCATTTTCTTGACCAAATTGTTGAAGCAGGCGTTAAAGTACTAAAAATTGAAGGGAGAGGTCGTGCTCCGGAATATGTCGCCAAAGTAATTCGATCATATCGTGAGGCGATAGATTCCATCACAGAAAGAAGTTATACCAAAGAAAAAGTAGAAAATTGGATGAATGAACTGAAAAAAGTGTATAATCGTGGTTTTTGGAGTGGCTATTATTTGGGACAAAAATTAGGAGAATGGAGTAATGTAAGTGGTTCTATGGCAACACAAAAAAAAGTTTACTTGGGTAAAGGAGTCCATTATTACCCCAAACCAAAAATAGGTGAATTTAATATTCAGGCTTATGATTTAAGAGTAGGCGATGAAATTTTGATAACAGGACCTACAACAGGTGCTCAAGAAGCCATTGTAAATGAAATTTGGGTAAACGATCAAAAAGCAGAAACAGCAAAAAAAGGTGATGTCATTACAATACCATTGGATTTTAAAATTCGTCCTTCAGATAAATTATATAAAATGGTTAAAACAGAATTTGCTTAAAGTTATTTTGCTTCATTAAAAATGGTTATTATTACATTACAAAGAAATAAATGTATCGGGTGTAATTACTGTGCAGAAATGGCACCGAGTCATTTTAGAATGTCAAAAAAAGACGGGAAATCTGTACTGCTTCACTCCAAAGAGAAAAAAGGTTTTTTTACAGTAAAAGATCCTAACGATTGGGTTTTTGAAGAGAATGAAAAAGCTTCAAAGGCATGTCCGGTAAAGATTATTTCGGTTAAAAAAATATAATTTTTTATATCAAATAAAAGAACTAGAAAGTTAAGAATCAACTAATAAAGGATTATTTGTAATAAAATTTAAAAATAAATGTTCGTTTTTCAAAAAAAAACAATACATTTGCAACCAAGCGTAGTAAGAAAAATGAATTTTATAATATTACATCATCACCATTCTCATATTTGCTCCCAGGCGAATTGATGATGGTATGTAGTAATTTAAACGATATCAAAAACCGCCTGAGTAAATCAAGCGGTTTTTTAATTTTCATTCCAATTGGTTTACTCAGGCATAGAAAAAAATAATATGAGTAAACTAAAAATTGCCATTCAAAAAAACGGAAGACTTAACGAAGATTCACTCAAACTTTTAAAAGCGTGTGGAATGGATGTTAATAACGGTGATGACCAACTCAAGGTGGAAGTAGATAACTTTCCTTTGGAGATTTTATACCTGCGTAATTCTGATATTCCCCAATACTTAGAAGACGGCACAGCAGATATTGCCATCGTTGGAGAAAACTTGTTAATCGAAAAACAAAAAAAAGTAGAAATCGTTGAAAAACTTGGTTTTGCCAAGTGTAGAGTATCATTGGCTGTTCCTAAAGATGTCGAAGAAAATGATATTAATTATTTCAATGGAAAAAAAATTGCCACCTCTTATCCGGATACTTTGCAAAAGTATTTAAATCAAAATAAAATACAAGCAGAAATACACACGATTTCGGGTTCTGTAGAAATTGCTCCGAATATTGGGTTGGCCGATGGTATTTGTGATATTGTTAGTTCAGGAAATACACTTTTTAAAAATGGATTAAGAGAAATGCAAGTCATTTTAAAATCAGAAGCTGTTTTAGCTAAATCTAAAAAATTATCTGATAATCAGGAAGTTATTTTAGAAAAATTAATTTTTAGAATAAAAGCCGTATTGAAAGCTAAAAACAGTAAATATATTTTAATGAATGTACCCAACGATAAAATACAAGCCGTAACAAATATTCTGCCCGTGCTAAAAAGTCCTACGGTTTTACCTTTAGCCGAAAAAGGTTGGAGTTCGTTACATTCAGTTATTGACGAAAACCGATTTTGGGAAGTTATTGATAAACTTAAAGCCTCTGGAGCAGAAGATATATTGATTATACCAATTGATAAAATGGTGATATGATGAAAACCTATTATAACCCCGATAAAAAACAATGGGCAAAATTAACGCAACGCCCTGTGATTAATCAAGAGCAATTAACTCAAACGGTGGATGCTATTATTAATGATGTTAAACAAAACGGTGATAAAGCCCTTATTAAATATGCCATGATGTTTGATGATGTCGAGTTGAGCGGTTTAGCTATTTATGAGGAAGAAATAACCAAAGCAAGAAAAAAAGTTCCGCAAAAACTGCAAGAAGCAATACAAACAGCATATAACAATATTGTTACATTTCACAAAGCACAAAAACTACAAGAAAAAGTAATAGAAACCGCTCCAGGTGTTACGTGTTGGAGAAAATCAACAGCTATTGAGAAAGTCGGTTTGTACATTCCCGGAGGTAGTGCCCCATTATTTTCTACTATTTTAATGCTGGGTATACCGGCGAAAATTGCGGGATGCAAAGAAATAATACTGTGTACGCCACCCAATAAAAATCAAGAAATTAATCCGGCTATTTTGTATACTGCCAGCTTGATTGGCATAACCAAAATTCATAAAGTAGGTGGTGCTCAGGCTATTGCAGCTATGGCTTATGGAACTGAAACGATTCCACAAGTTTATAAAATATTCGGACCGGGAAACCAATATGTTACAAAGGCTAAAGAGCTAATTCAATTAAAAGGAACAGCTATTGATATGCCTGCCGGACCAAGTGAGCTATTGGTTATTGCCGATGAAACCTGCAATCCGGCTTTCGTTGCAGCAGATTTACTTTCTCAAGCTGAACACGGAGTCGATAGTCAAGTATTATTACTAAGTGATGATAAATCTGTAATTGAACAATGTTTGCAGGAGATTAAAAAACAAATAGAGCAATTACCAAGAAAAGAAATTGCACAAAAGGCATTAACTAATAGCAAAGCAATATTATTAGACAATATGAATGATTGTTTGGAACTGAGCAATAATTATGCTCCTGAACACCTGATTATAGCTTCAGAAAAAGCAGCTATTTATATAAATGATATAACTAATGCCGGGTCGGTATTCTTAGGTAATTATAGCTGCGAGTCGGCAGGAGATTATGCTAGTGGAACTAATCATACCTTGCCTACTAATGGCTTTGCAAAAAATTATAGCGGAGTTTCTTTGGATAGTTTTGTAAAGAAAATCACCTATCAAGAATTGACCCAAGAAGGAATTAATAACATTGGAAAAACCATAGAAATTATGGCAGAAGCAGAAGGATTAATTGCACACAAAAATGCAGTAAGTATTCGATTAAAAGAAAATAATTATGATTAAAATAGAAAATATCGTCCGTTCCAATATATTGAAGTTAAAACCGTATTCCAGTGCCAGAGATGAGTTTACAGGTAATGAAGGTATTTTTTTGGATGCGAATGAAAGTCCTTACGGAAAACTAAATCGCTATCCGGATCCTTACCAACAGGAACTTAAACAAAAATTAGCAACATTGAAAAATGTCAAACTCCATAACATTTTTGTTGGTAACGGTAGTGATGAAGTAATCGATTTGGCTTTCAGGATATTCTGCAATCCTGGTGTTGATAAAGCATTGACTTTTTCTCCTACTTACGGAATGTATGAGGTTTCCGCATCAATTAACAATATAGAATTATTAAAAATCCCTTTAAATCAGGCTTTTCAAATTGATTTGGATAAAATAAAACCCTATTTATCAGACAAAACCCTAAAACTTATCTTCATTTGTTCCCCCAATAACCCGACGGGCAATTTGATAAAAAAAAGTGCCATTCAATTTATTCTCAAAAATTTCAAGGGAATAGTAATAATTGATGAAGCCTATATCGACTTTACCGACGAAGAATCAATAATTAATTTAATTAACCAATACAATAACTTAATTGTAAGCCAGACCTTTAGCAAAGCTTGGGGATTGGCATCGGTAAGAATAGGAATTGCTTATGCCGATAAAGAGATTATTTCATTTTATAACAAAGTAAAACCACCGTATAACATAAGTAAAATGAATCAAAAAGCGGCTATGGAAGCTCTTAATGATGACAAGACGTATAAAGAAAATCTAAAGTTGATTTTAGAAGAAAAAAAACGATTGAAAATCCAACTTCAGGGAATAGGCTTGATTAAAAAAATACATCCGTCGGATGCTAATTTTTTGCTACTGGAAGTAGAAAATGTGAACGATTTATATAATAAATTAATTGATCAAAAAATCATCACACGAAATAGAAATACACAAATCGCCAACTGCTTGAGGGTAACGGTTGGCACTCCTGAAGAAAATGATAAATTATTAAACGCTTTAAAAAAGATATAATGAAAAAAGTATTGTTTATAGATCGAGATGGAACATTGGTTATTGAGCCACCAATTGATTATCAGTTGGATAACTTAGAAAAATTAGAATTCTATCCAGGTGTTTTTCAGTGGTTATCAAAGATTGTTACAGAGTTAGATTATGAATTGGTGATGGTTACCAATCAAGACGGTTTAGGAACAGAATCTTTCCCTGAAGATACTTTTTGTCCCGCCCAAAACAAAATTATTCAAGCATTTAAAAATGAAGGAATTTTATTTAAAGAAGTTTTAATCGATAAGAGTTTTCCTGAAGACAATGCTCCAACCCGTAAACCCAGAACAGGCTTACTCAACAGCTATATTTACGGAAATTATGATTTAACTAATTCGTATGTAATCGGTGACAGAGCTACAGATATAGAATTGGCAACCAATTTAAAAGCTAAAGGAATATATATAGGAGAAAAAAATGAAGAAGCTGTATTATGCACCAAAAGTTGGAACGATATATACAATTTCCTTAAATCTGTTCCAAGAAAAGCATCCATTATTAGAAAAACCAAAGAAACCACCATTGAAATTACCGTTAATTTTGATGGAAGCGGACAATCCAAGTTAGATACCGGTATTGGTTTCTTTGACCATATGTTAGAACAAATTGCCAAACACGGCAACATGGATTTAGAAATTATCGTAAAAGGTGATTTAGATGTTGATGAGCATCATACGATTGAAGATGTGGGTATTACATTAGGAGATGCTTTTTTACAGGCTTTGGGAAATAAAAAAGGAATTGAGCGGTACGGTTTTTTATTACCAATGGATGACTGCTTAGCCCAAGTTGCAATTGATTTTGGAGGAAGACCTTGGTTGGTTTGGGAAGCAGATTTTAAACGAGAAATGATAGGAAAAATGCCTACGGAAATGTTTATGCACTTCTTCAAATCATTTAGTGATTCGGCAAAATGCAATCTCAACATCAAGGCAGAAGGAGAGAATGAACACCATAAAATTGAAGCTATTTTTAAAGCTTTTGCCAAAGCTGTAAAAAAGGCGATAAGTAAAACCGATCATTATAACATACCAAGCACTAAAGGAATCTTATGATAGCCATAATAAAATACAATGCCGGCAACGTCCAATCTGTTCAAAATGCTTTGTACCGATTGGGTTATGAAAGTGTGATTACAGATGATAAAACAATTATTGAATCTGCTGAAAAAGTGATTTTCCCGGGAGTTGGAGAAGCCGGATCAGCCATGAAATACCTTAAAGAGAAAAAATTAGACGAAGTAATTGCTTCAATTACACAACCCTTTTTAGGAATTTGTTTAGGGTTACAACTCATGTGTAAAAGTAGTGAAGAAGGAAAAACAAAGTGTTTGGGAATTTTTGATACGGAAGTAAAGCGATTTCCTCCTCAAAAAAAAGTTCCTCATATGGGATGGAATAATTTTGAAAATATAAAAGGCACCTTGTTTAAATCTGTTGAAACTAATCATGATGTATATTACGCACACAGTTATTATGCCGAATTGTGTAAAGATACGGTTGCTACATGCCACTATATTAAACCGTTTAGTACGGCATTACAAAAAAATAATTTTTATGCTGTTCAATTTCATCCTGAAAAATCAGCCGGAGTTGGAGAGGATATTCTTAAAAATTTTTTAGAATTATGAGATTAATACCTGCCATAGATATTATAGAAGGTAAGTGTGTAAGGCTTTCAAAAGGCAATTATCATACGAAAAAAGTATATAACGAAAACCCTTTAGAGGTTGCTAAGTCCTTTGAAGATATCGGAATAGAGTATTTGCACTTAGTGGATTTAGACGGTGCTAAATCACAGCACATTGTTAATTATACTATATTAGAAGCCATTTGTAACAAAACCCGTTTAAAAGTAGATTTTGGAGGAGGATTAAAATCCGATGAAGACCTCCGAATTGCTTTTGAAAGCGGTGCAAACCAAGTTACCGGAGGAAGCATTGCCGTAAAAAAACCTAAAATATTTAAAGGTTGGCTAAACCAATACGGGAATGATAAAATTATCTTGGGAGCGGATTGTAATAATAGAAAAATAGCAACTTCCGGTTGGTTGGAAACATCCGAATGGGATGTGGTAGATTTTATTAAACAGTATGAACAAGAAGGTATACATTATGTAATATGTACAGACATTGCCAAAGACGGTATGCTACAAGGAACATCCAATGAATTGTATAAAGAAATTATAGATAACACTCATGTAAAATTAATTGCCAGCGGAGGCGTTTCTTGTATAGAAGATCTAATTCAATTAAAAGAAATAGGATGTGAAGGAGTTATTATAGGCAAAGCATTTTATGAAGGAAAAATTACATTAACCCAATTGCAGAAATTATGTTAAAAAAGAGAATAATACCTTGTTTGGATATCAAAGACGGACGAACGGTCAAAGGAATTAATTTTATTGATATCAAAGATGCCGGAAATCCTGTAGAATTAGCCAAACAATATGTTAAACAAGGTGCTGATGAACTGGTATTTTTAGATATTACAGCAACGGTAGAAAACAGAAAAACATTAATCGATTTGGTAAAGCATATAGCCAAAGAAATTAATATTCCCTTTACGGTTGGTGGAGGTATTGATTCCATAAAAGATACCCATAACTTGATTAAAGCCGGAGCAGATAAAGTGAGTGTGAATTCATCCGCTGTAAAACGACCCGAACTGATAAAAGAACTTGCTGAGGAATTTGGTAGTCAGTGTGTGGTGGTGGCTATTGATACTAAATTTGAATCCGGTGAATGGAAAGTATTTGTGCATGGTGGAAGAATCCCTACAACTATAAAAACAATGGAATGGGTTAAACAAGTTGAAGCATTAGGTGCCGGCGAAATATTATTGACTTCTATGAATAATGATGGAACTAAAAACGGATTTGCCTTAGATATTACCCACGAAGTTACAGAAACAGTCAATATTCCGGTAATTGCATCAGGGGGTGCCGGAAGTAAAGAACACTTTAAAGAGATGTTTCAGAAAACCAGAGCAACCGGTGGTTTAGCAGCCAGTATTTTTCATTATGGAGAAATCACAATACCTGAATTAAAAGATTATTTAAAAACACAAAAAATACCTTTACGATGACAATAGATTTTACAAAAGGAAATGGATTAGTGCCTGTGATTATTCAAAATAATAAGACACTTCAAGTACTGATGCTAGGCTATATGAACGAAGAAGCGTTTACCAAAACAAAAGTGGAAAATCGAGTTACTTTTTTTAGCAGAAGTAAAAACCGATTGTGGACAAAAGGAGAAGAATCCGGTAATTTTTTAGAAGTAGTTGGTATTCAACTTGATTGCGATAATGATACACTTCTAATAAAAGTAAACCCTTTTGGACCTACTTGCCATACGGGAAACACTTCCTGTTTTGGAGAAAAAACAGCCAAAGGATTTATATATGATTTACAAGCGATTATCCATCAACGAATTGATGATAATGATAAAAATTCTTATACCAACCAATTATATAAAAAAGGCATTAATAAAATTGCTCAAAAAGTAGGAGAAGAAGCTGTTGAGTTAGTCATTGAAGCAAAAGATAATAACAACGAATTATTTAAAAATGAAGCTGCAGATTTACTTTATCATTATTTGATATTATTAAAAGCAAAGAAACTTACATTTGAAGATATTGAAAATCAATTATTAAAAAGATCGTAAAAGGTTAGAAACAACTTATTTTTATGCGTTTTTGGATGAAAAATACGTTGGATTTTTTCATTTTTTATAGCAAATGTTATTACATTTGAAAAGAAAGAAATTGAAAAATGCAACATGATACAAACTCCAAAAGATTTCAACTATTAAAAACCTTTGTAATACTGTTTTTAAGTATGTCTTTTATAATCCGACTATGTTTTTCTTTGTGGGTGTTTAACGAAGTCAATTTTAACATTGTAGGAAGTTTTTTTATCGGGTTTTTTTATGATATAGGGACTATAGCTTTTTTTACCATTCCATATACTTTATACTTGTTATTGTTGCCCAATTACTTTATAGGAAGTTTGTTTGATAAAGCCATTACGTATTTTGCTTATATTGTGGGTGTTCTGATTTTTTTATTTTCCTTTTTTGCAGAAATTGTATTTTGGGATGAATTTAAAAGAAGATTTAATTTTATAGCAGTCGATTATCTTATTTATACATACGAAGTTGTTGCCAATATTAATGAATCCTATCCTTTACCCATTTTGATAAGCATAATTTTGATTTTAACAATGGGTATACTATTTCTTACATTCAAGAAAAATATTTTTAAAAACACATTTAACAAAAACGCATCGTGGAAACAACGAGGAATTGTTTTTTCAATTAATATATTCATCATATTTGTTTTTTCAAACTTTATTGATAATAGAGATGCCGAATGGTCTAAGAATCGTTATATCGATGAAATATCAAAAACCGGAATTTATGCTTTTTTCTCAGCATTTCGAAACAACGAAATAGATTACCGGGAGTTTTATGCAACTTTGCCAAAAAAAGAAGTTAAAGATTCAATACAATCATTGTTGAATTTTTCTGATTCCAAAAAAGATTTATCGATTCATCGATTCATTCAAAGTACAGGTAAAGAAATTAGACCCAATATCATTTTTATTTGCATCGAAAGCCTAAGTGCTTCTTTTTTAAAACGCTTTGGCAATCAAGAAAATTTAATCCCTGTTTTAGATTCGTTGTCATACAAAGGTATCTTTTTCTCCAATTTATTTGCGACAGGTACTCGAACAGTGAGAGGCATGGAAGCCATTACATTATCCATTCCCCCAACGCCGGGAAGAAGTATTATAAAAAGACCTGAAAATCATCATTTGTTCACCATTGGTGAAGTCTTTAAACAAAAGGGATATCAACGGAATTTTTTTTATGGAGGAGATGGTTATTTTGATAACATGAATCGGTTTTTTGGAGCTAACGGCTTTAATATTTTTGATAGAGGACGTGGTTTTTTGTTGGGCGATAATATCAAAACCACACGAATAAACATCAATGATAACGAAGTAACTTTTGAAAATGCTTGGGGTGTTTGCGACGAAGATATTTATAACAAAGTAATTCAACAAGCTGATCAAAGTTTTCAAAGAGGAGACCGCTTTTTTGATTTTGTAATGACAACATCCAACCATAAACCTTATACATATCCTGAAAATGCCATAGATATCCCATCAGGTTCAGGAAGGGAAGGTGCCGTAAAATACACCGATTATTCTATAGGGCAATTTTTAAAAAATATTAAGAATAAACCATGGTATAAAAATACGGTGATTGTAATTACAGCTGACCATTGTGCAAGTAGTGCCGGGAAGTGGGATTTGGATATAAAAAATTATCGAATTCCTGCTGAAATTTTAAATTTACCCGAAACGAAACCACAAAATATAACAAAGTTCTGTTCACAAATTGATCTTTTTCCAACAATTTTTGGGTTATTAAATTGGTCGTATAAAACTAACTTTTTCGGGAAAAATATTATGAAAATGCAACCTTGTGAAGAACGTGTTTTATGTGGAAATTACAGAAAGTTAGGTCTTTTAAAACCCAACCATGATATAGTGATTTTAAATGATAAAAAAGAGGTAAGTTATTTTAAATGGAATGAAAAAGATAATAATCTCGAAAAAGCCAAACCAAATAAAAATTTAGAGAGAGAAGCGATTTATTATTACCAATCAGCAAGTGAGTTATATAAAAAAGGAGGATTAAAACTTGAGGATCAATAAAAGTTTTAATTTTGTATTTATGAATGAGAGGCTTGTATTTATAATAAATCCTATTTCCGGTCTTAAAAATAAAGAGATTTTAGAACATCAAATCCGATTATCTTGTGAAAAACATCAAAAAAAATTTGATATTTTTTATACAAAATATGCTAAGCATTTGCCTTTATTGGTTAAAGAATTAATATACAAAGGATATAAAAAAATCATAGTAGCAGGAGGTGATGGAACGATTAATGAAGCAGGTTCTGCTTTAATTCATACAGATATTGCTCTTGGAATTATTCCTTTAGGGTCGGGGAATGGATTGGCAAGGCATTTGAAAATTCCATTGGATTCTCAAAAAGCCCTTGATAAAATTTTAAAAAGCCACGATACAGTTATAATTGATGCTGGTAAAGTAAATGAATATTATTTTTTTAGTAATTCAGGAATTGGTTTTGATGCAGATGTAATTAAACGCTTTGAAAAAATACAGAATCGTGGTCTAAGAGCTTATGTTAAGTGTACCTTAGAAAGTTTTATCTATATTAAATCATTTGGATTTTCTCTTGATAAAAATAAAAAACCAACGAAAACCTTTTTAATCAATGTTGCCAATGGCTCACAATACGGTTATGGCTATACCATTGCTCCGGTTGCAAGTTTGCAAGACGGACAATTGGACTTGACGGCAGGAAACATGAAAAACAAACTTCATTTATTGCAATTTGGTGCAGAATTATTATTAAAAGTAAAAGAATCAACTCATGTTTGTTTTAGATATAAGATACAAGATACAACGATTTCTTTAACGGATAAAATACCGTTGCAAGTGGATGGCGAATTAAAAGGAATTGTTGATAAAGCACATTTTCAAGTCATTTCTAAAGCATTGAAAATCATTATTTAAAATCAGAACAAAGAGCTTTGAAACGGTCTATGAGAAAATTTTGCTTCATGGTCTAACAGAAATTTTTTATTCTTCAGCCCACCTCTATAACCGGTTAAACTACCGTTTTTCCCAATAATACGGTGGCAGGGGACAATAATCGATATCGGGTTAGAACCGTTGGCAGAGGCTACGGCACGAATAGCTTTGATATCGCCTGTTTTTAAAGATTGTTCGGAGTACGTTGAAGTTTCTCCGTATGGAATGGTTAATAAGGATTTCCAAACTTTTTTTTGAAAATCAGTGCCTATTAATTCTATGGGTGTTTTAAATTCTTTTAAGGTTCCTTCAAAATAAGTATTTAGTTCTTTTTTTACTTGATGAAAAAGTGTGGTTTCTTCAAAAATAAAATCATCGGTTTTTAAGTGTTTTTTTATACTATTTAATTGAGATTCCAAGTTTTGAAACCAATCAATCCATACAAGATTTTTTTCAGTAGTTCCAATCATCAACGTTTGCTGAGGAGAGTCATACATATTTAAAAAGAGTTTCATACTATTTTTTTTATCATTTTGTAATGAGGAATATTAATTTCAAGAAATTCATCTTCTATTTTTTGATAGCCTAATTTTTCATAAAAAGGAACCGCACTATTTCTGGCATTGAGTTCAATTTGTTTAAATCCTCTTTCAAGAGCATATTTTTCTGAGAAAAGAACCATTTTTTGACCGATGCCTTTCCCTTGAAAAGATTTTAAAACGGCTACTTGTCGCATTTTAAATGTATAATTTCCTATATTTTGTAAAATAAGTGTTCCGACAGCTTTATCATTTTTAAAATACCCGATATGGATATCGTTTGCTTCTTTGTGTAACGGATCATTTCTAATATCCATACCCAAAGGAATTCTCAATACATTATTACGTAATTCAAGTAATTTCAAATAATCATTTGATTGAAAATCAACAAGTTTTATCATAATTTTACCATGGTTTTAGAACAAACTTCTGTATTCCTCAATATCATGTACAGCAATTTTTAGTAAATAATCATAATCGCCACCAATATAATAACATTCCATAACCTGATCCTGTTTTTAACTTTTTCTTCTTTGCACACAACGGTTTACGTATTGCCGAAGGCGGGGATTTTTAGTACAAAAGTTCAATCGAAGCCGTTCAGCTCCGCTTTTGGCAATACCTTGTTAGCGGCCACCTTTTTTGTTTGTCTGTTAGTCAATGCCTGCATATTATTCACCCCACAAATGATAAACTTTTAATTCGCTTCCGTCTGAATTTAATACTGCAAAACCGTTCTCAAAAGTTTCACGAGTATTTCCTGGTTCAACTGCCAACCAAGTCGTTTTGAAAATAAATATTCTGCTATCATTCGTTTTCATTTTTGGTAAAATGCTTTCGTTTAAAATGTCAAGGGAATAGTCGTCATTTTTTAATTTAGAAAAACTGTTTTTGGTTAAAGTGTCTGCCGAAAATGAAATGCTGTCTATAAGTTGCCAGTCATTTTTATTTGCAAATTCAATTAATTCTTTGTTGGTAAATGTATTGGTAGATTCACTTTTCCAATTTATTTCTCTGTTTCCGCCCCAAGGTCCTTGGTCACTGTTTTTTGTCAAAATTAAGTCTTTATGAAAGTCAATCCAGAAGCCAGCAGGTGTTGTCTTGTTACAAGAAGTCACTAAAACTGTTAAGCAGAAAATTGTCAGTATATGTCTTATTGTTAGTTTCAAAATTGTCTGTCTGTTTGGTTCGTGTCGTTTTTTAAGGTTGCCCATAACGTCGGGGCTAAACGCAGTTGTTACGTCTGCAATATACGAAGTAATTGCGGGAAGTGCAAAATTGCGTTTAGCCCCGATGTTGTATGCATGTAGCGAAGCGGAGTGCAACCATCATTTGTCCCGTCCTGAAATACGGCTACAGGTTAACTATTAATTTTATACATATACTTTTCAATTTGTGTATACATATTTCAGGACGGGACAAAAAACGTCAAAGCGTAGCTTTGGCGGAATGGAAACCCGAAACTTCGATTTAGCACCCGCATTACATTATAGCCTGTGTTGTACATAGTTATTCTTTCAAAATTTTTGACTTCAATAAAACCCAAATTTTACCTAAAAGATAGTCTATATGTTCATCAATTATCCAATTAGAGGCATAAAGACTGTTTAAGTATTTTTTTGCTGTTTCTTTCGGGGGTTTATCAAATTCAACCTCAATGTTTTCGGTAGTAAAAAGAGAATCTGTCACAGTAAATTCTGTTGGTAAAATATCAGTGAAATATGGTATCTCATCGATTTGTTTTATTTCCCCTTTGAATAACAAATTTCTGATTTCAAAATTTAATGTGTTGTAAGTTGTCCATAAAATGCGTGATTGATAGTCAATTGCAAGCACTTCTTTCTTTACATCTTTTTCATTCCAAACTTTAAATTCCATCTCTTTTCTATCTTTAGGAGGACTACCAATACTGTAGATGTCAATTCCTGTATTTAATCTACTATCATTTGGAGCCTTTATTTTACTTTTTTTTCCATTGAAATCTCCACTTTTTGAGCCTATATTTAAGGTTATAGATTTTTCGTTTAAAATTTCTGCTTCGTCAAATTCCACTAGCTTGTCAATAGGTAGATATTGAATTTCTTTGTCCAAGTCTTTGAAAAAAATGTTTAGTTTTTCAGAATCAACTAAATACCACTTGTTGAATCTTTTAATACCAAAAAGACCTTTATCTACTTTAAATTTATCTTTATTCTTTAATGCTCTTTTTATGTCCTTAGAATTTAGTGGAACATAACTTATCATCCTTTTACTGTCAAAAAATTTTACATCAACAAAAGAGGTTATACCATCTTTGTTTATTAAAAAATCTTCAGGAGCATGTTGCTTATAAATTTTTGATAATTGTTCATAGTGAGTCAATCTGTTGACTTTAATGCCTTCATATGCAACTCTTCTAGCAAATTCAAATTCACCGAGTGCTAATCTAGTTAGTCTGTAAAAATATTTTTCAACGCTTTTAACTTCATTTTGAGGGTCATTTTTATCAAAAACAAATTGATGGTACATGTTTAGCATTAAAGAAAAAACTTCTTCATATTGAAAAACATTATCTTTAGAGTCGGTCATTTTTATTCTCTCTATTTTAATTATGCACAACGTCGGGGCGAAGCGGAGTGCAATCATCATTGGTGTAGCCCCGACGATGTGATGCAATGGCGTAGCAGAGCAGAGCTATTGCATCACATCACCCAAATATACGTAATTTTGTTTATTTTTCCCTTATAACATTCGTTTATCAATTTCTAAAATATTTCTGTTTGTATTAAATTAATTTGTAATCAATTTGTTATATCGCTATTTTTGCTTTGGCAAATCGGATAAACAAATGTTTGTTTACAAACACATATCTTTAATACTCTATTTTTATAGTTTATAATACAACAAAGTACAATTCGTCTATAAAAAGCATTCACAGGTCTAATTATATTTGTTTATATTCTGTGATTATACTACTTTTGGATCCAATTAAAATGAGCAATAAATAACTTTTTTCATAGATTAAATTTAATTTAAATTTTCTCCCGATTCTTTATTGATTCGGGAGTTTTTCTGTAAAATAATTTTGACTTTATCAATATAAAAAAACCTTGACAAAAAATGTGTTTATCAAGGTCTTTCATTAATTCTATAAAAATTATGCAGTAGCTAATCTTTCGTTTACTTTATTCCAGTCGATTACATTAAAAAATGCCTCGATGTAATCCGGACGTCGGTTTTGGTAGTTTAAATAATAAGCATGTTCCCATACATCCAAACCTAAAACAGGTGTTCCTTTACAGTCCATTCCGGGCATAAGCGGGTTGTCTTGGTTGGCTGTTGAGCAAACTTCTAATTTTCCATCTTTTACGCATAGCCATGCCCACCCCGAACCAAAACGTGTTGCGGCAACTTGTGCAAATTTTTCTTTAAAAGATTCAAACGATCCAAAAGTCGCATCAATCATTTTACCTATTTTTCCTGTTGCTTTTCCTCCACCGTTAGAAGACATAATATCCCAAAACAAGGAATGGTTATAAAATCCTCCACCATTATTTCTTATGGCATTATTTGAAAATCCTCTTACTAAAATTTCTTCTATCAGCAACCCTTCCAAATCAGTTCCTTTAATGGCTTCATTCAATTTTGTAGTATATCCGTTATGATGCTTTGAGTAATGGATTTCCATTGTTCGTGCATCAATATACGGTTCTAATGCATTGTAAGCATAATTTAATTTTGGCAATTCAAATATCATATCCTTTTGTTTTTTAATTGAAATGATTCAAATTTACTCAAAAAATGACTAATATTACATAAATTCAATCGAATTAATCAAGAATGGTATAAATTTAATCTATCAATAATTTAAAATAATTTGGTACCTTTAAAAAATTGATTTTTTATGAAATTTCTAAAGCGTTTTTTACAAGTTGTTTTGGCTCTTATTGTCTTTCTGATTTTAGGACTCTATGCTACTGGAACCGATTATTTAATAAAAGCCATTCGATGCACCTATCTGCAAGGATACACAACGGCATCTATCGATGATGGAAAATATTTTGACCAAAACGTAATTTTAGCCCATCAGCCTACACTGTGGAAAAAACATGAGTTGTACGGAAAATTTGATATAAGCGACAGTCTTAGAAACGAGTTACAAACTTTCAAAACCGCCCAGTTTGTAATTATAAAAGATGGGAAATTGCTCTATGAAAACACTTTTCGTGATGATTTAAAAATCTTCAATTCTTTTTCGATGACAAAATCCGTTACAACCTTACTTTTGGGTTTTGCCATTCAAGATGGTTATATCAAAGATGTAAATCAAAAGATGATTGATTTTTTACCTGAATATAAAAACGATTCTTATGGACAAAAAGCAACGGTTGGAGATTTGGCTAAAATGAGTTCCGGCTACGGATGGGTAGAAGACTATTACTGGCCTGTAAACGCTATTACCGACTCTTATTATGGAGAAGATGTTGAAAAAGTGGTTTTTGATGTGCCTTTTGTTGAAGAACCGGGTAAACGTTATGAATATTTGAGTGGTGCCACTCAATTATTAGGAATTGTGATTAAAAGAGCTACCGGAAAAACACTTTCCGGTTATCTTCAAGAAAAAATATGGACTCCTTTGGGAATGGAAACCGATGCACGATGGACTGTTGATCATAAGGGAGGAACTGAAAAAGCTTTTTGTTGTTTACAAGCAAAAGCCCTTGATTACGCTAAAATCGGGCAATTTTTATTGCAAGACGGACAATGGAACGGGCGTCAAATTCTTAATAAAGAATTTATAAACTTGATGAAAACACCCGATTTGGATCCTATCTACGGTTATTCTTTATGGATTGATGAAAATTATCAACATCCTTTTTATATGTTACGCGGGCATCTTGGGCAATATACCATCGTTGTACCTGACCAAAACCTTGTTATTGTACGAATAGGAGAAATGCGTGATAAACGTCCGCATAATTTAGGGTCTCATCCTTTGGATGTCTATATTTTCATTGAAGAAACGATAAAAAGTTTAAATAAAATATCCTAACTACCCTTTTTTACAATGCTTTAAAGAAGTTTGTTTTCATATATGTATTAAAATTTAGAATACACACTCTGATTTGTTTATAATAGAGTATCTTTCGGGCACAAACATTAAAACATGGAAGAAAAAATAACTGCTATAAAACAATTTTTACAAATCATGCCCTCCAACAAAATATTTGGATTAGAAATTGTAAAATTAACCGAACAAGAATTACTATTAAAAGTTCCTTTTAAAGAAGAGTTTATCGGTGATTTTGTCCAACGAAGATGGCATGGAGGAATTCTGGCAAGCATAGCAGATTCTGCGGGCGGAATAATGGGAACCGTTACTTTTGAAAGTTATAAAGACCGAATTAATACCATTGATTTAAGAGTCGATTACCTTCATCGTACACACGATGTGCCTATTTACGCAAAAGCCAAAATCATTAAAACAGGAAAACGAATTATCGTTATAGATGTAGATTTATATCATGAAGAAAATAAAATTCATACGACAGCCCGAGTTACTTGTAGCGTATTACGCAATTAAATTTTCTAAAAATTCCAACGCTCTTTTCTCATTATAGTAAACATTATTTTCTTGGTAAAACCCCACATGCCCTCCGTATTCAGGTACTTCTAAAAAGAGAAAATCATTTTCTTCAGCAGCTTTATACGGGTAGCATTTTCTTGATAAAAAGGAATCATTTTTAGCATTAATAATCAGTGTTGGTGTTTTGATATAAGGTAAAAACTGTAAACTACTGCATTTTTTGTAATATTCCATCGCATTTTTAAACCCATGAGCCGGAGCTGTATATTTTTCATCAACATCTTTAAGTGGTGTAAACAGATTAAATTCTTTAATATTGATCTTATCAGGAAATTTTTTATGTTTCTTTTTTAATTTATCATAAAAATATTTTCTGAAATAAATATCATACAGTTTATTATTGGGTTTGGAATTGATTTCTATTAACGAAGCGTATAAATCTAAAGGGCTGGAAACGGCTACACCTCCGATAAGTTCTTTGGGTAATTTATTTCCTTCCCCCAAATATTTTAATAACAAATTTCCTCCCAAACTAATTCCGCTAAGAGCTATTTTTGTATAGCATTTTTTTTCTAAAACATGATTAACAATCGCAATCAGATCCTCTGTTGCACCTCCTGTGTAAGAACGATATAAATTATTTATTTCACCACTGCATCCTCTAAAATTAACGGAAGCCACATCCCAATTTTTTTCATTAAACAGTTTGCATATTCCCAACATGTAGGGTCTTTGTGCATCCCCTTCTAATCCATGAAGAGATATTAAAAGTTTGCCTTTATTTTCAGGGGTTTTTGACCAGTCAATATCTAAAAAATCATCATCAGGCAACGTAATACGCTCTCTTTCTAAGTTTGTTGAAGAAACTTTTCTTAGTGTTGCGGAATAAAGTGTTGAAAAAAAACCGTTTTTAAAAAGTTTAGGCGGATTGTATGTACTTTCTACAACAGGCATTAAAGTCGTTATTTAATTTTTAAAATAATACATAATTATCTAAAAAAAACCGCCTTTCTTTATCAAAGACTAGACGGTTTTTCGTATAGATAAATTCTAAAATCGTTATTTTTCGGTTTCTGTTGTTTCGGTTTCCGTTGTTTCAGCTGTTTCTTCAGTAGTTGCTGCATCATCGTTTTCATCTTCATCTTGAGTTTTTATTGATGCACGAGAAACTCTAATGGCTGCAACAACGGCATTATCCGGATGTAAGAAAGTATAATTACCCTCTTTTAAATCCGTAATATAAACCTTGTCTCCGATTCCTATATTGGTTAAATCTACTTTAATCATATCCGGTAAGTCTGCCGGCAATGCTTTTACTTTTAATTTGCGTAAATTAAACTGCAAAGATCCTCCTGCCATTAATCCTTTGGAATGTCCTTTATTTAAACGTACCGGAATATTCATCGTAACTTCTTTATCTTCATGAATTTGATAAAAATCAGCATGTAAAATTCTATCGGTTACCGGATGAAATTGAATATCCTGTAAAATAGCATTGATTTTATCATCTCCTAATTCAATCACAACCGTGTGTGCATCCGGTGTGTAAACTAATTTTTTAAATACCATTTCAGTAACTGCGAAATGTATCGGGTCTTTATCACCATACACCACACAAGGTACTTTTTCAGCATTACGTAATTCGCGAGTTGCCACTTTTCCTACGTTTTCTCTTTTCTGTCCTTGAATTGAAATTGATTTCATTTTTAGTTATTTTATAAAAATTATATTAAAAATTTTGAGCTAATTGACTTTTTGCAATGAACTAAACTCATAACTTCTGCAAAGAGCGGGGCACAAGTTAATACTTTTATTTTAGAAATACTACCTTTTAAAGGAATTGTATCCGTTACAACCAATTCTTCCATTGGGGCATTTTCAATTCGTTCACAAGCTTTTCCGGAAAGAATGGCATGTGTAGCAAAAGCACGAACACTGATGGCTCCTCGCTCTTTTAATAAATTGGTTGCTTGCGTAATCGTTCCAGCTGTATCAATCATATCATCAATTAAAATCACATTTTTTCCTTCTACATTTCCAATTAAATCCATATACCCGACTTGGTTGGCTTTTGAGCGTTCCTTATAGCAGATTACTACATCGGCATCTAAGTGTTTTGCATAATTTCGAGCTCTTTTAGCTCCTCCCATATCAGGCGAAGCAAATGTTAAATTTTCTAAATTCAATTCTTTGATATAATCTATAAAAATAGTAGAGGCATACAAGTGATCTACCGGTATTTCAAAGAATCCTTGAATTTGGTCTGCATGCAGATCCATCGTCATGACACGTGTTGCCCCTGCAGAAGTTAATATATTGGCTACCATTTTAGCTCCTATTGGAACGCGGGGCTTGTCTTTTCTGTCTTGCCTTGCCCAACCAAAATAGGGAATAACGGCTGTGATTTTATCAGCAGATGCTCTTTTGGCAGCATCGCACAATAATAGCATTTCCATCAAATTATCTGCCGGAGGCATCGTTGACCCAATAATAAAAACGCGTTTCCCTCTTACAGATTCTTCAAAAGCAGGCTGGTACTCGCCATCACTAAAAATTTGAAAATTAACATTTCCTAAAGGGAGATTGAGATGTTTAGCAATTTCTTCTGCTAAAATTTTTGATTCTTTTGTAGTAAAAACTACAGCAAGCTGTTGTTCCATGAATTTGTTTTTTCTTCTTTAAAATGAAACTTTAACAAAGTTGCAAATTAATATTTTTAATTAAAAAAATTGATTTAATTTTCTTTAAATTTGCAAAAAAATTGGAGATGATACTTAAACCTTACCATATTATCTTTATTTTTATAAGTTCTTCTTTTTTGATAGGACAATACAGGAGAACTATTTTGCCCGATGAAATAGTAGATTCTGCTAAAAAGAATGCGTATTTAAAACGATTTCAAAAGCAGAAACAACTTTATTCTTCCCGAGTTGCTTCAACACTTTTTAAAATACAAAACCCTAATCCTAAAGATGATAACGTTCAAGGAGCTAAAGCCTCCAGAATTGACCTTATACGGGATTCGGGACTTAATTTACAAGGAGAAAATTTAGCTGTTGCCATGTGGGAAACGGGTCGAGCTATTGATAACCATCCCGATTTTTATGACGATCAATTACCGCCGATAACTCGTATCGAACGATTGGGAAATTATAACAATGATACGTCTCACGCTGCAGCAGTGGCAGGAGTTTTAGCCTCTAGTGGAAAAAATGATGCCGATGCTAAAGGTATGGTCCCAAAAGCTAAAGTTAGGACGTATAGTCTTCTGAATGCTTTAGGAAGTTTTAGTACTATGGATTATATTTCCCAAATTCAAAATGAAGCACAATCCAACACCAGTGTTCTCGCTAACAACTCGTGGGGATTTGACGGAGGGTACCGATGCAGTACATACAATGCTTCAGGAGTTTGTACGCTGTGGAAATGGGGTGAAGACAGTGGGGCAAAAAATTATCAAATGACAGAAGATTATATTTTTGGATTTTACTCTTCATTTGATGTAGAAATTGATGCCTTGTTAGACACCTATCAAAATTACAACCTCATCTTTTCTTCAGGAAATGATAAAACAGAATATGGAGCTATCAATGATCACACAGGAATAGCAACTTATCCCTCTGACTGCTCGATATCAAACGGTTATGATTGTATAGCTTGGGGGCATGGTTCTAAGAATAGTCTTGTTGTCGGGGCGATTGATGAATCATCCTCTTTTGATAACAACAGTGATATTTCACTATGGCAGCAATCAAGTGTCGGACCCATGGATGACGGACGAATTAAACCCGATGTCGTTGCCGTAGGACAGAATATGTACACTACTTCTTCAATAGGAGGATATACAACCGCTCAAGGAACATCATTCTCAGCACCCATTGTTACCGGAGGCAGTTTATTAATTCAAGAACATGCAAAAAAAACTTTAGGTAACATCCTTCTGGGCTTTACATTAAAAGGATTAATAGCGAACACGGCGGGTGAATTAGGTGATTACATTGGTCCGGACTACCATTACGGATGGGGACTGTTTGATGCCAAAGGTGCTACCGATTTTATTTCAAATATCAACACTTCTACTTTTATTGTAGAAGATGTTTTAGATAATAACACCTCAAAAACCTATTACTTTGCTCCTAAATTAGACCGAATCACAGCTACACTTTCTTGGTACGATCCTGAAGGAACACCTGTTTTTGATTTTTCTCATACTCTATCCGGTACCGAAGCACAAAATTTATTGCTCAACAACAGAACTTCTATGTTGGTAAATGATTTGGATCTACGTTTAGAAAATGCTTCAACCATATACGAACCCTGGAAATTAGATGCTTTGCAACCTTCCAATCCTCCTGTAAGAGGCGATAACACAGTTGATAATATAGAAGAAGTTTACATCCATACCAATGAGCTAAAACAAGGTATTATTAAAGTAACGGTTTCTCATAAGGGAACTTTAAAAAATAATACCGCAGAACATTTTGCTCTTTTAATTAACGGTGTTCAAGAAGTAACGTGTAATATTTATAACGGAACTACATGGTCTGCCCAAACTCCTAATGGAACAGACCAATGCCTGATTTTTGATGGAGATTATACCGTTCAAACGGATACTACTTTTACCGCTCCATACGTTCAAGTTGAAAAAAATAAAACACTGACCATAGAAAACCAAAGCACATTAACCATAAACGGCTCTGTGATGAATAATGGTTCCATTGTTGTCAAACCGTTAGCTACTTTAGAAATTCAATAGAATTTTTAATCGTTATACTTTGATTTTTTAGATCCTTCATATAATTCATATTTTACTAATTTACATTCTAATTTTCCGTTATACAAAGGAATTTTTTTAGAAGGTCTTAATCCAACACTTTTCAAAGCATCAAAATCAGAGGTTATAAACCATGCCCACGTATTGGGATAATATTGTTTTAACGTATCACCTATTTTTTTATAAAATCGTTGATTATCACTTTCCATACGCTCATTATAAGGTGGATTAAAAACCAATAAAACAGGGAAGTGTTCTTTCTTTGAAGTAAAAAAGTCTTGTTTTTTCAATTGAATAAAATCATTTAAACCCGCTTGATCAATATTTTTTTGAGCAGCTTCCAATACTTCGATATCCGTATCGTAACCTATAATTTTTCCTTCAGTGTTTTTAATGCGTTTCATGCGGATTTCTTTTATAAACTCAAATAATTCTGCGTTATAATTACTCCAGTTCATAAGAGTAAAATGTTTACGATTTAATTGAGGCGGAATATCACACGAAATCATGGCTGCTTCAATTAGAAATGTTCCTGAACCACACATCGGATCTAAAAAATTTCCTTTACCGTCCCAATCGGCTACCAATAAAATTCCGGCTGCCAAAACTTCATTAATAGGTGCAACACCGGTTTCAACACGATAGCCTCTTTTAAAAAGAGGTTGCCCTGAACTATCTAAAGATAATGTTATTTTATCACCACTTATAAGTAGATTAATACGAATATCCGGATGATCACGATTGATCGACGGGCGACTTCCTTGATCATTTCGGATACGATCTACAATGGCATCTTTAACAACTTGTGAAGCATATTGTGAATGACGAAAAATATCAGATGTTCCGGCAAAATCAATAGAAAAGGTTTGATAAGGTTTTATAAAATCGTTCCAATTAATTTTTCGAACTTTTGAATACAATTGCTTTTCATTAACCGCCCGAAATGATTTTATAGGAACCAAAATACGCAAAGCTGTTCTTAAACTGATATTTGCTTTATATAGAAAGCCCAAATCACCTTCAAAAGTTACCGCTCTTTGTGTAGTCTTAACATTTCCTCCACCTAAATTTTTAATTTCAAAAGCCAAAATTTCTTCAAGACCACTGAAAGTTGTGGCGGTCATACTAAAATTTGCCAACGTTTTTATCTGTTTGTCCATCACATGATTCATTCATAATAAAAAAGCTGTCCGGTTTTAATCAAACAGCTATTTTTAATTTTATCTAAAAAATCTGTTATTCTTCTTTCAATACTCCTGTTTGAGTTATCACTACCTCTGGCGAACGATGCTGTCCCTTAACTGTATCCTCTATTTTAATTTTATTGTTTGAAGAATACGGCTTTGATTCGGTGTGTCCTTCTCCTAATATTGGAGCGATTACCAATCCGATTAAACACGTTAGTTTGATTAAAATATTCATGGAAGGTCCTGAAGTATCTTTGAAAGGATCTCCCACCGTATCACCTGTTACAGCAGCTTTGTGAGCATCAGATCCTTTGTAAGTCATCTCTCCATTAATCTCTACACCGGCTTCAAATGATTTTTTAGCATTATCCCATGCTCCTCCTGCATTATTCTGAAAAATTGCCCACATCACACCTGATACGCAAACTCCTGCCATATAACCTCCTAAAACCTCAGCAGCTAAAATCCAATTATCAGAAACCAATCCGGTTCCCAACCCAATTAAAATAGGTGTAATAATGGTTAGAGCCCCCGGAAGCATCATTTCTCTTAAAGCAGCTTTTGTAGAAATTTCAACACATTTACCATATTCAGGAGTTCCGGTTCCCTCCATAATTCCCGGAATTTCTTGAAATTGACGTCGAACTTCCATAACCATATCCATCGCTGCTTTTCCTACTGACTTCATTGCCAATGCAGAAAAAACAACCGGAATCATCCCTCCAACAAATAATGCTGCAAGTACCGGAGCTTTAAAAATATTGATTCCGTCAATCCCTGTAAATGTTACATAAGCAGCAAACAATGCCAAAGCAGTCAAAGCAGCCGAAGCAATGGCAAAACCTTTACCTACTGCAGCGGTTGTATTTCCTACGGAATCTAAAATATCGGTACGTTCACGAACTTCATCCGGTAGCTCAGACATTTCTGCCACTCCCCCTGCATTGTCTGCAATCGGACCAAAAGCATCAATTGCCAACTGCATGGCTGTGGTGGCCATCATGGCTGAAGCAGCTAAGGCTACACCATAAAATCCGGCTAAAGCATAAGAACCCCATATGGCTACGGCAAATAATAATACGGAAGCAAAAGTGGACTGCATTCCGACAGCCAAACCTGCAATAATATTAGTAGCAGCACCTGTTGAACTATTTTTGACAATATCTAACACCGGTTTTTTACCCAAACTGGTATAATAGGCTGTTACAAAGGAAATTAAAGCTCCTACGGCAAGACCCATTAAACAAGCCCAAAAAATATTTATGGATGGAATTTCTTTAATACCTTCTCCAAAGAAATTCATTTTTATCGTATCCGGAAGCATGTAATCAATAAGAAAATAACCGGCTACGGCGGTAATAAAAATAGCTGCCCAGTTTCCTAAATCCAACGCAGCTTGCACTTGCTTTTCTTTTGCATGATTATTTTTTATATTAACTAAAAAAGTACCTGCAATAGATGCTAAAATACCCACTCCGGCAATAACCAAAGGTAATAAAATAGGTCCCATATTGTTAAAATTATCTGTAAATTGAGTTGTAGCAGACATATCACGAATTAGATAATTTCCTAAAACCATTGCTGCCAATACAGTCGCTACATATGAACCAAATAAATCTGCACCCATTCCTGCTACATCGCCTACATTATCTCCTACATTATCAGCAATGGTTGCGGGGTTTCTCGGATCATCTTCCGGTATTCCGGCTTCTACTTTTCCTACTAAATCGGCTCCTACATCGGCGGCTTTTGTATAAATTCCACCACCCACACGGGCAAATAATGCAATAGATTCAGCTCCGAGAGAAAATCCTGCCAAAGATTCTAAAACCAATGTCATGTTATCATAAAAACTGCCTTCACTTTCCATGAATTGTCCTAAGAAAATCCAGAAGAATAAACTCAGACCCAAAACGGCTAATCCGGCCACACCTAATCCCATCACGGTTCCTCCTCCAAAAGAAACTTTAAGTGCTTTAGGCAAACTTGTTTTAGCAGCTTCTGCAGTTCGGGCGTTGGCTTCGGTTGCTACACGCATTCCGATATTTCCGGCTAATGCTGAAAAAATAGCTCCTAAAACAAAAGCAGGAACAATCAGCCAATGGGTTGTTTCAACAACTAAAGAAATCCCAAATAAAGCCAATGAAGCAACTATTACAAAAACAAAAAGTAATTTGTATTCAGCATTTAAAAAAGCCAAAGCTCCTTCTTTAATGCTCTTTGAAATACCTTTCATTTTTTCATTTCCAACGGCTTGTTTTTTTACCCATGCCATTTTAAAAAGCATAAAAAGTAATCCTAAAACAGCCATTGTAATGGGGGCTAAAATCATATTTAATTCCATATTCTAATTCTTAAATAATTTATTAATATCTATTTAAAATTCCCCCAAAATTAAGAGTTTTTTCCATATTTCCTTATTTTTTCAGGCTTTTTTATTGTTTGGAGTATTTTAAATGACTTCATAATTTCAAAATTGTTTTTTATTCTTCTTCTCTTTTTTCGATAATAGGTATCTCAGCATTTAAAATTTCCAATAAAAGGGCATTCAATTTAGGTTTAAAACCTTCTAAATCTTCTTTTGAAATCACGGTATTCTTATTCAAGTTCAACAACATAACACCTTGCTTTAGTTTTCTGAACGAAATAATTCCTGCACTTACTTCGTTCTTATCAAATTGTTCTTGATACATATAAACGTATAGCAATAATTGCAAAGCTTTGTCATATTCTTTAGAAATTGTAACTTCTTCAAAATCATTTAGTTTTAATTTACGAGATTCTGTAATTCCTGTTTTATAATCGAGTATTCTGATAATACCGTTATATTGGTCGATTCTATCGGCGAAACCTCTTAGGTTTATTTCTTTATCCTTGGTGTAAAATGGTATTTTCAACTCAACCTCTAATTGCTTGATTATAATTTCGTTTCCTTCCGTGATTTCTTGTTTTTCATACTCCAAAAAATTGTGTACAAAACGTTTTGCCACACCATAAATCAGTATGTTTTTTCCTTTGGAATAGTCGCCATTAGTATAAACTTCATCCAACTGATTTTGTACTATTTTTTCAGACTGATTTTGTAATTTCGAAATGGTTTCAACAGTCAAAACTTCATCAATATAAGGTTTGTATAACTTTTCCAATGTATTGTGAACAATGATTCCTAAAGTTTTGGCATTCATCGTTTCTTCAATCGTTTCCACTTCCTGAAGCCCTAATATATTTTGATAATAAAAAGTCAGTGGATTTCGGATATAATTATTCAAAGCAGAAGGAGAAAAACCTTTCTCAGCCATTTCGTACAAACGTTCCATCATTTTTGATGATTTTATAATTTGTAACAGCTCTACAGATTTTTCATAAGGGTCTTCTGCTGCAATATCCTGCTTGATTTCATAAGGTAATTCTATTTCCAATTGTGTTAAAAACCGTGATTTTTCACCTGCTCCATAATCATCGTTTTCTGTGTTATAAATCAAATATATATTTTCCGCCCGCTGAATTAAACGATAAAAGTGATAAGCAAAAATGGCATCATTTTCTTGAAATGTTGGTAATTCCATATGTTTACGAACATCAAAAGGAATAAAGGAGCTTTTTGTCTTTCCTTTGGGAAGAATTCCTTCGTTTACTGATGTTATGATAACGTTTTTAAAATCCAACAATCGAGTTTCAAGCATTCCCATCAGTTGTAATCCTATCAAAGGTTCTCCATAAAATGATAATGTTTCATTAAAAAGAATTTGATTGTATAAAGTTTGTAAGACTTTAACCTCTTTTACAAAAGAGAATTTTTCCAAAAGCAGGTTTATCGTTTCCCAAATAGTGGAAAATCGAAAGAGATACTCCATTTCAAGAGGATGATTTTTTAAAGGGGTGTTTTTAGCTAAAAAACGAATTAAATACAACGATTTTTCAATAATTTGAGGCGGAGTTACTTTTTCTTCTATTTCAAATATTTTTGAGGCATTATCTAATGCTGTAACAGGAATAAAAGTCTTGTTCAGCTTTACTAAATCATCCAATAATTCTACTCGGTTTTCTATTAAATAATCCGTATATGAATTTTTAAAAAAACGTACGACATCTTCATAATAAAAGCCTTTTTGATTAAATTTTACATAATTGGCATATAATTGTAAAAAAGAAGTAAAAAAAGTACTTAATGGTACATTTTTTAACGGATAACCCATTGTTACGTTTACGCTGTTTATCGTATCAGGCAAAGCATTTAAAGCCGGTTCCAATAAATTTTCATCTGCCAAAACAAATGCCGTATTGGTTAATGTTTTTTCTTTTTGAACCAACTCCTGAAGTATATTTCCGGCTAATTTTACCTGCCCTGTTTGCTTAGGCGTTCCTATTATGCGTATTTTTTTCTTTTGCGATAATTTTTTTTCTACGAAAGAAAAGGGTTCTTGTTCATAAAAACGCCATTTTCTTTTTTCCCGTAAAAACACTCCGGCCTCCTGCTCGGTGTTATTTAGATAATATTCGTCCGCATCCCAAAAAACAGAAGCTCTTTTTTCTTTCTTTAAAAATTGAATGATTTTTTCTTCAGATTGGGTTAAAGCATTAAATCCAGCAAAAACAAAATGTGTTTTATTTTTGGTAATATAATTCGCTATTTTCTCATAAGCCTCCCTAAAAATCATACCTTGATAACCTAAAGATTGTTTTTTTAAATTTTGATGTACTTGATAATACATTTTTTCAACACCTTTCCAAAAGAGAAAATGATTTTGAATCAAATCAGTTTCATAATCTAATTCCTTTGGTTCCCATTTATCCATTCGTTCAATAGAAATGATATATTCAAAAAACGTTGAGGCTTTTACTAAATTTCGGTCTATATCGTTTAAATCTGAAATAGTTGTGGAAATCCATTTTAAAAAATGTTCAAAAGACTCCGGATTTTCATGCGTATCAAAATAGGCTTTATAAAACTCAAAAAACAATGTTATCGAATCCGATTGTTTTAATTCAGAAACGGTTTCCATAAATTCTTCTATCGTCCAAATTTGAGGTAACCATGTTGTTTTGTTTTCCGAATGGCGAATCCAACTTTCTTTTAAAAAAATCCCCGATCGTTTGTTAGGTAAAACAAAAACAATGTCTTCAGTATTTTGGAAAATGATTTTTTCTACAACCTGATCTAAAAATGATTTCATTTTATAAAGATACGGAATATTCAGAATTTTTGTAGAGAAGAAAAAAACCAAATAAAATTATCTTTTATTTTAAAAACACATTATCAAACCGAAACATTTATTTTTAAAACAAAAAAATTATCTTTGTGGTTATCAAAAATTAAAAATAGAGATGAGTCATATAAACGATGAACATATAGAAGAATTGGGAGATCATCATCTTATGACTTCTATAGAGACTCCATTGCGTGCCGATGCGTTTGAGTTATCAGATGAGGAAAAAATCGAAAAAATAGAGCGACATGTAAAGGGAATTATGGAAGTATTAGGATTGGATTTAACAGATGACAGCCTAAAAGGAACTCCAAAACGGGTGGCTAAAATGTATGTAAAAGAAGCTTTTGGCGGTTTAGATCCAAAAAGAAAACCTATTATGTCCACTTTTAGTAATCCCTATAAATATAACGAAATGCTCGTAGAGAAAAACATTGTGTTGTATTCTACGTGCGAACATCATTTTTTGCCTATCGTTGGGCGGGCTCATATTGCTTATATCTCAACAGGTAAGGTTGTCGGATTATCTAAACTCAATCGAATTGTGGATTTTTATGCAAAACGCCCACAAGTACAAGAACGTTTAACCATGCAAATTGTTAAAGAATTGCAAGAGACGATGAATACAGAAGATGTAGCCTGCATCATCGATGCAAAACATTTATGTGTCAATTCTCGCGGAATATGCGATATCGACAGCTCGACCGTTACATCAGAATTTGGAGGACGTTTTAAAACCGACCCTTTGATGAGAAAAGAATTTGTTAAATATATTCAACTGGAAACACGTTTTAATGTATAAAAACGCTTCTTAAAATGAATGCATTATATCAAACACAAAAAATAAAGCTACACAACTCCATGACCGGAGAAAAAGAAGATTTCAAACCTGTTTTAGAAGGAAATATCGGTATGTATGTATGTGGTCCTACCGTATATAGTAATGTACATTTGGGAAATTGTCGCACTTTTATTTCGTTTGATTTAATTTATCGTTATTTTAAATTTTTGGGCTACAAAATACGCTACGTTCGTAATATTACCGATGCAGGTCATTTGCTGAATGATGCTGATGAAGGAGAAGATAAAATTGCCCAAAAAGCCCGCTTAGAAAAGACAGAACCGATGGAAATCGTTCAGCGTTATACGTTAGACTTTCATAACATATTAAAAAAATTCAACAATCTTCCGCCCAATATAGAGCCTACGGCAACAGGGCATATTATCGAACAAATTAAAATTACCGAGACTCTGATTGAAAAAGGATTGGCTTATGAAGTAAACGGTTCAGTTTACTTTGATGTATTAAAATATAACGAAACCGAAAATTACGGCGAATTAAGTAAAAGAAAAATAGAGGACTTACTCTCCAACACACGGGAATTAGAAGGACAAGCTGAGAAGAAAAGCCCACAAGATTTTGCTTTATGGAAAAAAGCCAATCCTACACATATTATGCGTTGGGAATCTCCTTGGGGAGAAGGTTTTCCAGGCTGGCATTTAGAGTGCACTGTTATGAGTACCAAATATTTAGGAAATCAATTTGATATTCACGGAGGAGGAATGGATTTGAAATTTCCGCATCATGAATGTGAAATTGCACAAGCCAAAGGAGCTTACGGAAAAAGTCCTGTAAATTACTGGATGCATGCTAATATGCTGACCATGAACGGCAAAAAAATGAGTAAATCTACAGGAAATACAATTCTACCGGAAGAATTGTTCAGCGGAAACAATCATTTTTTCCAAAAACCTTTTCATCCGGGCATTGTTCGTTTTTTTATTTTACAGGCTCATTATCGCAGTGTGCTGGATTTTTCAAACGATACGATACTGGCTGCCGAAAAAGGTTACAATCGCTTAATGGAAGCTGTACGGAACATGAATCGTATTCAATCGGCTAACACCTCAACGTTTGATGTAAAAACATGGCGAAAAAAGTGTTTTGATGCTATGAATGATGATTTTAACAGTCCTGTTTTAATTGCTCAACTATTTGATGCTGTAAAAATAATCAACAGCATTAAAGAAGAAGGAAAAGAAGCCTTAACCAAGGAAGATTTAGACCTTTTAAAAGAAACTATGCACGACTTTATTTTTAAGGTTTTAGGATTAGAAGATATTAAACAAGATGTCGGTTCTGACAAATTAGACGGCGTTATGCAGATGTTAATTGAAATGCGTACTCAAGCCCGTGTTGATAAGGATTTTGTATTATCTGATAAAATTCGGGATGAATTAGCCTCCATAGGAATTTTCTTAAAAGACAGCCGTAACGGAACGACTTACGAAACAGAGTAAAAGAAAAATAATATTGAGCAGAGTATTAAGTTCCATTTGAAATCAAGTCTGAATGCGACAAGAAATCTCAGTTGATAAAGCAATAAAAAGAGGACACTTAATTGTAAATGTTCCTGTTTTTGTGGTAATTATTGGATGTCCTGCACTTGCATTCTATTTATACAAACAAAATTTAATTCCGGTATGGGGAATTGGGATTGCTTTTCTAATTGGATTTGTCTTAGCTTGGTTAATTTGGAGTTTCATGATAACTAAGTGGCGAATTTGGGCTTTTGAAAATGTTAGAAATGTTCACGAATTAAAGAAAAGAGCTATTCAGGAAAAACTCATCTGGAGTGATGGGAATATTTTTGAAAAAACTGAAATCAGAAACAGTGAGGATAAAGTAAAACTTGAAAAACTTAAAAAGAAATTTGAGAAAGAAGATGAATATAGAGAGGATTATTCCCTTCCTCCAAAAACTAAAATTTACTATTCTAAACTGCATAATCGCTTAGAATTCGGTACTTCAATTTTAATTATCGGAGTTGGAATTTATTTTTTATTTAAAGGAGAAATTTTAGGAACAATTATGTTAGCTATTGGACTTTATAGTAGTGTAAGAGAATATAGAAAAGCATTTAATAATAATCCTCAAATTATAATTGATAATAAAGGAATCATAACTCAAAATGGTATTTTTAGAGAATGGTCAACCATTGAATGTGAAGAGGTGGTACGGGAAGGCCTATGGAAAATCAATTAAATGGTATCTAACTTTCTTTTATGGTGAAGATGAATATGAAAAAATAGAGATTGATTCTCTAAATGTGACACACAGGGAATTGGAAAATATAATTAGAACATATAGAATGCGAAATAATAAAAACTACCGCTAAAGATTCATTTAAAAAAGGAATTAAAATCTTAGATATTGATGATATTTCAATAGAGTTATTTGAGAAAGATTATTTATTCTAAATTTGAATTTAAACCAATTATAGAAGAAAAAATGTTACCCATACATTTTTTGGCTATTTATACATAGAACCTCAAAAACTATAAAAATCACATCATCGTATATTTTTCTATTTTTTGTCGTACGTATAAAGAATATGATCGTGTTAATAATACCTACAAACAAAAAAATGTTTTTTATAAAAAAAATGCCGTATTTTTGTCTCATAACAGAAGTTATTTCACATTGCTTACTAATTTAAAGAATTATATGTGAGGTGATTGCTTCATAAATGTTATAAGAATACATTATCATCGAAGGAGAAAATCCTGAAAATGAATATTTAACTTGAAAACTGTTACAGAAAATCACACTTAAAATTTTAAGTGTGATTTTTTTGTTTTTTTATAATTTTCCTACTCTTTCCAATAAAGAAGCTACCGATTCTTTTAAATCTTTGACAATTGCTCTAAAATGTGCTTTTTTATCGGCAATTCCCTTTTCATTAATTCGGGCAATTGTTTTATCGAAAGTTTCAATGGCATCTGAAATAATTTTTTCAGATGCTGCTACATCCTTTTTAGGATTTTCCAATTGCCATATCAAACAATCTTCAATAAGATCGGCTAAAATAAAATTAACATCTTTTTTTAAATTCTTAATACTTGCCATAATATACTGGTTTTAAACTCTTACTGAATCGGGTACAAAAACGGTATAATCCCCTCCGTTTTTCATGACATCACGAACTATACTTGAACTGATATACGATTTTCCTGATGATGTCAACAAAAAGACCATTTCAATTTTGCTATTCATTTTACGGTTTGCATGAGCTATTGCCTTTTCAAACTCAAAATCGGCAGGATTTCGCAAACCTCTCAAAATAAATTGAGCACCAATTTCATCACAAAAATCAACAGTTAATCCTTCATAGGTCGTTACCTCTACCGTTTCATTTTTTTTAAAGGCCTCTTTTATGAACGCCACTCTTTTTTCAATAGAAAACATATAATTTTTATTTGCATTTGTCCCTATTCCTATGATGATTTTGTCAAACAAAGGAATGGCTCGCTTTATAATGTCATAATGTCCTAAGGTAATCGGATCAAAAGATCCGGGGAAAAGTGCAATTCTTTTTTTCATGATTTTAAAGCTTTTTGAATCATATCTCCAAATAGGTCATTTAGGGAAATTCCGGCTTTTTCTGCCTGCTGTGGTAAAATGCTCTGTAATGACATGCCTGGATTGGTATTCATTTCTATAAGATGAGGAACCCCTTTTACCAAAATATATTCAGATCGAGATAATCCTTTCATTTTTAATGTTTTATATACTTTTTCTGCTATTTCTCTAACTTGTTTTTCTTCTTCTTCTGATAAGCGTGCCGGTGTGATTTCTTCTGATTGTCCTTCGTATTTTGCCGCATAATCAAAAAAATCATTTTCTGTTATGATTTCGGTAATACCCAAAACTTGTACTTTTCCTTTATAATCTACCACTCCTACCGAAACTTCTGTTCCTTCTAAAAAAGTTTCGATAATTATTTCGTCATCTTCTTCAAAAGCATGGTCTATGGCTTTTTGCAGCATTTCTTTTTTAGTTACTTTAGAAGCTCCTAAACTTGAACCGGATTTATTGGGTTTTACAAAACAAGGAAGCCCCACTTTTGTAAGAATTTTCTCTATTTGAACCGGATCGTCTTCATGTAAAAAATATGATGTGGCTGATTGAATTCCATATGAATTTAATACTGCCAAACTATCTTTCTTATTAAATGTTAATGCCGATTGATAAAAAGGACAAGAAGTGTGTTTTATTCCTAATATATCAAAATAAGCCTGAATATTTCCATCTTCTCCGGGAGTTCCGTGAATAATGTTAAAAACCACATCAAACACAATTTTTTGATGATTTAATTCAAAACTAAAATCGCCTTTATTAATAGTACATTTAACCTCTTCTACTACTGCATACCAGCCTTCTTTTAAAATATGTACTTTGTAAACATTATATTTTTTTTGATCAATATGATCGTAAACTGTTTGACCGCTTTTTAACGAAATAATACTTTCATCGGTATATCCTCCCATTAAAACTGCTACATTTTTCTTCATGGTGTATCTAAAAGAATTGTCTTACAAATTTAACTTAAAAATACTCATTTCACACAATAGTATCGATTAATTTATATCTTTGTGCTAAATCGAATCAAAAGATTATGGGTTTTTTACGATTTTTTATAAGTTGGAAATTTTGGTTAAGCATTCTCTTAATGTTTTTAATAAGTATTGGTATATTGTATTGGTCCAGAGGCTTTTTAAACTCTATAACAAATCATGGTGAGAAAATTAAAGTTCCGAAAATTGATAGTTTGACTTTAATGGAAGCTGAAAAATTACTAGAAGAATATGATTTAAAACTATCGGTTGATTCTATCAAATTTGAAGAGGAATATAAACCATTCCAAATTTATAAACAAGAACCCGAAGCCGGAAATTATGTAAAAAAAGGACGCTCTATTTCTGTTAAAGCTAATCCGAAAACGTTCAGACCTGTTAAGCTACCTGATTTAATAGATCGCTCCATTCGTTTGGCCAGCCAACACTTAGGTTTAGTATCTTTAAAAGTAGGAAATATCACTTATGAACCCCATATTGCAAAAGATGTTGTTTTAAAAGTCTTATACAACAATCAAGAGGCTTTTCCCGGACAAGAACTGCCTAAATATGCTGTGGTAGATTTAGTTTTAGGAGAAGGCTACAAAGAAAATGTAGAAATTCCTAATCTTAGAGGATTGACCCTTTCAGAGGCTTTTATTGTTTTAAAACAAGTAGAATTGTCGTTAGGATCTGTTGTTAAAGAAAAAGTAACTGATTCATTATCAGCCCGAATATTTGACCAACTACCAAGTCCCGGAACCATGTTAGAAATGGGGCAGCCTGTTAATGTATGGATTACAAATGCTAAAGTAGAAGCCAATGAAACACACACTTTGGCTGAATTTCCCGATAGTTTGAAAACTAAGGAAACTCCCGAAGCCAATATGCCCTAAAATAAAATTTAAAAGATGACGGAAATCGATCATTCATCTATTCCCAATGAAGAAGATTTATTTGAACACTATCGGTTTGTAGCCAGTGCCGGGCAAGAACCTTTACGGATTGACAAATATTTAATGAATTATGTTGAAAATGCTACCCGTAACAAAATTCAACAAGTAGCAAAGAATGGAAATATTTTTGTTAATGATCAATCAGTAAAATCAAACTACAAAGTAAAACCCTATGATGTAATTCGGGTCTTATTATCGCATCCTCCTTATGAAAACACGCTTATTCCCCAAAATATTCCTTTGGATATTATTTATGAAGATGCGGATGTTTTAGTCGTAAATAAAAACCCCGGTATGGTTGTACATCCCGGTCATGGTAATTATGAAGGAACTTTAGTTAACGCCTTAAAATATCATTTTGAAAATTTACCTTCTATGAACTCTGATTTGGAACGCCCGGGCTTGGTTCATCGAATTGATAAAGATACCAGTGGCTTATTGGTTATTGCTAAAAATGAGTTTGCCATGAATCATTTGGCTAAACAATTTTTTAATAAAACAACCCAGCGAAAATATGCCGCCTTAGTTTGGGGGCATATTGAAGAGGACAGCGGAACTATTGAAGGGAATATTGGACGACATCCAAAAAACAGAATGTGGATGACTGTATATCCTGATGGAGAAGAAGGAAAACATGCTGTAACGCATTATAAAGTTCTTGAAAGATTCTGTTATGTTACCCTGGTGGAATGCCAATTAGAAACCGGAAGAACACACCAAATCCGTGTTCACATGAAATACAAAGGACATACTTTATTTAATGATGACCGTTATGAAGGCGATCGTATTTTGAAAGGTACCACTTTTTCAAAATATAAACAATTTGTTGAAAATTGTTTTAAAGTTCTTCCACGATTGGCTTTACATGCTAAATCTTTAGGCTTTGAACATCCTAAAACCAAAAAATTTATGTTTTTTGAAACACCAATTCCTGAAGATATGACCCAAGCTATCGAAAAATGGCGTACCTACACAAACGCTCACTCTGAATAATTATTTTTCTATATTTTTTAAGGATAATAGTAAATCACAATTGATTCACTCTTTTTGGTATCCGATTTTAATTCTACAAAATATTTTTTCTTACCTGTACTAATATTCATCGCTGCCGAGTTTGGAGGAATCTCTCCTAAATTAACGGCATGCATTACAATTACATTTTTCCCTTTTTCGAGCGTAATGGATAATTCTTTTTTCTTTTTTAACAAATTGATATTTTCTTCAACCAATTTTCCGTTATGGTAAATGGAAATGATATCGCCATCAATGCTCCTATTATCCCATACTTGTATTTTGGCTATTCCCGTATTTGATTCAATTTCTTTTGCTTCTACTATTTTTCGTCCTTTGTTTTCTGTTAATTCAACCTCTTTATCTTTTTTTACAACCTCCTTATTTTTTAAATTATTTCCTTCTTTATATACAATCCTTGGTTTTGAATTGTTCTTTTCCTGATGATTTGTTTTTTCCCTATTTTTTGTAGTAGGATTACTTCCTCCGACAACAACTCTTTCATATTCTTTGGGCTGCCCGATTAACTCTCTTGAAATAACCTCAAAAGGATTAGAAGGTTTCTTTTCTACATAGACTACCTTTTCTTTTTCTTTTTCCAAATGAACCTCACCTGCATAATCCGAATTTTTTCTTTGCAATTTAATTTCACCTCCTTCGAAATGCCTGCATTTTGGAGAATCATATACTTTTACACCTCTGATGTATGCAATGTTTACATCCGGTACTTTTGCCATTCCTTTTAACTGAAAACGATCTCCTAAGTCTGAAAAAGCAAAATTATAATCTGCTTTGCACCATTGCGGATTTATGACATATTCAGGAGCAAACTGACTGATCATATCCCTTTCTGTTACTTTAAAAATATCTTTCTCAATCGTTCCTTCTATACTAAACCGGACTACTTTATCGGTGTAGATTAAAGTAATCGTTCCCTCGTAATAAATTCCGTTGAATTTTTCTACTTTGAGTTGAACATCATAATGTTTTTGTCCCTCTACATACCACCCCGTCCAATCTCCAATAATTTTAGGACTGTATTGAGCTTGTACCCATTGAGCACCCAAAAACAAAAACAAATAAACTATATTTTTCATTTAATTCATGGTTTTTTCTAATTCTAATACTTTTTCTATCACATTATCCGACGTATTGTATATTTTAAAATAGGCTTCATCTCCGTAAAAATTACGAGCAATTAACGCTTTGAGCAGGAATTGTATTTTCTTTTTATCCTTTCCTGAAATTTTTCCTACTTTTTTAAATCTTCTCAAATATTCCTGATATACTTTTTCTTCATTAAATTCTTTATTAAACGTATCTACACCCCATTCTTTCAATTGCGTTTTATTTTTTAAAATATATTGATTGGTATAATCGTAAATATTGGTTTTTCCTTGCTGCAAATAATACCAATCGCCTACCGATAAAGTATCAACTGCTACAAAAACATCCGGGATAATTCCTCCACCTCCGTAAACCGTTTTTCCTTTTGGGGTTTTAAATTTTAACGAATCGTTGATTTTAATACTATCCATAAAATACATCTCACCGGAATGATAACGATCATAATTTTCATGACGGTATTCCTCCAGACCTTTTTCTCCTTTTGAAAAAGGTTTTTGAATAGAACGCCCTGTGGGTGTATAATATCGGGCTGTTGTCAAACGTACTTTTGATCCGTCGGAAAGCTCCATTTCTTGTTGTACCAATCCTTTTCCAAATGATCTTCGCCCCACAATCGTACCTCGGTCATGATCTTGAATGGCTCCCGCTAACAATTCGCTTGCCGAGGCAGATTCTTCATCAATTAAAACATACAGTTTTCCTTGCTCAAAATCACCTTCTTCAGTTGCTTTTGTTTCTTCCTTTATATTTCCTCTTCCTTTAACATAATACATGATTTTGTTATCCGAAAGAAATTCATCTGCAATTTTTTTTGCTTCACGTAAAAACCCTCCACCATTTCCTCGAAGATCTAAAATTAAGGTTTTCATACCTTGTGCTTTTAAATCATCTATGGCATTACTTACCAATTCTCCGGAATTGTACGTAAAAGTATTCAAATGAATAAAGCCTACGGAATTATTTATCATATAAGATGCTCGAATGGGGCTGTTAATAATTTTTTTTCGATCTAGATTTTGAATAATGGTGTCATTGTCTCGTATCAAAAGTATCTTTACTTTTGTATTTTCAATTCCTTTTAAATATTTTGAAGCCAAATGAATACTGTCTCCGGTTAGAGAATGTTGATCAGCGAAAAGTAGTTTATCTCCCGTGAATAGTTTTCCTTGATTAGGACTATTTTTCAAAACCCGTTGAATGACAATCGTATCGTTTATTTTTAAATACGAAATCCCAATTCCTACAAATTCTCCATTCAAATCTTCTTCAGCCATTTGAGTTAACTCAGGAGCTATATATTTTGAATGAGGATCCAATTCTGAGAGAATAACATTAATGGTTTTGTTTACGATAGAATCCGTATTCACTACATCTACATAATCATTTTCAATCACATAAATCAAATCCTGCATCTTTTTCTGGTTTTTACTTATAAAACCGTATTGTGGATTGAATTTTATAAAAAATACGCCTGCAGAAAACCCGAAGAGGATTGCTGTTAATAAAATTAAAGGACCGTATCCATTTTCAAATAATTTACGCATTTTTCAATTTTTCTTCGGAAAAATATTCAACTTCCACCCCTGCTTTTCTTAAAAATTCTATTCCGGTAGTATCTCGATACTCTTTAATGTAAACCACTCTCTTTATTCCCGATTGGTGAATCAACTTGCTACACTCCTTGCAAGGAGACAATGTAATATAGAGTGTTGCTCCTTCAGCAGATTGTGTAGATGAGGCCACTTTTAATATGGCATTGGCTTCTGCATGCAAAACATACCATTTTGTATAACCTTCTTCATCTTCACACAAATTCTCAAAACCGCCGGGAGTTCCGTTATAACCATCCGAAATAATCATTCGGTCTTTAACCAATAATGCTCCTACCTTCCTACGGTTGCAGTAAGATAATTTTGCCCATTCCAACGCCATTTTTAAATAGGCGTAATCGTATTTTTCTGTTTTTGATTTCAAATTTGATATAAAACCGCAATTTACTTATTTTGAGTGAAATTTTATTTTAAAAAAAACTAAAAATCATCAATTATAAATAAATCTGAGGCGATTCCATCAGTAAAAAAACGATAATAAGGGTTTAAAATTAAACAACCATCCTTTATAAACAATTTATTATCAGCTATATATTTATTTGATACATTTAGCAGAGTTTCTTCAAATTGTTTTCCTAACATTCTCATTTCTTCTAAATTTATTCCCCATTTTGTTCTCAAACCAATCATTACTTTTTCGTTATACAACTCTTTTAATCCGAGCTGTTCTATTTCTGCAGGCAATTTGTCGTTTTGTATTGCTTTTATATACTGTGTATTGTTAGCTACATTCCATTGTCTTGATTTTCCGTTAAACGAGTGTGCCGAAGGACCAATTCCTAAGTAGGGTTTTGCTTTCCAATAATTGGTGTTATGCGTTGAATAGTGTTCGTTTTTTGCAAAATTCGATATTTCATATTGTTCAAAGCCGTTCATTTGAATTTGTTCAATCAACTGATCGTATTCTTTTTTTTGCTGGTCTTCATTAATCGGTTGTATCTTTTTTGTTTTTATTAGATGATTTAAAATTGTTTTTTCTTCTACAGTCAAGGCGTAAGACGATAAATGCGTTATACCCGAGTTAAAAAAAATGTTTAGATTATTTTTCCAATTTTTAGAATTTGGAATACCGTAAATTAAATCGATGGTTATATTTTTAAATCCTGCTTTTTTTACATTCTCAATACTGTTTATCGCTTCCTTTGCATTGTGTGCTCGATTCATAAATTTTAAATCCGTATCAAAAAAAGATTGAACTCCAATACTGAATCTATTAATAGGTGTATTTTTAAAAAACCGGATTTTTTCTTGGGTTAAATCATCCGGATTTGCTTCTAATGTAATTTCGGCATCATCAGATACTATATAATTTTCAAAGATGGTTCTAAAAACAGATTCAATTTCTTCTTCGGATAATAAAGACGGCGTTCCTCCTCCTAAATAAATCGTTTCAATCTTTTCTGATAAATAGTTTTTTCTCAAAATCAGTTCTCGATTAAGAGCCCAAATCATCTCTTTTCGTGTTTTTAACGCCGTTGAGAAGTGAAAATCACAATAACAACATTTTTTTCTACAATAAGGAATATGTATATAAATACCAGCCAATTACACAATCTTTTTTAAGAAACATTTAAATTTATTTTTTAAAAATTAACAATTCGATATCATTTTTACTAAATTATCATTTTTTTTGTTAATTTTTTACTTATAAATAATAAACGTACATTATTTATTAAATATATTTTAAAAAATACGATTTTTATTATGCTTTCATAATAAAATCGTGATTTTAGACAAATTTATAAAATATATAGTTTAGCCCCGTAAAACAAAAAATGTTATACGTTATGAAAAAATTAATTTTAAGTACAGCGTTGTTTTTTGGAACGCTCGTTACTGTTTCGGCACAAAAAAACACATTGCTTGTTGCCGGGAATATAAGTTATGAGAAGGATGATCAGAACGACACTAGAACTTATGACTTTAGTCCGAAAATAGGTTATCAGTTTTCTGATCATTGGACAATAGGTGTTGAGTCAGCTATGGGCAGAAGTGAGAATAAAAGCACAAGCGATGCGATTAATAATTATTCGTTAGGAGGCTTTGTTCGTTATACCTTACCTATCAACAAAACGTTTGCTTTCTTTACTGATTTTTCAGGAGGTTACAAAAGACTTGAAGATAAAACCTCTTTGTCTTATGTAGTTTATGACGGATTTTATGCCTCAGCAACTCCGAGTTTGTTTATCAACATGAAAAACGGTTTTGGATTGAATTTTAACATCGGAAGTATCGGATACAGTAAATTAGATGGTAAAGACTTCAATTACGAAAGAAGTGATTTCAATGCAAACTTTGGAAGATCTGTAGGATTTGGAATTTCTAAAAACTTTGGTTTAAACTAAACAAATAATTTGATTAAAAAAACATTCAATATGAAAAAAATAATTTTAAGTGCTGCTTTAATTGCAACAGGAATTTTTGCAACAGCACAAAAGAACACTATATTAGTAGCAGGTGAAGTAGGGTATTCAAACACTAAAACTGACTGGAGTGGTACTAGTACTAGTACTAGTACATTAACTGCAAACCCTAAAATAGGTTATCAGTTTTCTGATCGCATGACTGTCGGAGCAGAATGGAAATATACAGAATCGGATTCTGATGTGGCTACTTTCTCTCATAGTCAAAAAATAGGAGGATTTTTACGTTATGCTGTTCCTCTTAGCAACACCTTTGCAGCGTATGCTGATCTTGGTGCAGGATATCAATATACAGGCGTTGGAGCTACCTCAGGAAAAGGATTTTACGCTGACCTTGTTCCTGCATTATTTATCAATGTAAAAAACGGTTTCGGATTAAACTTTAACATTGGAGGTATCGGATACAGCAAATTAAACCATACTACGAAAGGTAGTACTGTAGATTATGATACCAATGATTTTAATTTTAGTTTTGGAAAATCAATTGGATTTGGAATTTCTAAAAACTTTGGTGCCGGTAAAGTAGCTTCAAACTAAAAAAATAAATTATTTCATAAAAAAAAGTCCAATAAATATTGGACTTTTTTTATTTTAATACATTTTGAATCCATTTTTCAAAATTTGTTTTTGAACTTAAATTTATTTTTTTTCTAATGCGGTAGCGTTTAATTTCAATAGCTTTTATAGTAACGTGGTTAATATCGGCGATTTCTTTCGTTGAAAAATTAAGCTTTGTCAAGGCACAAAACTTCAAGTCATTTACACTAAGATTAGGATAATCTTTCTTTAAACCTGAAATAAAATCAGGATAAATTTCCTCAAATTTGGCAAGAAAGAGTTTGTCTTCTTTTTTTAAAGATTCCTTTAATTTATCTAAGTTTTGATTTTTTAATGTAAAAAGCTCCATCTTAAATTGATTGGCTTTTATCTTTTCTGACTTAATAATTTGGATTTTTTCTTCAATCTTTTTTTCGATTTCTTCCAAATTATATTTGTATTTATTCTGAAGTCTAATCCAAATAACACCCATGATAAGTATTAACACAAGAAATCCTACCACAAAGTAAATAATGAGTTGATTTTTCGATTTTGAAATTGTTTTTTGATTTTGTTCTGTAATATTTTGGTTAACGATGTACGTCAAATCCTTTTTTAACGTTTCAATACTATCTTCAAGCACCAAGTATTTTGTTTTATAATGATTTTTTAAACTATCGTTATGAAGTGCCTCATATACCTTAGCCATGTTATAATAGCTTTTTACTTTTTTAAAAGGCTGGTGAATTGAATCAAAAATAACTTCACTCCTTTTGTAATACTGCAATGCTTTTAACGTATCTTTTTTTGTGAGATAAATATCGCCCAGATGGAGATAAGAAGCCCCTTTAGCATTATAATTTTTAATTTTGGTCAATACATTCAATGCTTTTTCAATATAAAAAAAGCAGAATCTGTATTTTTTTCTGAGTGTATAAAAGTAAGAAGCTAAATCATTATATACATTTCCTATAAGGTGATTATACCACGCTGATTTTTTTTGAGTTTGAAAACAAGAAAAGGATTTTCTTAAACTTTCTAATTGTCTATGAGGATTGCGAATCGAATCAAATATTTTAGCTTGCAGATTATAAGTTAATCCCTTTATAATAAGACTATTATGTTCTTTCTCCGTGTCGGATAAAATATTTAAGGTTTTATCGGTATAATCCAATGCTTCCAAATAATGTTCGGAATAATAATATTCCTTGGCAATTAATCTCAATGATTCTGCAAAAATCACTCTTTCATTTAAACTATTATTACTCAGTATTTTACTTGCTTTTAAAGCATTTTCTAAAACATTTTTGTTATCGTTTAATTCCGAGTAAACATAGGCTAACGAAATTTCTGATCTTCCAATAACTTGTTTCAAATCATTTTCAACTACTTTTAAACGTATTTGGTTGATTTTTTTTATTCTGATTTCAGGATTTTTAATACGAAACTTTTGATCAATCCTATCCAACGAATCAACCAATTGCTTGGAAAGATGCTCTTTTTGAATATTTGATGTACAACCTGTAAGTAAGTGAATTAAAATTCCTGATAGTACAATATTACTTAACATCACAAATTTTATGATGTTTTTACGTATCCCCTTTTTCATACTTATTTTTAACTAACCCTAATCTTGTGAGTTAAAATAATTTTACTCCCACTACAAAAATAGAAAAATTTAGTCGATTTAAAACTATTGTTAATCTAAATAATAACTCACTTTATTAAATATAATCAGTTTTTACTGAGGATAATTCATGTTTTCCTTTTTTAATTGATATAAAACTTCCTTTAAATATTTTTGAGCTTCCCATTTTGCTATAGGTAAATTGTGTCCCAAATAATTACCGCATTCTATTGCCGAATTACCCGGAATAGCTCCCTCAAAATCAGCCATAAATTCAAACATCTCAGTAAAAACTTTTATAACATCTTTTGAATCTAAGTCTCCGGAAAAAATAACATAATGCCCTGTTGTACAACCCATCGGACCAAAATAAATCGTTCGGTCTTTCCACTCAGAGTGATTGCGTAAAAACGTGGCACCCAAATGTTCCATTGTATGAATTTCAGGAAGTCCTAAAACAGGTTCACGGTTAGGTTCTTTCATTCTTATGTCAAACGAAGTGAGCGTTTCATTCCCTATTTTATCTTTTCGAGAGACATAAATACCTCGTAATAACTTATTATGATCAACTGTAAAACTTGCTATTTTTTTCATTTTCAATTATTTTAGTACAATTTATAATCATTTGTGCAGAAACTTTTCCTGCCTCTTCTACAAAAATATCATACGATTTTGAATTTCCTTCTCCTGCAAGATCTGAAATAGCTCTAATAACAACAAACGGAACACTAAGCTGTCTACATGTCTGAGCAATAGCTACCGATTCCATTTCTACTGCCAATGCTTTAGGAAAATTATTTTTTATTTTATTAACCCGTTCAATATCGTTCATAAAACTATCACCACTTAAAATAAGTCCTTTCAAAGTGATTTGATTTTCAGGTAATTCTTTTATAGCTTTTAAAGCTACTTTCAGAAGGAAATCATCTGCCTTAAAACAAACAGGCTGCTGTGCCATTTGCCCTAATTCATAACCAAAAACTGTCAAATCAGCATCATGATAGCCTACCTTTTCTCCTAAAATTAAATCGCCTATTTTTACATTTTGAAGACCTCCGGCCGTTCCTGTATTAATAATATAATCAGGTCTATAACGTTCAATTAATAATGTCGTTCCTACGGCTGCCGAAACTTTCCCTATCCCTGATAACAAAATAACAACTTCAATTTTATTCATGACACCTGAGTAAAATTCAAAAGTTCCCTCTTTTTCAACCTTAAGATTCTGTAATTTATTCTTTAACAAATTAACTTCGACAGCCATTGCCCCTATAATTCCTAATTTCATTTTAAAAATTTGATGTAAAAATAGCATTTTATCTAATTATGTCTCATCATAAATTTAAGTTTACTTTTACTACTCTATACGAGCACCTTAAAATTATAAAATAAACTTATATCTTTTCTGTTTTATCATTTCAATTCATTTATATTTGTTTAATCAAAATAAAACAATGAATTATCAGAAACTTGATATTTTAGCCATAGGAGTTCATCCGGATGATGTAGAATTATCTTGTGGAGGAACTATTGCCAAAGAAATTTATTTAGGGAAAAAAGTAGGTGTTTTACACTTGACTGAAGGAGAATTAGGAACTAGAGGGTCTAATGAAATTCGTTTAAAAGAGGCTGATAAAGCATCCAAAATTTTGGGGATTCATGTACAAGAGTTTTTAAACATTGGAGATGGTTTTTTTGAGACTACAGAAAATAATTTGAGAAAAATCGGTATTATCCTAAGAAAATACCGCCCTGATATTGTTCTGTTAAATGCCGTAAATGACAGACATCCTGACCATGCGAGAGCCAGTACATTGTGTTCACGTGCTTGCTTTTTATCAGGTTTATCCAAAGTCGAATTGTATGATAAAAACGGAAATTCTTTAAAAAAATGGCGACCTTCTCAAGTTTATCATTACATTCAATGGAAAAATCTAACTCCTGATTTTGTGGTTGATATTACAGGTTTTATGGAAATTAAGAAAAATGCTTGTTTGGCATATGCTTCGCAATTTTACAATGAAAAATCTGATGAGCCTGAAACTCTTGTCAGTTCAAAAAATTTTTTAGATAGTATTGAGTATAGAGCTAAAGACTTAGGTCGAATTATTGGGGTAGAACATGCGGAAGGTTTTACCGTAGAACGTTTTGTAGGAGTTGATAATTTATCTCATTTAATATAAAAAAGTAAAAAAAATCTTTTACAATACCTGCCTGTTTTATATATTTGCAATCGCTCATCATAAATGGTGGTTGTAGCTCAGCTGGTTAGAGCGCCGGATTGTGGTTCCGGAGGTCGCCGGTTCGAACCCGGTCTTCCACCCGTTGAAAAGAAACACTCTTTGATTTTAGACTTCATAACTTGGAGTGCTTTTTAAATTATCATTCAGAAAATCCTTCTTAAAATTTAAGAGGGATTTTTCTGTTCAGAAAGACCTTTGGGTTTATCTGTATAATACTGATTTAACTGCTGTTATTGTTTTTTCAACAGAGGGTAGCCATTCTTCGTATAAATGAGGTGAGTAAGGTGCCGGTGTATCGGCTGTTGTAATTCGTTTTATCGGAGCGTCCAAATAATCAAAGACTTTTTGTTGAACCATGTAAGCAATTTCAGTAGAAACTGATGCAAAAGGCCAAGCCTCCTCAACAATAACTAAACGATTAGTTTTCTTTACAGATTCAATGATCATTTTATAATCTAACGGGCGTATGGTACGCAAATCAATCACCTCAACATCAATTCCTTCTTTAGCTAACTCTTCAGCAGCTTTCAAAGCCACTTTCATTATTTTTCCAAACGAAACAATGGTTACATCAGAACCTTCTTTTTTTATATCAGCTAATCCAATTGGAATTGTGTATTCTTCTTCAGGAATTTCCATTTTATCACCATACATCTGCTCCGATTCCATAAAGATAACCGGATCATTATCTCGAATGGCTGTTTTTAACAATCCTTTGGCATCGTAAGGATTAGACGGCACAACAACTTTCAACCCCGGGCAATTGGCATACCAACCCTCAAAGGCTTGAGAATGTGTTGCAGCCAATTGCCCTGCTGAAGCTGTCGGTCCGCGAAAGACAATAGGGATATTCCATTGTCCTCCTGACATTTGACGCATTTTAGCAGCGTTGTTGATAATTTGGTCAATGGCAACCAAAGAAAAATTAAACGTCATAAATTCAACAATAGGACGACATCCATTCATGGCTGCTCCTACAGAAATCCCCGTAAAGCCTAACTCTGCGATAGGTGTATCGATGATGCGTTTAGAACCAAATTCATCCAACATTCCCTTGGACGCTTTATAAGCTCCATTATACTCCGCTACTTCTTCTCCACATAAATAAATGCTTTCGTCACGACGCATTTCTTCACTCATGGCTTCAGCTATTACTTGTCGAAATGTTAATTCTTTCATATAATATCTTACAATTATTCTAAATATTGGAACAAATTTACTAAAAAATTATGATTTTATCAATAACCTTGTGAAACAAAACATTCTTAACAATTTAGGCTGATTTATTCAATGTTTTTTAATTATTTGAAAAGATATACTATTTATCGGAAGTACTAACAGCTCCTACTCCATATTTCTTCCCTTCAGCTGTTCCGTAAGTCGCCTCACGTTTCTTCGCTTCTGCATCCCACTTAGGAAGCCATTTATTCATAAAGTTCTGCTTGTCTTCCTTCATCTTGGCAGGATCTATTCCTATGTAACGTTGGGCTTTCTCTTTCGTATCAACATCCGGATAAGGTACTTCCCCCTCAAAACCTAACTTCGATAACAAGCGTGCCA
>JBKEDE010000015.1:0-1723 GCA_047975265.1 Flavobacteriales bacterium
AAATAGTTCCTTGACTATTAGTTTCTAAACCACCATCACTATTATAAATTGTTTTGCCTTTTTTTGTTACACTCTCAAAATCTCCCTCAATCATTTCCGTAAGTTTTCCTGTGATAAACATACTTGCATCACCCACAACAGAGGTCATTTTCATCGCACCAACACTTTGGGTTGCGTTTAAACCGAGGCTTTGACTTCGGTTCATTCCAATCGTGTCGCTTTGGTTCATCCCAACACTCGTGGTCATTTTCTCCGTCACATTAATGTTCATGTTTTTACAATTTAAAGTCATGGTTTCCGGAGCGGTATTGTTGATGTTGCTTCCGGTGGTGTCTAAATGAATTTCATTTCCTGATTTATCCGTAATAATGATACTTTCATCTTCTGTAAATTTCAAAATATGTCCGCTTCTTGTGTGGATTGCTTTTATGCTATTATCAGAAGTTCCGTAGCCGGATGTTTCACTTCCATTGTAATGAGTTCCCATTACAAAAGGCTTTTCTGCGTTTCCCGCTTCAAAACCGACCAAGACTTCTTCCCCAATCTCAGGGACAAAATGAAAACCTTTTCCGATTTTTTTTCCACCAACACATCTGAAACACGTGGTAAATTCTCAACGCTTTAAGTAACCAATTTTCTTGTTTTTTCTACTCTTGCCACTTATTTGTTATTTCAAAGATCGTCTTTTCTTTTTGATTTTCAATTATTTTGTGTTGATTTTCAGTTGTTTAAAAATCCGCCAACACGTTTGATACATTACCGAGACCTTGGAGTTTTCTTTTGTGATGAATTAGTCAGCCACATCTTTGTTCTATTATTCAAGTATCTATGTTAGAATTACGGTCTTTGATCTCCTCTATAATCCACATTAAGAATTTTTCCTGTATTAGCGTCTATCTTATAATCCCAAAATCCTTGAGGATACATATCTTTGGTTACTAACCATAAATCATTTTCCAAAGAAATCGTGAGGTTTTTTCTATCAAAATCACTGTTGGGATTTAATATTTTACCATTGCAATCCTCCGATAATAAATAATCTATAATTTTTTCCGCTGTTACATCTCCTTTTTTGACCTCTCCGTGAAACAAGTAAAAACTAAAGTTTTCTCTATCCTTGTTGTTAATCTCTCTTATGATGGGTTCTTTCTGTAACAGCAATAATAAATCATTGAATTTAAAATCAACACCCTTGTCAAAATTGGAGTTGTCAATCGTTTTTATTAAATAGCCTTGCTCATCATATTCCTTTACAGTAAAAGCAGGCTCCCATAAAGTTCCTATAAAAATATCCTCCTGCTCTTCCTTTATTATTCCCGAAGGATAAAAATTTTTTGTTGTATAAAATAATGCCGGAGGAGGGGGAGTTATTGTTTTTCGGTAATACGTTTTCTTATCTTTTTCATCCCACCAAGAGTACTCTATAACCGTCCCGTCTTTTAATGTGTCTATCTTTAAATAAGGGGTGTTTCCTAAGTCTAAATGTATTTGTCTTCTCTCATACTCTTTATATAATTTTTGATGTCTTATAGCATCATCTATATTAAATTTTTCAGTATTCATAATTTTTTCTTTAGGATATGTTGTCTTGTTTTTTTCTTGTCCATTACAAGAAATTATAAAAATGCTTAAGCAAAATACCAGTATTAGATTTCTCATTTCACATTTGAGTTAACTATTTTCCATTGAAATTTATTGGTTGTGTATCTTCTTTTTTTCTGAT
>JBKEDE010000033.1:0-109920 GCA_047975265.1 Flavobacteriales bacterium
GAAGATATTGAAGTAATTGAGTTGGATGAAATGCACACGTATATTGGTTCAAAAAAAACTATTGTTGGATATGGATTGCTGTTGATAGAAATGGGCACAGGTTCATCAATTGTGAAATTGGTTCGAGAGCAACGGAAACAGGAGTAAAACTGTGGAATAAAATTGAAGATTTGGCGACAGGGATTGTATGTGCTGATCACTGGAAGGCTTACAATGAATTTGTTTCTGAAGAAATGCTTATTCAATCCAAAGCCGAAACCTTTACGGTTGAAGGTTACAACAGCTTGTTCAGGCATTTTCTTGCCAGATTGAGAAGAAAAACAAAAAGCTATACAAAAGCGAAATATATGCTGGTTCATTCAGTAAAATTATTGATGATGAAAAGAAATAATCAATTAGCTATACTTTTTTAACAATGCCAAAAAAGGAAATGAAAAAGATTAAAAAGCGACATTTATACGGAGGAATAGGGATAGTGATTGTTTTATTATTCACTGGTTATTTTGCTTTAGGTTATTTGAACTCATATATAGGTTATTATGGGTATAATAAGCATAAATATCGAAGATACTCACAGACTAGGCAAGAATCTGTCGATAGAGATGTTTTTATTAAAGACTTGTTGTATAAGTTAGAATCAGCAGATACTAATATTATTATAAATAATGTATTTATAGAAAGAGGTTATAGATGGGGCTCATCAAATAGAAAAACAAAGAAGCTTACAAAAGATACCCTAAATCTAAACTCTTATGTATATATGGATAAACTTTATCAAATATCAGTAGCTTATTCAGATAAAAAAGGTAGGAATGTATGGATAAGACCCAAAAAAGAATTCTATTCTGATATTAACTATTTTCCGATAAAGGAAACTTATATTAAGGATTCAACAGTTTAATATAATAATAGAGCCTTATCCAAATATAATAGGTGATTTAATCATTTGGGATAATGTTCCAGATGTGTTGTTTTTGGAAAACAAAAAGTAAAAAATGTTTGCATACGGTAACATAAATAGGTATAAAAGTAACATGCTAAAAAGCACATTGCCTAATGAAAGTTTGTATTATTACGGTGCACGTTATTATAACCAAAAAAATACAAGTGTGTATGGGTATTTATCAAAATCCTGTGATTTATGTAGATCCTGATGGGAACCTAAATTTTAATGACCTATGAAAGCATATATAGTATTCTTTGTAGTAGGTCTTTTGTCAGTAACAACTTGTTCAGATAAATCGAGTATGTCACAATGCAATATCTATCAAAAGATAATGGGCTAACTTGGAGTAATCACCCACTTGATGGAGCACACTGTACCTAAATCCAGTGTCGTTTTATAAAGACGAACGGATGACCGCTTATATTGGTAATGGGAAATTGTTGTTTTGAAACTTCTAAAGAATAGAAACTAAAGCTTTGCAGAAATGCAGGGCTTTGTAAATGCAAATGTTACTATAGATTAAAGGGGTTTACAAAAGAACAGGAAAATCTTATCAGGGATAATATTATCATCTATACCACTAAAAGTAACTATCAAACTTTTTATGGTTTTTGGTTTAATCTGAAAGATGGAGATAGAGAAATGATCAGAATAAATATAGAAGTCAGAAATGATAATGCGTATGCTTTACCACCTAATAGTCAAATTCACATCAATAATTACAATTATGGATGGATTTATAGTTCCTCAATTAATTTATATCGGAAAGAAAAGATTATAAAGTTAGATGTAATAGAATATCAGAATTATCAGCCTGTGAAACTAGGAGAAATAAAAATATTAAAGAAGCATATTTATAAAATTTCATCAGTTCAAAAATTTAGGGATAAAAACAATTAATCCGATTATGAATGCTGTTATGGCACTTATCAACGTTCCGGCAGCGGATAAATCTTTAATTTTTTTTATATGGTCATTTCTTCCCGGTGAAATAAAGTCTGCAATATTTTCAATAGATGAATTGATGATTTCCAAGGTAATGACAAGTCCTATGGCAAATACAATTGCTATCCATTCAAAGGCGGAAATTTTAAAAATAAATCCGGCAATGATTACACAAAATGTGGCGAATAAATGAATCCATGAGTTATGTTCTTCTTTTACAAAGATTTTCAAACCGTTAAAAGCAAATTTAAAACTGTTCAGTCGGCTTTTTATTGAAAATTTTTGTGGCTTCATTCGGTACGATTTTTTATTATGATATCTTTTTATTAAGCAATTATTTCTTTCTTAATGTAAAGATAATGTTTTTTGAAAACTCATCAATCATTTATAAATCATTATTTTATAGAAATTATTTTAAATAAATGTTTTATAAAAAACACTTAAGTAATAAAATCTATTATTTTAAACGTATTGCATATTACATTTTTTTTATTACATTTGTTATTATAATATATGAAGTATTTTATTTACATACTCAGCCTTTTTATTCTTGCCTTAGCGGTACAGCCTTGTCAAGATAGTACGGATAGGGATAGGGGTTCGTATGAACAGCAGAGTGATGCTCATCATCATGAAGAACATCAAGATACATGCTCTCCTTTTTGCTCTTGTGCTTGTTGCGGAATGGTTTCGCCTGAGATCAAATGGGTACTTCACAATACTTCTGAAGAATTACCTGACTTTAAAATAACACATAAATCGTATTATAAAAATCTTTATTTTAAAGAATTTATAGAGTCCATTATACACCCTCCTATAGTATAACTTCATACTTAAATAATCTTCTTTAGAGATTATTTTTAGACTTTGTTTAACCATTAAATAAAGTATTGTTCTGTCATGACAAATTTATTTTTTTAAATACTATAAAATTACACAATGGACAAAATCATTGAATTTTCAGTTAAAAATAAACTGATTATCTTCCTGTTTGTTATAGGATTAATCGGTTGGGGAAGTTATTCTATCAAACAATTACCTATTGATGCTTTACCCGATATTACCAACAACCAAGTACAAATTATTACTTTGGCTCCTACTTTAGCTGCCCAAGAAGTGGAACAATATATTTCCTATCCTATTGAAATAGCAATAGCTTCCGTACCTAATTTAATCGAGCAACGTTCCATTTCCCGTTTTGGATTATCCGTTGTAACCGTTGTTTTTAAAGAAGATATGGATATTTATTTAGCTCGGCAAATCATAACCGAGAAACTAAAAGAAGCTGAAGAAGCTATCCCGACCGGCGTTGGAACTCCTGAACTGGCACCTGTTTCTACAGGACTTGGAGAAATCTATCAATATACACTAAAACCACAAAAAGGTTTTGAATCAAAATACGATGATACCGATTTGAGAACCATTCAGGATTGGATTGTTAAAAGACAATTATTGGGAATTCCGGGTGTAGCAGAAGTTAGTACTTTGGGAGGGCATTTAAAGCAATATGAAGTAGCGATTAAGCCTAACAAATTAAAAAGTTTGGATATTACCATTCAAGAAGTCTTTGAAGCCCTACAACAAAATAATGAAAATACCGGAGGTTCATACATCGATAAAAAACCCAATGCTTATTTTATTCGAGGTATCGGATTGCTCTCTTCACTTGAAGATATTGAACAAATTGTAATTAAAACCATCAACGGAATACCTGTTTTAATACGTGATGTAGCTCAGGCACAATACGGAAGTGCTACTCGTTATGGAGCGATTACTGCAGATGGTAAAGGGGAAAGTGTCGGAGGAATGGTTCTAATGCTTAAAGGAGAAAATTCAGCAACTGTTACAGAAGCTGTAAAAAAACGAATGGCTTCCATTCAGGAATCTCTACCTAAAGGAATTGTTATAGAACCTTTTATCGATCGGGAAAAATTGGTTACCAATGCTATTTCTACCGTAAAGACCAATTTGTTAGAAGGTGCTCTAATTGTTATTTTCGTATTGGTTTTACTTTTAGGTAATTGGCGGGCAGGATTAATCGTGGCTTCCGTTATACCCTTAGCTTTGCTGTTTGCCATTTCAATGATGAATTTCTTTGGCGTATCAGGAAATCTAATGTCCTTAGGTGCGATTGATTTTGGGTTGGTTGTAGATGGAGCCGTCATCATTGTAGAAAGTATTATTCATCGAATTACTTTAGGAAACAAGTTTAAAAATCATCCTAAGTTAACAGCACAAGAGATGGATGTAGAAGTGATTGATTCCTCCAAAAAGATTCGTAAATCAGCTGCTTTTGGTGAAATTATCATTCTAATTGTTTATCTGCCTATTCTAACACTGGTTGGAATCGAAGGAAAAATGTTTAAACCAATGGCAATGACCGTTGCTTTTGCCATTTTAGGAGCTTTTATTTTATCATTAACCTATGTTCCTATGATGTCTGCTTTATGTTTAAGTCGGAAAACAACTCATAAAAAAAATATTTCAGATCGATTAATTGGTTTTTTGGAAAAACTGTACCAACCGCTTTTAAAATCTGCCTTAAAAATAAAAGGAATTATCATCCTTTTTTCATTGATTATTTTTGGTTTTGCACTCTATACATTTAGTAATATGGGAGGGGAGTTTATACCTACTTTAGATGAGGGAGATTTGGCAGTTAATATGCGGATAAAGCCCGGAAGCTCACTTTCACAAACAATTGAAACCACTACAAAATTAGAAAAAATCTTAATGGGGTTTCCTGAAGTAGAAAAAGTAGTTTCTAAAATCGGTGCCGGTGAAATTCCAACAGATCCTATGCCAATGGAATCAGGTGATATGATTATCGTACTAAAACCCAAAGACCAATGGACAACAGCCTCCACTCGTGATAATTTAGTTGATAAAATGAAAGAAGCCATGTCGGTCATTCCCGGAGTTGGTTTTGAATTTTCTCAGCCTGTTCAATTGCGTTTTAATGAGTTGATGACAGGAGTCCGTTCAGATGTTGCCATTAAGATTTATGGTGATGATTTGGATGTTTTGGCAGAAAAAGCCAATCAAGTGTCTTCTTTAATCAATCAAGTCGAAGGAGTTGGTGATATTAAAGTCGAACAAGTACAAGGACTGCCTCAAATTACAGTTCGGTATAACAAAGCAAAACTTTCACAATACGGTTTAAAAGTTAATGATCTGAATATGGTGCTTCGGACTGCTTTTGCAGGAAGTAAAGCTGGAATTGTATTTGAAGGTGAAAAACGGTTTGATTTAGTAGTTCGTCTGGGAAAAGAAGATCGTTCTACTATTGAAAATATAAAAAACTTATACATCAATACAGATAATGGTCAACAGATTCCTATTGAGCAAGTAGCTGATATTCAATATGAGTTTAGTGCCATGCAGATTTCTCGAGATAGTGGAAAACGCCGTATTACCATTGGTTTAAACATTCGAAATCGTGATGTGGAGTCTGTGATTAATGATATTGATGAGATTCTTTCAAAAAAATTAAATTTACCCACCGGTTATACCATTCTATACGGAGGGCAATTTGAAAACCTTCAAAGTGCTAAAGACCGACTACTAATTGCAGTTCCCGTAGCTTTATTGTTAATTTTAACTTTATTATATTTTACATTCCATTCGTTAAAACAAAGTTTATTAATTTTTACCGCTATTCCGCTTTCAGCGATTGGAGGAGTTTTTGCTTTATGGATTCGTGATATGCCTTTTAGTATTTCGGCAGGAATTGGTTTTATAGCCTTGTTTGGTGTTGCTGTATTAAACGGTATTGTATTGATTGGATATTTTAATCAGTTGGAAAAAGAAGGGATGACCGATATTTATCAACGTGTTATCGAAGGAACCAAAGTACGTTTACGTCCTGTGATTTTGACGGCTTCCGTGGCTTCTTTAGGTTTTTTACCCATGGCTATTTCTACTTCTTCTGGAGCAGAAGTTCAAAAACCATTGGCAACCGTAGTGATTGGAGGATTAATTTCAGCAACTTTTTTAACCTTAATCGTTTTACCGTGTTTATATATTATGTTTTCTAATACGAAAAAAATAAAATTCAACAAGAAAAATTTTGTTGCATTATTCTTATTCGGTATTACGGCAAGTCTTAATGCTCAACAGATAACTTCATCTCAAGAAGCTGTTGATTATGCTGTTGGACATAATTTGGAAATTAAATCTACTGAAAAAATGAAATCGCAACAGGAGCTTAAATCAAAACAGAATTTTAGGCTGGGAAATACAGTATTTGGAGTAGAATATGGAAAATATAACAGTGCTTCAGAACGGGATTTAGCTTTTTCTGTTTCACAATCATTCCCTTTTCCAACGGTTTTTGCTAAAAATAAGGCATTAAACAAAGCACAACTTGAAGGAAGTAAATTATGGATTGATGCTACTAAACGAACGCTTGAAAAAGATATAAAACATTTGTGGCAAAAAGGAATTTATTTACAAAGCCGTAAAGAGTTATTGATTCATCAAGACAGTCTAATTCAAGAACTTGCACGAGGAACTAATGTCCAATATGAAACGGGCGATGTAAATTATTTAACCAAAGTGAATGCTGAATCATACAGTGCTGATTATAAAAAACAATTAAAACAATTGGATAAAGAAATTGAAACCATAGAATACCAATTGCGTTTCTATATTGGATCTCAGCAAATTATTTGGGAAAAAGACTCTTTAAAACCATTATCTTTTAAAGAAAAGCTTTCAATAGAGAATCATCCGCTATTAAAATATTATAAAAATCAGACACTGGTTAATGAGAAGAAAATCGAAGTGGAGAAAACTAAATTGTTACCCGAATTTACCTTAGGGTATAATAATCAGTCGTTGATAGAAAATCCTGTGTATGATTTAGGAGATCGTTTTTCTTATTACAGTTTAGGCATTTCAGTTCCTATTTTTAATAAAAATAAAACGGATGTTAAAATAGCTCAAATCGAAGCAGAAAAAAGCCGATTGGATTCTCAATATACTACCAATAAATTTCAGAATAATTACCTTATTTTGCAAAATGAATTGGAAAAACAACAAATAAGTCTGAATTATTTTGAAAATACAGCTTTAAAGCAATCAAAAGAAATACAACATTTTGCTTTGAGAAATTATCAAGAAGGAGAGATTAATCAAATTGAATACTTGCAATATTTAAACCGAGCATTAGAAATCGACTTTAACTATTTGGATGAAATTTACAAATACAACGAATTAGTTATCGAACTGGAAAATTTAACAAAAGAATAAAAAAATAGAAATAAATCATTTAATAATATTAGGAAAATGAATAAAATTAGCATCGCAATAGCAACTTTATTATTTATCATATCATGTGGAAAACACCAAGAAGGAGACGGACACGACCATGAAACAGAAACAGTTTCTCATGCAGAAGAATCATCTCAGCCCACAGAGGAAGAACAACATGCAGAAGAAAAAGATGTAGTTAATCTAACCAAAAAACAAGTAGAAGTAGCCCAATTTAAATACGGAACTTTTGAAATGAAAAATTTGAGTGATGTCGTACGCACTAATGGAGAAACCAGTCTTTCTCCTCAAAATAAGGCAGTGGTAACTACGTTAATTAGTGGAAATATCAAGCAGATTTTTATTAAAGAAGGGGATCAGGTAAAAAAGGGACAGACTTTGGCTATTGTTGAAAATCCCGATTTTTTAGCACTACAAAGAGAGTATTTCAGTGCTATAAAAAGCTCTTCATATACGAAAAAAGAATACGAACGCCAAAAGAAATTATATCAAGAAAAAATTACTGCACGTAAAAAATATGAACTGGCAAAAGCCAATTATGAAGCTGAACAAGCAAATATTTTAGGATTGGCAAGCCAATTACGCCAGATGAATATCTCTCCTTCCAATGTAGCTGGAGGAAAGTTTACCCGCACCTTTCCGGTAGAGGCTTCAATTTCAGGTTCTATTGGTCATATAGGAGTTTCCATTGGGAGTTATGCGGATTTATCACAAGAATTGTTTATCATCGTTGATAACTCTAAAATCCATTTGGATCTCAGTATTTTTGAAAAAGATTTGAATAAAATTAAAGTAGGACAAAAAGTATTGTTTACTTTAACCAATCAAGATAACAACGTTATCACCGGTAAGATTTTTGCTATTGGAAAGACATTCGAACCCGGAACCAAAACAATTTTAGCCCATGCAACAGTAGATAATTCTCATAACGAACTGGTGGCTAATATGTTTGTTAATGCCATCATCGAAACTAATTATAATCAGACTAAAGCCTTACCAAGTGAAGCGGTTGTAAAATCAAAAGGCAAAAACTATATCTTTGTGAAAGAAGAGCACGAAAAAGAGGATCATGATGAAGTAGCTTTTAAAATGATTGAGGTTTCTGTGGGAAAAAATGAATTAGGCTATACTGCTGTTGAACCTATGGAAGAAATAGCGGATGACGCTCAAATTGTAATTCAAAATACATATTTTCTACAAAGTCAAGCCGTTCTTAATGAAGGTGGAGATAGCCATGGGCATTGATTTGGTAATATTTTCTAAACCATTATAAAACAGTTTTTACTTACCCAAAAATCGTCTTTCTATTAGGGTGTTTGAGAGAGAGTTTTTCTGTTTAAATACAGTAAAATTCCCTTTAGAACAAGTATGCTACGTAGTAACTTAATAAAACTTCCCGTAGGGAGGAAGAAAATAATGAATGATTTCAATATAAAAATTAAAGGAGAGAAAGCCAGGTTAAATTTTTTGAAATTAAACAACCAATTAGTATTTTAAATTACAATACCAAAAAATATACTAAATTTGTTAAATCAAAAATAATCAAGTCTTGTGGTAAGAGAGGTTCTATTTTAAGCCTTTTTTTGAAAGAAAATTAAAAATAGCCATAAAAATATACGTGCAAATGAGGTATTTATTCTTACTAATTGTTTTAATTACGACAAAACTAAACGCTCAATCTGATTTAAAATTTGACAAACGCTTTGTTGAAAGTGAAGATAAATGGGTTGTATTTCAAAAGAGCGAAGACAATTTATACCCTTATGGATTTATTTACATTGATTCAGAAGCGGGTTTAACATTAAACTACGAAGGGACATTTAAAATTTCTCCAATAGGAGAATTTATTCCTACTAAACTTGATAGTACTAATATGAAAATAAGATTGGAACCTAATAATGTTTTAGTTGCGTTTATCCCAAAAAATAAATTTGCAGAACTTAAAATCAACTCAATTCCAGATTGGTTGAAGTATTATAAAACTGACGAAAACACTATTGAAAGACTTTACAATTGGGGTTATATGTATAATGGTTGGAATGAATGTGAAAAGGCATTAACTTTTCTTGAAAAAGCAGAAAATATAGATCCAAAATATAAAGGACTTGCTGTTGAACTTGCATTTTCTTACAACTGCTTAAACCAATATGATAAGGCTGAAAATATATTGGAAGAGGACATAAAGACAAATTCAGCAGATGCTTACGTAAGTAAAGAATATATTTACACATTAACTAAAAATAAAAAAATAGACAAGGCAATTGAACAATACAACATAGCAAAGAAAACTATTGTTGACAAACAATATGATGCTGAAAATTGCTATAATATTTTACAATATTTTTATTTTCAAAAAGACAAAGAAAATTTCAATAATTGGTATAAAGAACTTTCAAAACTTGAAATCGAAAACAAGATAATGAGAGATTATGTCGACAAAATGAAAGTGGATATAAACAAATAATACGGCAGTTAACATCGGTTTGTCGAAATGCTAAGCTGAACATTTGTACTTTCTTCGTCACTACTGCATAAAACTCATTCTAAATTTAAAAATAGATATGTTAAAATTTTTCAAAATAATTCAAATCTTACTTTTAACTCTCTCTTTAACTAATTGTTATGCACAAAATAAAGTTGAGAGTTCAAATTATAAAATAATCGAAAAATTAAATTTTCCGTTTGGGACATTGGTAAGACTAACGATAGAAGTTATTGACGGAAAAAACTTAAGGCTAAAAGCACTTCAAAGTGAGTATTTGATTAAAATCATTGAAGTAAATGATGTGAAGATAGAGAGTCCCTTAATTATTGAATTTATTGATAAAACCGGAGAGTTTCCTGAGAATAATTTTAAATTATATAAACTTCTTTATGGTAATGAAATGGGAAGTTTATCTTCAGATATGATTAAAAAAATGAATAAAAGTTATGTCGGTAAAAAGTTTAGTGTTTTAGCTTATGAATCCGGTAAGTTTACAGGAAATCCTAATAAAAGTGACTATGTTAAAGATACTATAAGTTCATTTGAGCTAATAAGACAAGATACAAATTTTCTTTTTAAAAATTTTATTATAATCACATCTAAACTAAATGAATAAAACAAGGTAGTACGAAATTAAAAAGCAATTATAATAGATAGTTTTTGGGTTATTGACTGTATTTTTTAGGGGTAATATGGTATTTCTTTTTAAAAGCACTTATAAAATGACTGGGATTGTCATAGCCGATTTCGTAAGCTACGTCTTGAACACTCATCTTTTGGGTTTTCAGGAGTTTTTTACTCCATTCGAGCTTATAATCCAATACATAGGAAAACAGAGTAGTCCCATAGATTTTTTTAAAACCTTCTTTCAGTTTATACTCGCTTAAATCAATGGTTTGAGATAATTCTTTAATGGTTGGAGGTGTTGTGATGTTTTGAATTAAAAAATCTTTTGCTTTTTTGATTTTTAAAACGGTTTCCTCATTATTTAAAAAAGGACAATGCGATTCTGTTTTTGTTTCGGGCGTATAAAAAAAATTGACGAAAAGTTCGTGTATTTTGGCTTGATAATAGATAGATTTAAAATTCTCATTCAATTGATATTTTTCGCATTCTCTTAAAATGGAGAGGATATTTGATGAAAGGTTAAAATCTTTATAAAATTTATTATTGATGTTTTCATTGGTTAAAAAAGGAATTTCTTGCCCGGTTTTCATAAAAATAGAATGGAAGTGGTCAACGGTAATCAACAAAATAAAAATTTTTGATCTTTCACTTATATTTAAATTAATAGGCAATTCATTATTAGGATTATATAGCAAAAAAGCCTTATTGTGCATGATGGGAAGTTTATAGGATCCATCGCTAAAATTTAAAGTAGCACTGCCTTTTGTACAAAAATAAAACTGAATATATTTTCGGCTGATGGGTTTGTTAATTGTTTCGGTAGAATGTGTATGATTATGCAGATAAACAAAATAAGTTTCATCGTTAACTTTAACATCATGAATTTTACTTTTAAAGGTATTTTGTAAAAAATTTAGAATCATTTTAAATAATATTTTTAAATTGTATATTGTTAATAATTAAATAAATAAATGTTTTTTTTATTCAATTATAAAATACAAATATAATTAATTTTTAGCGTTATTTTTATCTGATAGCGTTATTTTTATTCTAATGATTGAGATAACTTTGCAGTGTATAGAAAGACAATAATGACTGAATATAACGTAACAGAATCTAAACACTTCTATTTATTGGGAGTTTCGTACAAAAAAGCAGAAGAAAAAATCAGAGGAAAATATACGATTTTTCCAGATGACATCTCAAGATTAGTACAAGAAGCTAAGAAAAATCAAATTCGTCATTTTTTTGCAATTTCTACTTGTAACCGAACAGAAGTTTATGCTTTTGCAAATGATTATCACCAAATTATCAAGACATTGTGTACGATTACAAAAGGAAATACAGACGAGTTAAGGTCAATATCGTTTATTAAAAAAGATTTTGATGCCATAAACCATTTATTTAGGGTGGGTTCCGGATTAGAAAGTCAGATTATAGGTGATTTTGAAATTATCGGGCAGATGAAAACATGGTTTGGTAGATTCAAGAAAATGGGAACAACCAATGCTTTCTTAGAACGCTTGGTTAATACATCTATTCAGATTAGTAAAAAAGTTAAACAGAATACAACCATAAGTTCAGGAGTTACTTCGGTATCGTACGTTGCCGTTCATTATATTTTAACACAGATTAAAAATCCGTCGGCTAAAAAAATACTTCTTCTGGGAACAGGTAAAATAGGGCGTAATACATGTGAAAATTTAATTAAACATACGGATCATACACATGTTACCTTAATTAACCGAACGGATGAAAAAGCAGAACAAGTAGCAGAAAAATATAAGGTAAATAGCAAAAGTTTTGATGCGTTGGAGCAAGAAATTAATCTGTCCGATATTATTATTGTTGCAACAGGAGCACAAACACCAACAGTTTTGGAGGATTATATCCACACTGACAAAGAGTTGCTGTTCATTGATTTATCAATTCCTGCCAATGTTGAAAGTTCAATAAAAAAGCTGCCTAACGTTACGGTTCTGGGTGTAGATGAGTTATCTTCAATCATAGTAAAAAATATAGAAAAAAGGAAAGAGCAAGTACCGTATGCGGAACAAATTATAGAAGAAATGACGGATGAATTTAAAGATTGGTTAGAAACCAGAAGGTATGTTCCTTTTATTCAGGCATTTAAAGAACGTCTTGAAGACATTCATCATATTGAGCATACAACGTTAAAGAAAAAAGAAGCGGTAGAATCAGATGATATCGTCTTAGCAGAAAAGGTAATACAAAAATTAACCAACCATTTAGCCAATCACTTATTGGAAAACAAAAAAGAAGCTGAAAATACCATGGAGTTAATCAATAAGGTTTTCAAAGTACATTTTTAATGCAAATTATACGAATAGGCACGAGAGACAGCCAATTGGCTATGTGGCAGGCAGAAACCGTCCAAAACAAGTTAGAAGCATTAGGATACCAAACAGAAATTATTGCTGTAAAATCAGAAGGAGATAAAGAACTGACAAAGCCTTTATACGAAATGGGAATTACAGGCGTTTTCACAAAAGTTTTGGACATAGCTTTATTGGAAAAAAAAATTGATATTGCAGTACATTCACTCAAAGACGTTCCGACACTTTTACCAAAAGGCATTGTTTATGCCGCATTTTTAGAAAGAGGGAGTCATCAGGATATTATTGTTTATAAAGGTGATAAACTTTTTTTTGAAAACAAAAATTTGACCGGAGTAATAGCAACAAGTAGTTTAAGAAGAAAGACAGCTTGGTTGAGTCAGTTCCCAAATTATACCGTTGAAAATTTACGAGGGAATATAAACTCCAGACTTAGAAAGTTACAGAATAATGATTGGAAAGGAGCTATTTTTGCAAAAGCAGGTTTAGAAAGAATTAATCTGTTAAACCAATTGCCAAAAATGAAACTGAATTATGCTGTACTAGATTGGATGGTATCAGCTCCTGCTCAAGGAATTGTAACGGCAACATGTTTAGAAGAAAATAGTTTTTCTTTTGAAGCTTGCCAAAAAATCAATCATAAAAATTCTGAAATGGAAGCAACGGTCGAAAGAGATTTCTTAAGAAAATTAGAAGGCGGCTGTACAGCTCCCATTGGAGCAAAAGCTACAATAAAAGAAAATCAAATTCAATTAAAAACCAGTTTGTACTCGCTGGACGGAAAAATATGTAATCAATTAGAGTTAAAATCAGACATTAAAGAGTATAAACTTTTTGGAGCAAAAGCAGGTGAAATTTGTATAACCAATGGAGGAAAAGACTTGATAAAGCAAATCAAAAAAATATAAAACTTAGTTTATTATCATAAAAAAGAATTATGAAATAACTTTTCACCTTTGATTTCTAAACAAGAAGGAATATTATTGGTATATAAATTTCCTGTTCCAAGACCTTGTGGCATAGGATTCTTCAAAGTATAAGTCCATTGAGCAATGGCATTTAATCCAACGTTACTTTCCAAAGCAGAAGTAATCCACCAGCTTATATTTCGTTGCTTTGCTAAATTAATCCATTCTTGAGAACCTTTAAAACCTCCTATTAAACTGGGTTTTAAAATAAGGTATTGTGGCTTTATGGAATCTAATAAATCAATTTTGGTTTTATAATCAAAAATACCGATTAATTCTTCATCTAATGCAATTGGAATAGGTGTATTTGAGCATAAATTACTCATTATTTTCCATTGTTTCGTTTGTATAGGTTGTTCAATAGAGTGTAAATTAAGTTTTGCAAGTTGTTCTAACTTATCTAAAACTTCATCAGGATGAAAGGCACCGTTAGCATCAACGCGTATTTCAAGATTAGGATAATCTTTTCGCAACTGTTTTAAAATGAAGTATTCATCTTCAAAATTTAGAGAGCCTATTTTCATCTTTATACATGAAAAACCTTGTTCTAATTTATCTTCAATTTGTTTTTTCATAAAATCAATGGCTCCCATCCATATAAGACCGTTGATAACAATACCTTCTTGCCCGTTTGTAAATTTAGAAGGAAACAGAATATGGTTAGTACTTTTTAAATCGAGAAAAGCCTGTTCTAAGCCAAATTGAATAGAAGGAAATGCTTGTAGTTCAGTATATAAAACATCAAGCCCCAGATGGATGTTTTGGCAAGTCCATTCTAATTTTTTAATATAATCAGGACGATCGTCAATGCTTAAAGTTCTTAATAATCCACATTCTCCAATGCCTTTGTTTTTTTCATCATGTAAATGAATAAAAAAAGTTTCTTTTTCAGTTAAAACACCTCTTGAAGTACCGCCGGGTATTTTGAATAGTAGTTTATAAGATTCAAACGTTGCCCTCATGATGATTAAAATTCGTGTCTTTAAAAAGGAAAATCACCTTCTTCAGCATTTTCATTTGGAAAATTTATACCGTTATGATCTTCAAAAGCATCTGTAGGAGAAGGGTTTGGAAGTTTCTCCGTATTCATAATAGATTCAAAAGATTGAATTCCGGAAGTTACAAAAGGATTTTCATCCAAATTATCAAATTTTACTTGTGCACTGATAAAACGCAAACGAATGTTGTCCAATCCTCCGTTACGGTGTTTCGCAATAATAAATTCACCTTGCCCGATACAGGAAGATAATTCTTCATCATCCCACTCAGTCAATCCGTAATATTCCGGACGGTAAATAAAACATACGATATCTGCATCTTGTTCAATAGCTCCGGATTCGCGTAAGTCAGATAATAATGGGCGTTTGCTTCCTCCACGAGTTTCTACGGCACGTGATAGTTGTGATAAAGCGATTACCGGAACATCCAATTCTTTTGCAATGGATTTTAAAGATCGTGAAATAGTTGAAATTTCTTGTTCACGGTTTCCGGTGTGGGTACTACCTGCAGTCATCAACTGTAAATAATCAATAATGATGCATTCTACATTGTGCTGAGAGACCAATCGGCGACATTTTGCACGCAAATCAAAAATAGATAGGGCAGGTGTGTCGTCAATGTAAATAGGAGCATCTTCCAATTTTTTTACTTTGGAATACAATTGTTCCCATTCATGCTCTGCCAAATTGGCTTTTCGTAACTTTTTAGAGTCAATACCGGTTTCGCCTGATATTAAACGTGTAACTAATTGAACGGAAGACATTTCCAAAGAAAAAACAGCTACACCTTTTTTGTGTTGTATTGCCATGTTTTTAGCCATAGACAATACAAAGGCGGTTTTTCCCATCCCGGGTCTTGCAGCTAAAATAATTAAATCAGAACGTTGCCATCCGGCAGTTAATTGGTCAATCTTTGTAAAACCGCTGGGAACACCGCTTAATCCCTCTTGTTCGGAAACTTGTTTTATTTTATTGATGGCTTGAGCTACCAATCGGCCAGCTCTTTCAGAAACTTTTTTAAGATTTCCGTTGGTGATTTCAAACAATTTATTTTCAGCTTCATCCAATAAGTCAAATACATCGGTTGTTTCATCATAGGATTTATCAATAATTTGAGAAGAAATCTGGATTAAACGTCGCTGAATATATTTTTGTTGTATAATTCTAGAATGATATTCGATATGAGCGGCAGAAGATACTTTTTGAGTGAGTTGGACTAAATAATAATCTCCCCCGATTTGGTCTAATTTTCCATTTTGTTTTAAAGCATGGGAAACAGTTAAAATATCGATGGGTTGCGAGTCATTAAAAAGTTTTTTGATGATTTTATAGATTTCCTGATGCTCTATTCTGTAAAAAAAATCAGGTTCTAAAATATCAATAGCTTCGTCTAATCCTTTTTTATCAATCATTAAGGCTCCTAATACAGCTTCTTCTAAATCAGTAGCTTGTGGAGGTATTTTTCCTCGCTCAAGCCCAATAATAGTACTGGTTTTTTGGTTTTGACTATATGCCGGATTTCCTTCTGCCATAGAAATACAAAATTAAAAAAAATAATGGATTGTAAATCTTAAAATTTGTAGAATAAAATAGTTAAAAACTATATAAAAAATATTTTTGATAATCAAAAACTATAATGAGATTATTTTTTAAAATAAGAAATGGTATTTGAACTGAAAAATAAAAGTTAAATTTGTTACATAATATTGAATTTTATTAACTAATAAACATAGAATGAATCATGGCAAATCATAAAAAAATTACGACAGAAGTTGGAACACCTGTATATCATTATGAAGATTCGCAAACTGCAGGAGGAGGAAGAGGTCCTGTTTTGTTGCAGGATTATTTTTTAGTAGAAAAATTAGCTCATTTTAATCGCGAACGGATTCCTGAACGAATCGTGCATGCCAAAGGAACCGGAGCTTACGGAAAATTTACCGTAACACACGATATTACTCAATACACCAGAGCTAAACTATTTTCTGAAATAGGAAAAGAAACAAAAGTTTTTTTACGTTTTTCAACGGTCGGAGGTGAAAAAGGATCGGCTGATGCAGAACGTGATCCTCGCGGATTTGCTGTTAAATTTTATACGGAAGAAGGAAATTGGGATGTGGTAGGAAATAATACACCTGTATTTTTTATAAAAGATGCCAAGAAATTTCCTGATTTTATTCATACGCAAAAACGCCATCCTAAAACCAATTGCAAATCAGCTACTATGGTGTGGGATTTTTGGTCGTTAAACCCTGAATCATTACATCAGATTTTGATTTTGATGTCAGACAGAGGAACTCCAAAGACTTACCGCCACATGAATGGCTATGGTTCGCATACTTTTTCAATGGTAAATAAAGCTAATGAACGGGTATATGTTAAGTTTCATTTTAAAACAGTGCAAGGTATTCAGAATTTTACTGATGCTGAAGCTACCGAAATGAAAGGAAAAGATCCTGATCATGCACAACGCGATCTGGTAGAAGCTATTGAAAAAGGTGATTTTCCTAAATGGAATTTAAAAATCCAAGTAATGACCGAAGAGCAAGCAAAGGAATTTCAATGGAATCCGTTTGATGTAACCAAAGTTTGGTCTCATACAGATTTCCCATTAATTGATGTGGGAGTTTTAGAATTAAACAAAATACCGTCTAATTATTTTGCAGATGTAGAGCAAGCTGCTTTTGCTCCGACTAATATTGTAGATGGAATAGGATTTTCACCTGATAAGATGTTACAAGGTCGTATTTTTGCTTATCCAGATGCACATCGCTATCGAATAGGAGCTAATTATAATGCATTGCCTGTAAATCGTTGTCCTTTTGCTACAAATAATTATAATCGGGATGGAGCAATGGTTTTTGATGGAAATGGAGGAAATTCACCTAATTATTTTCCAAATAGTTTTGATAATTTAAAATTAGACGAAACGAGAAAGGGACATAACTATCATTTAGATTCGACAGAGGTAGGTTATTTTGATCGAAATAAAGGAGATGATGATCATTTTACACAAGCGGGAGATTTATTCAGTAAAGTGATGACTCCGGAAGAGAAAGCCAATACGGTTCATAATATCGTTAATGCCATGAATGGTATAGAAGGACCCAAACGAAATGAAATAATCAATCGTCAATTATGTCATTTTTTTAGAGCTAATATTCAATTGGGGCTTGCTATTGCACAAGGATTAGGTGTTGAAATCAAAGAAGGGATGATGAAACATTAAAATAAAAAATTGTAACCATTTTCTTTATAGAAGTACTTTTTAAGTGGAAAAATCAATAAAGGTCATATTATTTGATGGAGTTTGTAATTTATGCAATGGTTATGTTCAATTTGTGATTAAACGAGACCGTGAAAAGATATTCAAATTTGCTTCTTTACAATCAGATTATGGGCAAGCTTTTCTTCAAAAATATAATTTAAATACAAAACAGTTTGATTCTATTATTTTGCAGGAAGAAAACACCTATTTTACAGAAAGTACAGCAGGACTAAAGATATTAAGTGAGTTAAAAGGTTTTGGATTTATACGTCTTTTTCTTTATTTACCTACGTTTTCACATAATTTTTTCTACAAATTAATTGCAAAAAATAGGTATAAACTTTTTGGTAAGACAGATTCATGTTGGATGCCTACCCCAGAGTTACAAGAACGTTTTCTGTAAAAATAACGGTATGTAAAGTTAGGTTAAAATAATTAACTTTGTAAAATAATAAAAAAGAGGGTTTGAAAAGAGTTGTAGTTGGTTTATCAGGAGGTGTAGATTCTAGTGTTGCGGCTTATTTATTAAAAGAGCAAGGGTATGATGTAATTGCTCTTTTTATGCGTAATTGGAACGATGCTTCCGTTACCTTAGAAGATGAGTGTCCATGGGTTGAAGATAGTGCAGATGCTATGTTGGTTGCTGAAAAATTAAAAATTCCTTTTCAGGTGATTGATTTGAGTGAACCCTATAAGAAACGTATTGTAGATTATATGTTTGCCGAGTATAAAAAAGGACGCACGCCCAATCCGGATATTTTATGCAATCGTGAAATAAAATTTGATGTTTTTTTGGAAACAGCACTAAAATTGGGTGCAGACTATATAGCAACAGGGCATTATTGTCAAAAAGAAATTATAAAAAAAGAGGATAAAGAAATTTATCAGCTTAAAGTAGGTGCTGACCAAAATAAAGATCAGTCGTATTTTTTATGCCAATTAAATCAATATCAATTGGGTAAAGCATTGTTTCCCATTGGGCATTTGGAAAAACCAAAAGTTCGTGAAATAGCTAAAACTCAGGATTTAATAACAGCTGATAAAAAAGATTCTCAAGGTTTGTGTTTTATTGGTCATGTAAATCTTCCGCAGTTTTTACAACAAAAATTAAAATCCAAAGAAGGTGATATTGTTGAAATTTCCAAAGAATCAAAACTCTACCAAAAAGAAATCCCTCTATTGAAAACAAAAGAAGAAGAATTACATTATTTATCTACAGAAATAAGTTATAAAAAAGAATATGGAAAAATAGTAGGAAAACATCACGGAGCACATTATTTTACAAATGGTCAGCGAAAAGGTCTTGGAGTAGGAGGAACGGTAGAACCGTTGTTTGTCATAGAAGTAGATGTTGAAGAAAATATAGTCTATACAGGTCAAGGGCACAACCATGAAGGATTGTGGCGAAAGGTATTGTATATCTCTGATGATGAAGCTCATTGGATACGTGAAGATTTAAAAATAAAATGGAATAATAGTCTTGAAGTAAAAGCAAGAATACGTTATCGGCAACCTTTACAAAAGGCAAGGCTTTATCGTTTTAATCATGGTTATTATGTTGAATTTGAAAAAAAACAAGAAGCTATTACCGAAGGGCAATTTACAGCTTGTTATATTAATAATGAATTAATTTTTAGTGGCGTAATAAGTTAATTTAAATAGTTTAAATTAGAGAATGTAGCAGTATTTTGTTTAATTCACTAAAATAATAGAAATCCAGAATATTACGAAATAAGGAGTATCAAACCTATAATTAAGCCACCTAAGATAGGGAAAGTAATTAAATCTGAATTTAGTTTAGAAAAACGGCGATCTTTTATATTTTCAATATCTTTTTTTGCAAAGGAAACTGTTTTCTTTTCGTTGTCTTTTTTATGACCGTAAATACTGTCTTGATCTGCTTTTTTATAACGAATCTTATAAGAAGTTTTATCAGTAAACACCTTATAATAAGCGTCTTCTTTTAAATCTTGTATGGCTTGGTCTTTGGTTAAAAGAACAGGTTTTTTCTTTGTTTTCTTTTCTTCCTTTTTGGTTTTGGTAATTTCTTCTTTTTTTTCCATTGGTTTATACACATAGCAGTTAGCTAATGATAAACTAAAAAAAAGAATAAAAAAACGAGGGTACATAACTAAATATTTATAGCGAAAATAATTATTTTTTCTTACATTTTAAATTCTTTTGTAAGGCTTAAACAGCTTTTAAAAATTAATTTAACAAAAAATATGTATTTTTATCATGTGAAATGATTTTGTATGACACATGGAATAATCAATTTAAGTGTAGTGCCCATTCGTAGTGAAGCAAGTGATAAAGCTGAAATGGTAACTCAGGGGCTTTTTGGAGAACTTTTTATAATATTAGAGATACACAAACCATGGATTCGGGTTAAAATGTTTGATGATTCTTACGAAGGCTGGTTAGATTACAAACAGTTTTTACCTCTTTCTGAGGAAGATTTTATTCAATATAAACAAAGTTCAAACTATTTTTTAAAAGAGTATATTACTTTCGCATTTAATAAAAATAAAATACCTGTAACACTTCCTTTAGGTGTTCGGCTTCCGTTTTACAAAAACAATCAATTTCAACTGGGAGAAATCTATCAAATAGAAGCTGAAATTATCTCAGAAATTCAGCCTAAAAGCCAAATTACAAAGTTATCACATTTATATTTGAATACGCCGTATTTGTGGGGAGGCAAAACAATTTTCGGTATCGATTGTTCCGGTTTTACACAGCAAGTTTATAAAATGTGTGGAACTTCAATCCCTCGTGATGCTTTTCAGCAAGCTGAGTTAGGAACTCCTTTAAGTTTTATTGAAGAGGCTGAACCCGGAGATTTAGCTTTTTTTGACAATGAAGAAGGGTGTATTACTCATGTCGGAATCATTTTAAGTGAAAACCGCATTATTCACGCTCACGGTAAAGTACGAATAGATCATTTAGACCATTCCGGAATTTTTAATACAGAATTAAAAAAACATACACATAAACTTCGTGTTATAAAACGGATTATTTAATTAATAGAAATTTTCTATTTTAGGTAAAACAAAGAAACTAATTTACAAATATTCAAAAATCTCTTCAAAAATCTCTCTATCAGCAAAGTGAAACAAAGATTCCCGTAAAGCATTTTCTGTACTGTCAGAACCGTGTACCGCATTTTCTCCCATATTGGAACCGTATAATTGACGAATTGTTCCTTCTGCGGCATCGGCAGGATTTGTGCTTCCTATCAAAGTTCTGAAATCCTCTACAGCATTATCTTTTTGTAATACAGCAACCACAATAGGTCCTGAGGTCATGAATTCTACAAGTTCTCCAAAAAAAGGACGTTCTTGGTGTACTTCATAAAAATTCTCAGCATCTTGTTTAGAAAATCGGGTTAATTTTAAGGCGATAATTTTAAATCCTGCCACTGAAATTTTTTCTAAAATTGCACCGATGTGCCCTTTACTAACGGCGTCAGGTTTAATCATGGTTAAGGTAAAATTTGTTTTACTTTTCATTGTTTATATTTTTATCTCTTTTCGGCAAAGGTACAATAAAAGTTGTTTTATCATATTTAATTCAAAAGATTTAATACTAAGTAATATGATTTTTAAAGAAAATTTATTTTTTGCTTTTTCTTAATGCTAACCGTACTTATTTACTTAAATTTGCAGGGATGAAAGAACTGAATATTGAAAAATTGCAGACTCTTTTAGCTACAAGAAAGAGAATCACCATTTTACCACATAAAAATCCTGACGGAGATGCTTTAGGTTCTTCTTTGGCTTTATACGCTTCTTTGAAAGATCAACATGACGTTAAGATTATAGCTCCTAATGATTTTCCACAGTTTTTAAAATGGTTGCCTTATAATGAAGTTATAGAAATATTTGAAGAAAGTTATAAGGGAGATATGCGACGTTTTATTCAAAATTCAGATTTAATTTTCATACTTGATTTTAATGCGTTGCACCGTATTGATGAATTGGGTGATATTGTTCAAGATGCACAAGGACTGAAAATTATGATTGACCATCATGAACAGCCGGAAGAGTTTGACATGATGTATTCAGACCCTTCAATGTCGGCAACTGCTGAAATGATGTATTATTTTTTAGAAAAATTAGTAGGGAAACAATCATTTAATAAAGCTATAGCTACATGTTTATATACTGGAATTATGACCGATACAGGTTCTTTCCGTTATCCTTCAACCTCTGCCAATACGCACCGTGTAATAGCTGATTTAATTGAGTTGGGAGCAGACAAAACACAAATTCATGGTAATGTATATGATTCAAATAGTATCAGCCGATTTAAATTAATTGGAAAAGCTCTGCAAAATTTAGTTGTATTTGAAGATTTAAAAACATCATACATCACATTGTCGTCAAAAGAATTACAAGAATGTAACTTTAAAAAAGGTGATACAGAAGGCATTGTAAATTATGGATTGGCATTAAAAGGAATTGTATTTACAGCTATATTTATAGAGGATAAAGAAATGATTAAAATATCTTTACGTTCAAAAGGAAATTTTGATGTCAATCAATTTTCCAGAAAACATTTTAACGGAGGAGGGCATGTAAATGCTGCAGGAGGAAAATCAGAAGACTCTTTAGATAATACAGTAGCTAATTTTAGAAAAATTCTCCCTCAGTATAAAGAATACTTATTAAAAACGATTTTATAAATGAAAAACAGGTTTTTATATAGTTTAATAGTAATGCTGGTTGCGTGTTCTAAACCAACACCGCAAAGACCTGTTCAATATCATAAAATTACATTACAAGAATCTTTGGCAAAAGAAGATTTTGAATTGGATAAAGAAATCATACAAGAATATATGGAACGGCATGATTCCATTCAATTTAAAAACAGTTTTAATGCTTTTTGGTGGGCATCGGTTGAAAAAAAAGAAGAGGCAAAACCGATAGATTCTTCTGTACAAATTGATTATACTTATTCGGTTTATAATTTTAAAGACCAAGAGATTTATTCAAAAGATGATATTGGAATACAGTATGCCGTAATAGGAAAAACAAAGCAGATTCGTGCATTTACAGAGATTTTTAAAGAACTTTCCGAAGGTGAAAAAGCCATCTTATTAGTACCTTCGTTTTCAGCGTATGGTTTTTCAGGTGATGGTAATAAAATTGGTCCGGCACAACCCATCGTAATAAAATTAGAAATTATACAATTAAAAGAATTATAAAAAATGAAAAAAATTATCAGTTTATTATCCTTTCTTTTAATCACTTCATGTGGTTCAAATATGGATTTAGATAAAGAAACATACAATAGTTTGGAAGACGGTTTGTATGCCTACATGATAACCAATAAAGGAAATATGGTTATTAAATTAGAAGAAAAAAAAGCACCTGTAACCGTAGCCAATTTTGTTGGGTTAGCTGAGGGAGTTATTAAAAATAAAGCGAAAGCAAATGGAATCCCTTTTTATGATGGATTAACTTTTCATCGTGTAATTGATAAATTTATGATTCAGGGAGGCGATCCGGATGGCACAGGACAAGGTGGACCCGGGTATTCTTTTCCTGATGAGTTTGATCCATCATTAAGACATGATAAGAAAGGAACTTTATCAATGGCGAATAGCGGACCTAATACCAACGGTTCACAATTTTTTATTACCGATACAGCTACTTTTCATTTGAATGGTCGTCATTCAGTATTCGGACATGTTGTCAAAGGGTTGGAAACCATCGATTCGATAGATGGAGTAAAAACCAAAATGGGCGATATGCCGGAAGAATCTGTAATCATTGAAAAAGTGGAAATAATACGAAAAGGAGAAGAAGCAAAAGCCTTTGATGCAAAAAAAGTATTTGAAGCAAGAGATTCTGCCGCTATGGTTGAAAAAGCCAAAGCAGTAGGGGGAGAAATACAAAAAGAAACCGAGAATAAAATTCAACAAGAACGTGAAAAAATAATGACAGAGATGAGAGCTAAAGCTGAAAAGCAAAAACAAGAGTTTTTAGCAACAAAAGAAGCTCTGTTGAAGAATGCTCAATCAACACCATCAGGATTAAAATACGTAATAGAAAAAGAAGGTACAGGTGAACCTTATAAAAAAGGAGATGTAGCACGAGTTCATTATAATCTGTTTTTAGAAGACGGAACTAAAATTGATTCATCGTATGATAGAGGTAAACCCATTTCTTTTCCGGTTGGTGAAGGAAATGTTATTAAGGGATGGGATGAAGCGTTGACAACGTTTAGAAAAGGTTCTAAAGTAAAATTAATCATACCTCCTAATTTAGGTTATGGAGATAGGCAGACGGGACCCATAAAACCCAATTCAACATTATACTTTGATATAGAAATTATGGAATAATCTATAAAATACAGAAATCCCGAAAATCTATTCGGGATTTTTTATACCTTGCATTTTTATTTATAATTTATTAAAAAATCAATATAATGAAAGACGGAATTTATGCTAAAATTTCAACCGATAGAGGAAATATAATACTGAATTTAGAACATCAAAAAACCCCTATTACGGTAGCTAATTTTGTTGGATTAGCTGAAGGGAAAATAAAAAATACAGCCAAAACAGAAGGAACTCCATATTATGACGGATTAACTTTTCATCGAGTAATTTCAGTAAAAAATGGTGATGATCAAGATTTTATGATTCAAGGAGGAGACCCAACAGGTACAGGTGCAGGAGGTCCCGGATACAATTTTGATGACGAAATTCATCCTGATTTAAAACATGATAGTCCCGGAATTTTATCAATGGCTAATGCCGGTATCGGCACAAATGGGTCTCAGTTTTTTATTACACATGTAGCAACACCATGGTTAGATGGAAAGCATACGGTTTTTGGCAAAGTTGTAGAAGGACAAGAAGTTGTAAATAAATCTCTTACGGGTGATATAATGAATAAAGTAGAGATTATTCGTGTAGGAAAAGAAGCTGAAAAGTTTGATGCAGTTGCCATTTTTGAAAAAGCAGATGAATTAAAAGTACAAAAAGAGGCTGAAGCGAAAAGAAAGGCGGAAGAAGAACTTGAAAAAATTTCAAAAGGATTTGAAAAAACATCATCAGGTCTCCGTTATCGTATTACCAAAACCAATGATGGAATACCTGCTGAAAAAAATAAAATCGTTTCGGTTCATTATACAGGCAAATTAACAAATGGTCAGGTATTTGATTCTTCGCTTCAACGTAACGAACCTATAGAATTTCCGTTAGGCATTGGTCATGTAATCCCGGGTTGGGACGAAGGAATTCAGTTGTTGAAAGTAGGAGAAAAAGCTACATTTATTATCCCATCAGATTTAGCTTATGGTTCGAAGGGTGCAGGGGGAATTATTCCTCCAAATGCGGTACTAATTTTTGATGTGGAATTACTAGGTGTAAAGTAAATGTACATGAAACAAAATGGAGTCAATATTTCGAATTCTTTGGGTGCAACGATTTCAGTATTAGCGTTAACGCCAAGTGGAGTGGGACAAGGGATTGCGATGGTAGTAATGGTATTATTTTATATACGATAGGTAAAGACATTGGACAACACATTACCGAAGGCTATAGTGGGTACATAAGAAAACAAGAAAAGTTTTAATGATGAATTGGTTGTATTTTATTATGAGTTTATTTTTATTTTCTTGCACATCTGATAAAAAAATAGATGGTATTAATTCAATATCTTTAATGTTCTACCCATCAGGAACAGAGGAAAATATTAGATATTTATTATAATTGAAATCTGATACCCTTATTTTTAAAAATCATGAACCAAGAAATAATAAAGACCAAAAAGAGAAATTAGTCATACTAAATAAAGAAGAATTATATAAAATTAATATGTTATGTGATAATATGACTAAAAAACAAGATGTAAGCCAATGAGACGTATAGGAATAATATTATTATCAACCTTATTTATGAGTTGTAATAATCCAGAGAAGAAACCCAATATAACTGTAGAGCAATCTATGAATCAACCTTCAAAGTTTATATGAACTAAAAAGTTTAGTATTAAATAAAGGAGACATAAAAGCATATAATGAATTAAGTACAGCTTACCTTGACGAATCCAATTCAGAGGAGTTTTTGCTTTATGCAATAATAATGGCAAATAAGTTTGATTATCCGCAGGCTTACTTTGATGTATATAGTTGCTTGGTCAATGTATTTTATTCTGACATTACTAAGATTGATGAAAGTACAGCAACCCTTGCGATTACCTATTTAGAAAATGCAGCTAAAAAAGGACACGAGCAAGCCCAAGAAATGGTAAAAGAATTTTCAATAAATGACAAAATCCTTGATAAAAGGAAGTTAGTGATAGAAATGTACAACTAAATCACATAATAGACTGCAACTTAGTTTGCTTAATAAGAGCATCAAGGAGGGCGAACCACCTTTCTACAACCCGCATGTACAGGGTGTTTGGGAGAGGGTTACGGGACATGTCAGGAAGAAAAACGCAAGACGTCTTGCGTGAACACGAAAAACGGTATTTTAAAAATGAGCATTTAACATTAATCCCTTACTTTCAATAATGTCCAAAAGCAGAAAGCACGGTAACAATGTTGCTTTCCACTTGATAAACAAGGCGGTGTTCCTTGTTAATTCTACAAGACCAACACCAGGGATTTTCCCATATTCCAACAAAGTTTTTTGACAACAACTAAAATATTAACTAAAAACGCTACTTTTGAGTGTGTCTAAATAGGGGAAGATTATAGTTGCAAAAGTGTTTTGAATGATCCATTTTTACACAACGGTTTCCGTAGTTTTTTCATGAATTTGGTTAGCCCGACCTGATGGGTCTGTATTTTCCTGCCATTTTGGAATCCATTTTAAAACAGTTTTAGCAGCAGCTTTACCGGGAAAATGTTTTTCAAAAATACTTCTCATATAAAAGGCTTCTTTTGTATGAGGCGTGTTGTGTGGAAATAATTTGGAAGCCTGATTCATTTGTTTATCTGAAACTTGTGCGGCACAGTAATCCATTAATTGGTCAATCCAATTATACCCTACACCATCACTAAATTGCTCTTTCTGTCTCCATAGAATTTCTTTTGGAAGCCAAGGATTTTCTCGGTCGTCAAATGCCTGACGCAGTATTAATTTTTCTATGGTTTTTCCTTTAATCGGTTGTTTGTATGAAGGATCTAAACTCATGGCTGTTTGTAAAAAATCTAAATCTAAAAACGGTACTCTGGCTTCCAATCCATGAGCCATTGTCGATTTATCGGCACGTAAACAATCTGCTGTTGATAATAATTTTACACGGCGTATGGTCTCTTTTTGAAATTCTTCTAAATTCGGAGCATTATAGAAATACAAATAGCCTCCAAAAATTTCATCAGAACCTTCTCCTGAAAGCACGACTTTAATTCCTAAATCAGTTATATATTTTGATAAAAAATACATAGGAGTCGATGCTCGTATGGAGGTGATGTCATACGTTTCCAAATGCCAAACTAATTTTTCTATAATTTGAATTCCTTCTTCTACGGTGAAATGGATATTGTGATGTTCAGTTCCTAAAAAATCAGCTACCTTTCGGGCTGCTACTAAATCAGGAGCTTTTTCATTCAAACCGATGGAAAAGGAGTGTATTTTTTCACCTTTTTCTTTCATTAGTCTTGCTGCAATAGAAGAGGTTAGAGAAGAATCCAACCCTCCTGACAATAAAACACCTAAAGGAACATCACTCATTAATCTTTTTTCGGTAGCTTTAATTAAGGCATCACGTAATTTTTTTAAATCTAATTTTTCATGACAATTTTTTGCATTCTGCCAACTTGGCTGAAAGTATTGGATAAAGCCTGTTTCTTGAGTGTAATAATGTCCCGGAGGGAAAGCTTTAACATCTTCACAAACGGGTTCAATCACTTTCATTTCAGAGGCAAAACAAAGAGAGCCATCTTTTAATGTTCCGTAATACAGAGGTTTAACGCCGATAGGATCTCTTCCGGCAATGAATTTTTCGCCATCAACAACTATAAAAGCAAAGACACCGTCTAATTTAGAACAGAAATCGTAGCCGTATTCTTCATACAAATGGACGATTACTTCGCTGTCGCATGTAGTGTGAAAAGAGTGATTTTTTAATTCTCCGTTTCGTAATTGTTGGTGGTTGTAAATTTCTCCGTTGTGTACAACATAAGCATTGTCAGTTCCTTTAATGGGCTGTTTGCCTGTGTGTAAATCAATAATTGAAAGACGCTCATGCGTTAGCACATAACCTTTCTCATTAATGTGAATATCTCTTTCATCAGGACCTCTATGTTTCATCTTTAGAGACATTTCCTGAATTTTTTCAATGGAGATACTTTTTTCTGATTTTCTGATAACACCTAATATTCCGCACATAATAATTCATTTTAATTACAAAATAACAATTTTTAATTTAAAATAGCAATTATAAATTTAATGTTAATTAAGAAAATAAACTTATTTATTGTTTTTAAATATGATTATAAAGCAAAAAATAGTTTTTTGTTTATGATAAAAGATGCTTCTGAACTTTATTATTTCTTATAATTTATTAGTACTTTTGGCAAGAATTTTGAGTAGCGATATTCAAAATAAGTATTAATACGTAAAAGTAAAATCATATGTATTGGACATTAGAATTAGCATCCTATTTAAGTGATGCACCATGGCCGGCAACAAAAGACGAATTGATTGATTATGCAATTCGAACAGGTGCTCCTTTGGAAGTAGTAGAAAACTTACAATCTATTGAAGATGAAGGAGATAGTTACGATTCTATTGAAGAGATTTGGCCTGATTATCCTACTGAAGAAGATTTTCTTTGGAATGAAGATGAATATTAAATAAAACATAAAAGCCCTATACAAAAGGGCTTTTCTAATTAATTTACATAAATTTTAATTATATTTTAAAAAGATGGACTTTGTAAACAATATACTAAAAACACTTCTTGGAGATAAAAGTAAAAAGGATTTAAAACCGATAAATCCACTTATCAAAAAGATTAACAGTTTGAATTACCAAGACTTAACTAACGATGAACTTCGTGAAAAAACATATGAATTTAGAACTAAATTAAAAGAAGCAACACAAACACAAACTCAACGAGTAGAAGAGTTAAAGGCTTTAATAGAAGAAGAGCAAGACGTTTATAAGAAAGACGAGTATTACACTCAAATTGAAGATTTAAACAAAGAATCGTATAAAGTAGAAGAAAAAGTTTTAATAGAAATTCTTCCTGAAGCGTTTGCTGTTATAAAAGAAACAGCCCACCGATTTGCCACTCATGCAGAAATTGAAGTAACAGCCTCTGAATTTGACTTTCAGTTATCAGGTTCTACAGATTACGTAACCATAGCAAACGAAAAAGCCGTATGGAAAAATTCATGGGATGCGACAGGGAAAGAAGTGGTATGGGACATGGTACATTACGATGTTCAGTTAATCGGAGGAATTGTATTGCATCAAGGAAAAATTGCTGAAATGGCAACAGGAGAAGGTAAAACACTGGTGGCTACACTGCCGGTTTATCTAAATGCCTTGCCGGGTCGTGGAGTTCACGTTGTTACAGTAAACGATTATTTAGCAAAACGAGACTGTGCATGGATGGCTCCCATTTTTCAATTTCATGGCTTAACGATTGATTGTATTGATAACCATCGTCCGAACTCGGAAGAGCGTAAAGTCGCTTATCGCTGTGATATTGTTTACGGAACAAATAACGAATTTGGATTTGATTATCTTCGTGACAATATGGCACACGCTCCTCAAGATTTGGTTCAAAGAGAATTGAATTACGCCATAATAGATGAGGTTGATTCGGTATTGATTGATGAAGCACGAACGCCTTTGATTATTTCAGGACCTGTTCCAAAAGGAGGAGATCAAGAATTTGAAGACTTAAAACCCAAAATAGAAAGTTTGGTTAAAGTACAACAAACGCTGGTTAAAGATTTATTCTTAGAAGCCAAAAAAGAAATGACAAGTAGTTCTAAGAAGAAAAATCCCGGTGATTTTAAATTGTTACAGGTTTACAGAGGATTGCCTAAATACAAGCCGTTGTTAAAATTCTTAAACGAAGAAGGTATCAAAACACGTCTTCAAAAAATAGAAGGCGTTTATTTGGCAGATAATCAGCGTGAAATGCACAAAGTTGATGCCGATTTGTATTTTACCATTGAAGAAAAAAATAACGTAATTCAATTAACCGATAAAGGAATTGACTTTCTTTCTCAAGGCGTTGAAGATGAATCATTCTTTATTATGCCGGATATTACCATGGAATTGAGCCAGATTGAAACGTTAGGACTTTCTTCTGAAGAAGAAGGAAATAAAAAAGATGAGCTCTTTCGCGATTACAGTATAAAATCAGAGCGTTTGCACACGATGAATCAATTACTAAAAGCCTATACTTTATTTGAAAAAGATGTTGAATACGTGGTAATGGATGGAAAAGTAATGATTGTTGATGAACAAACCGGACGTATTATGGACGGTCGACGTTATTCCGACGGATTGCATCAGGCAATTGAAGCAAAAGAAAACGTAAAAATTGAAGACGCTACACAAACGTATGCAACCATTACGCTTCAAAATTATTTCAGAATGTATAATAAACTTTCAGGAATGACCGGTACTGCTGAAACAGAAGCTGGAGAGTTTTGGGAAATTTATAAATTGGATGTTGTAACCATTCCGACCAACAAACCGATTGCTCGTGCAGATATGAACGATTTGATTTATAAAACCAATCGGGAAAAATACAATGCCGTTATTAATAAAGTCGTTCACTTGGCAAAAGAAGAAAAACGTCCTGTGTTAGTGGGAACTACATCCGTTGAGATATCGGAATTGTTGAGCCGTGCCATGAAAATGAATAAAATTGAGCATAATGTATTAAATGCCAAATTACATAAAAAAGAAGCCGATATTGTTGCAGAAGCAGGGCGAGCAGGCGTTGTAACCATTGCAACCAATATGGCGGGTCGTGGTACAGATATCAAAATATCAGAAGAAGTAAAAGAACGAGGCGGTTTGGCTATTATAGGTACAGAGCGGCACGATTCACGACGTGTTGACCGTCAGTTAAGAGGTCGTTCAGGGCGTCAAGGAGATGTTGGAAGTTCTCAATTCTATGTTTCATTAGAAGACAAACTCATGCGGTTGTTTAACTCTGAACGAATTGCAAAACTAATGGATCGTATGGGACATAAAGAAGGAGATGTAATCCAAAGTGGAATGGTAACCAAGTCTATCGAAAAAGCTCAAAAACGAGTAGAAGAAAACAATTTTGGTGTTCGTAAACGTTTAATTGAATTTGATGATGTGATGAATAGGCAGCGTGATGTTATTTATAAACGCCGTCGCCATGCTTTAGAGGGAGAACGTTTGTCAATCGATATTGCCAATATGGTATATGATACGGTGGTCAATATTGTTACAACCAATAAAAGCACGAATGATTACAAAAATCTTGAGTATGAACTCATCAAGTTTTTTACGTTGAAAACGGCTATTTCTGAAACCGATTTTAAATCAAAAAATCTTCAAACTTTAATTGATGATATTTACGAAGAAGCCATGATTCTTTATGAAGAGCGTGAAAATAAAATCATTAAAACGGCACTTCCGGTTATTACCAATGTATATGAAGAGCAAGGCGATCATTTTGAACGTATTGGTGTTCCATTTACAGACGGATTGAAAACCATGAATATAACGACCGGATTGAAAGATGTTGTTGAATCCGGAGGGAAACAATTGGTTCGTGATTTTGAAAAGAATGTTACATTAGCCTTGATTGATGAGCAGTGGAAAGATCATTTACGTGAAATGGATGAGTTGAAACGATCTTCTCAAAATGCTTCTTACGAACAAAAGGATCCTATTTTAATTTATAAAGAAGAAGCTTTCGGATTGTTTAGAAGTATGATAGACCGTTTGAATAAGGAAATTGTTTCTTTTTTATTTAAAGGAGAATTACCTACGCCTGATCCGGATCAAGTCCGACAGGCAGAAGAAAGACAAAGGGAGCAGTTGCAGACGTCTCATCAATCGTATGAAGAGCAGCAAGCTACTCAAACCAATACCCAAAAACAACAGGTTCAAGTTACCGAACCAAGAAATGTTGTCAAAATCAATCGTAACGATATTGTGAAAGTTCGTAATGTGAATACAGGAGCTTTAGAAGAAATGAAATTTAAAAAAGCGGAGCCTTTGATCAAAAAAGGTTCACATGTATTAGTTAAAGAGTGATAAAAATATTTTTATTTATAAGTCCCGATTCTTTATAAAGAATCGGGACTTTAATTTTTATTTTATCTAAATAATATTCTTAACTTGTGCAAAATAGGTAAATTACCTTAAAAGCACGTGATTTTAAAAATGCGTACCCATTATTATAGAATAAGTTTATTTTTTTTCTTTGTTATTGCTGTCATCGGAACTGTAATTAGGAGTTTTCCTTTTTTTGATGTTCCGCTGGAGTACAAGCATCTTTTGCATGCCCATTCTCATACAGCTTTTCAAGGTTGGATTTATACTTTAATTATACTCTTCACCACACATCTTTTTTTAACACAAGAGCAAATTAAAAAAGGAAAGTACCGGCTTCAATTAATTCTAACGGTTAGTATCATTTTAGGAATCTTAGTATCGTTTATTTTGCAAGGTTATGCTTTTTATTCTATTTTGTTTTCATCATTATTTCAATTATTGAATTATGGGTTTATTTTTCAATTTTTTAAAGATGTAAAAAACCATAAACAAGCCATTTCCTTATGCTTTATCAAAACGGCCTTTTGGTTGGGTATTATATCAACTTTAGCTCCATGGTGTGTCGGTATTTTAACTGCCAAAGGTTTTGCCTATACTGAAATTTACAATGCTACCATTTATTTCTTTCTACATTTTCAATACAACGGCTGGTTTTTATTTGTTGTATTAGGTATATTATTTAAGTGGTTAGAAACAGAGCAAATTTCTTATAATACAAAAAAAGCAATTCTTTTTTACCAAATATTCACATGGTCTGTAATTCCTGCTTATGCACTTTCTTTAATGAGGATGAGTTTTAAAAATTATATAATTATTCCAGCATACATAGGAGCTTTGTTACAAGTTGTCGGTTGGGCTGTATTCTGCCAAATTTTAATTCCTATATATAAAAAGTGGCTCTCTCCTCAACCTTTCTTAATACGGTTGTTTTCTACATGTGTTTTTTTATCGCTAACTTTTAAGATAGGATTACAACTTTTGTCATTAATTCCATCATTACAAGAATATGCCTTTTTAAACCGAGCCATCATCATAGCTTTTATACACTTAAATCTAATTGGAATTATTTCATTGGCATTTATTATGTATCTTTTTTATTTTAAATGGTTGATAATCAATCTATTTTCTATTTATGGAAGTTTCTTTTTATTAATAGGCTTTTTCGGAAGTGAATTATTGCTCGTTACAAGTGGTTTAAATTTATATCAATCCAATAAGTTTCTTTTATTTCTTAGTGGTTTCATGGTTTTAGGTATTCTGTTATTGATTATAGGAAGTTTCAAAAAATAAACTTTTCAGGTATTAAGGAATCAAAACACCAAATAAATCAAACTCATCGGCATCTGTAATTTGTACCTGACGGAATTCTCCAGGAGAGATATACGTATTTTCCGCATGAACCAAAACTTCATTATCTACATCAGGCGAATCAAATTCTGTTCTACCCACAAAATAATTACCTTCTTTTCGATCAAAAATACAGCGGTAGGTTTGACCGATTTTAGCTTGATTTAATTCTTTGGAAATTTCTCCCTGCAAAGCCATAATTTCAGCAGCACGATCTTTTTTTATATCATGAGGCACATCATCAACTAATTGATAAGCAAGGGTATTTTCTTCGTGAGAATAAGTAAAACACCCTAAACGGTCAAAACGCTGATTTTTAACCCATTGTTTTAAAAGAGCAAAATCTTCTTCTGTTTCTCCGGGATAGCCTGTAATTAAAGTGGTTCGGATCACAATATCGGGTACTTTTTTTCTGAATTGGGCTAATAATTGATTGGTTTTTTCATAAGAAGTTCCTCTGTGCATGGATTTTAATATGGAATCAGAAATATGCTGCAACGGAATATCAAGATAATTACAAATCTTAGGTTCTTGGTTCATGATTTCTAAAACGTCCTGAGGAAAACCGGTTGGAAAAGCATAATGCAAACGAATCCATTCAATGCCCTCTACTTTTACCAGTGCTTTTAATAAATCTCCTAAACGTCTTTCTTTATAGATGTCTAAGCCGTAAAAAGTTAAATCTTGAGCAATTAATATAAGTTCTTTTGTACCGTTTTTGGCTAACTTTCTGGCTTCTTCAACCAGATTTTCAATTGGTTTTGAGATATGTTTACCTCTCATTAAAGGAATGGCACAAAAAGAGCAAGTTCGGTCGCAGCCTTCTGATATTTTTAAATAAGCATAATGGCGAGGAGTTGTGGTTAAGCGTTCTCCAACTAATTCGTGTTTGTAATCAGCTCCTAAAGCTTTTAGTAATAAAGGTAAATCACGTGTACCAAAATATTGATCTACATCCGGAATTTCTTTTTCTAAATCAGATTTATATCGTTCTGAAAGGCAACCTGTCACAAACAACTGGTCTATTTCCCCTTTTTTCTTAGCTTCTGCATATTGTAAAATGGTATTGATGCTTTCTTCTTTTGCATTGTCAATAAAACCACAAGTGTTAATAACCACAATGTTACCTTCTTCAACTTCATGAGCAACATTTTTCCCATTGGCTTTTAATTGTCCCATAATCACTTCGCTGTCATAAAGATTTTTTGAACAACCTAAAGTAATCATATTGATTTTATTCTTTTTAATCGACTTTGTACGCATCCACCTGAATTTGATTTTGTAAAGATACTAATTTGATAAAACAAAGATTTAAAATGGTTTAATTTAGCATTTTCTAATTTTAATTACTTTTGTTAAAAAAATAAAAAATATGGCTTTAATAAAATCAATATCAGGAATTAGAGGTACGATAGGAGGACGAGTAGGAGAAGGATTGTCTCCGGTTGATACCGTAAAATTTGCAGCAGCCTACGGAACTTGGTTAAAAGAAACAATACATAAAGAAAAATTAACGGTTATAATCGGTCGTGATGCCCGTATTTCAGGAGAGATGATTCAAAACTTAGTCGTTTCAACTTTGCAAGGATTAGGAATAGACGTCATCAACTTAGAACTCTCAACAACTCCGACTGTTGAAGTAGCTGTTCCGATGGAAAAAGCCGACGGAGGAATTATTCTTACGGCCAGTCATAATCCAAAACAATGGAATGCACTGAAATTATTAAACAATAAAGGGGAATTTGTTTCAGAAAAAGATGGAGAGCATATTTTGAAAATTGCAGAAAAAGAAGATTTTACTTTTGCAGAAGTAGAGTATCTAGGAAAAATAACTTTTGATGATTCATACATTGAAAAACATATTCAAGCCACTCTCGATTTACCTTTAGTAGATGTTGAAACGGTTAAAAAAGCCCGTTTTAAAGTGGTAGTAGATGCTGTAAATTCAACCGGAGGAATTTTTATCCCGATTTTATTGGAAAAAATGGGAGTGGAGTGTATAAAGCTCTATTGTGAACCAACGGGTCATTTTCCGCATAACCCTGAGCCGTTAAAAGAACATCTAACGGCTATTTCAAAAAAAGTAGTCGAAGAAAAAGCTGATTTAGGAATTGTAGTTGATCCGGATGTAGATCGTTTGGCATTGATTTGTGAGGATGGTTCTATGTTTGGAGAAGAATACACTTTGGTAGCTATAGCAGATTATGTATTATCACAAACTCCCGGAAATACCGTTTCCAATATGTCTTCATCCAGAGCTTTGCATGATATTACAAAAAAATATAGAGGATGTTTTTATGAACCTTCAGCCGTTGGAGAAGTTAATGTGGTTGAAAAAATGAAAGCCAATAAAGCCGTTATTGGTGGAGAAGGAAATGGAGGAATTATCTATCCTGTTTTGCATTATGGACGGGATTCTATTGTCGGAATAGCCTTATTTTTAACACATTTAGCTAAAAAAGGTAAATCATGTTTAGAATTACGACAATCATATCCTGATTATTATATGTCAAAAAATAAAATAGAATTAACTCCTACCATCGATGTAGATACTGTTTTAAAGGCAGTAGAAACCAAATTTTCTGGTGAAGAAATAAATACAATTGACGGTGTAAAAATTGATTTTCCGGAAGAGTGGGTTCATTTACGTAAATCTAATACAGAACCAATTATCCGAATTTATACAGAAGCAAAATCTCAAGAACGTGCTGATACCTTAGCCCAAGAAATAATGGAAGTGATAAAGAGTTTGATGTAATTGGGCTTAGGTAATAAAATAGTTGTTTAAAAAATATTCAAACTCAAACCTAAAATAAGACTGATAAAGAAAGTGGTTAAAGCCACTTTTTTTAATTCAGAATCTAACGTTTTAGGTTCTGTGGTATTGGCTACCTTTTTTAAATGAAAAAACATTGGAATAAAAAAAATCAAAAATCCTAAAGAATCTATTTTATTGATTAACAAGCAATAAAGAGTTAGTAAAAGAAAAGGTGTAATAATTAAAAAAGTCTGGTATTTTTTTGCTTTTTGAAAACCTATTTTGACAACCAAGGTATTTTTTTCCGCATTACGGTCAGAATTAACATCACGCATATTGTTCAAATTCAAAACAGCTGTACTCAACAAACCGATAGCTGATGCAGGAAGTATGAGGAGAAAGTTAAATTGATGATTAAATAAAAAATAAGTACCTAAAACAGCTAACAATCCAAAAAAAATAAAAACAAAAACATCTCCCAAACCCCGATAACCATAAGCAGAATTTCCTACTGTATAATTAATGGCAGCCATAATACTTGCTATTCCTAATCCAAAAAAGATAAGAGAGTAAATGATATTTTCTTTACCAAAAGCCAAATAAATTAAAAAAATAGCCGAAATAATCGATAAGGATGAAAGAAAAAGTATAGCGTTTTTCATTTCTTTTTGTGAAATAAAACCACTTTGAATCATACGAGCAGGACCTATTCGTTCTTCATTATCTGTTCCCTTAATACCATCACCGTAATCGTTAGCAAAATTAGATACTATTTGGAAAAGAATCGTTGTTATGCAAGCTGACAAAAAAATATTCCAACTCCAAAAACCTTCATATTTAGCAATTAAACTGCCTAAAATAATACCTGACAGAGAAAGAGGAAGTGTTCGTAATCGTGCAGCTTTAATCCAATGAATCATACGATATATAAATTACGAGTGCTAAAATAGGACTAATTAAGAAAATAAAAAAGACTTACCTGACAGATCAGAATATAATCTGCCAGATAAAATATATTAAGAAAGATTTAAATTCTTGGTAAATCGCCGTTACCTTTGGTAGGTAACCCGGAACTTCCCATCAGAAACTGATCTACATGATAGGCACATTCGCGTCCTTCAGCAATTGCCCAAACGATTAATGATTGCCCTCTACGCATATCTCCAGCAACAAAAATATGCTTTTTAGAAGTCTGATAGGAATCATTTGTAACATAATTACTTCTCGAATCGGTTTTCAAATCCAATTGATGGGCTAATGTATCTTCAGGTCCTGAAAAGCCTAAAGCCAATAAAGCCAGTTCGCAAGGCCATTCTTTTTCGCTTCCTTCTACCTCTTGAAAAGAATATTTTCCTTGTAAATCCTTTTTCCATTCCACACGAACGGTTTTAATCGCCTTTAAACAGCCTTTTTTATCAGCAATAAATTCTTTTGTATTAATATTCCATTCACGATCTGTTCCCTCTTCGTGCGAAGTTGTGGTTTTCAATCTTCTCGGAAAAAAAGGCCATGGTTGGTTTTGCGGACGCTCAAGAGTAGGCTTGTCTAATAACTCAAAATTAGTAATGGTTTTAGCTCCTTGACGGTTTGACGTTCCGATACAATCCGAACCGGTATCGCCACCTCCTATAACAATAACATTTTTATCTTTTGCAGAAAGTTCAACTCGGTCTTTTTCTTCTAATTCATACGAGTAGTCTTGATTATGATGATTACGTTTGTTTTGTTGTTTTAAAAAAGCCATTGCCTGATGTACGCCTTTCATTTCAATCCCTTTGATAGGTAAAGACCTTCTTTTGGTAGATCCGCCTGCCAATACGACAGCATCAAATTCATCTAAATCATTGACTTTATAATTTTTTCCAACTTCAGTATTAGTTTTAAAAACAATTCCTTCTTGTTGCAGAATAGAAACTCTCCGGTCAATAATATTTTTTTCTAATTTAAAATCAGGAATTCCATAACGGAGCAAGCCGCCTACCTTTTCATCGCGTTCAAAAACGGTAACCCAATGTCCTGCACGGTTTAATTGTTGTGCTGCAGCCAATCCTGAAGGACCGGATCCGATAACAGCAACTTTTTTTCCTGTTCTTTCTTGGGGAGGGTCAGGTTTAATCCAGCCTTCTTTAAAACCGTTTTCTACCAAACTTTTTTCGATGTTTTCAATGGTTACGGCAGGACTGCTAATTCCTAATACACAGGCCTCCTCGCAAGGGGCAGGGCATAACCGACCGGTAAATTCAGGGAAGTTGTTGGTTGAATGCAATACTTCCAATGCTTTTTTCCATCGACCGTTGTAAACATAATCGTTAAAATCAGGAATTAAATTCCCAAGAGGGCAACCGCTGTGGCAAAATGGTATTCCGCAATTCATGCATCGTGCTCCTTGAATTTCTACCTCGTCTTTAGACAAGGGAATAGTAAACTCATTGTAATTTTGAATACGCTCTTTTACAGTATATTTTGGTTCTGTTTTTCTTTCAAATTCTAAAAATCCGGTTATTTTTCCCATAATTAGGCAGTTTTAGAGATTAATTGTTCTTGCTTGATACGTTTTAATGCACGTTTGTACTCAATAGGCATCACTTTTACGAATTTTGGTAAAATAACAGACCATTGATTTAAAATAGATTGGGCAATGTTGCTCTGAGTATATTGATAATGTCTGTTGATTAAATAATGTAACTCATTTTGATCTTCTTTTGTTTCAACTTCTTCAAAATCAATAGTTTCTGTATTACAATTTTGTTTAAATTGATTTTCAGGATCATAAACAAAAGCAACTCCGCCACTCATACCTGCCGCAAAATTCCGTCCTGTTTTACCCAATATAACCGCAACACCCCCGGTCATGTATTCACAACCGTGATCACCAATTCCTTCTACAACCGCTTTTGCTCCTGAATTTCGTACACAAAAACGTTCTCCTGCAATTCCGTTAAAATAGGCTTCACCGTTTATAGCTCCATATAAAGCAACATTCCCAATGATAATATTTTCATGAGAAATAATACTTGATTTTTCAGGAATTTTTACAATGAGTTTCGCTCCTGATAATCCTTTTCCGATATAATCGTTTGCATTCCCCTCAATGGTTAAAGTAAGCCCTTTGGTAGAAAAAGCTCCAAAGCTCTGTCCTGCAGAACCTTTAAATCGAATATTTAAGGTGTCTTCCGGCAAGCCTTCTTTGGCGTATATTTTAGAGATTTCATTACTGATAATTGTTCCAACAGCTCGATTTATATTATTGATTTTCAGATTTAAGAACGTTTTCTCTTTTCTAAAGATAGCAGGATGTGCCTGTGAAATAATTTTAAAATCAATGTGTTTTTCTAATTCATGATCTTGGGCTTTTGTATTGTACAAAGGTGTTTTTTTAGAAACATTGGGTTTATATAAGATAGGTGATAAATCGACTCCTTCAATTTTATAATGATTAATGGCTTTGGTTGTATCTAATTTTTGAACTTGACCAACCATTTCATTAATTGTTCTAAATCCGAGTTGAGCCATAATTTCCCGCAATTCCTCAGCCACATAATACATAAAATTGACTACATGTTCAGGTTTTCCTTTAAATTTTTTCCGTAATTCAGGGTTTTGTGTTGCGATTCCTACCGGGCAGGTATTTAGATGGCAAACACGCATCATAACACACCCTGTTGCAACAAGTGGAGCAGTGGCAAAACCAAATTCTTCTGCTCCTAAAAGACAAGCGATGGCAACATCGCGACCTGTTTTTAATTGTCCGTCACATTCTACTACAATACGGTTTCGGAGATCGTTCATGACCAAAGTTTGTTGTGTTTCGGCAATTCCCAATTCCCAAGGCAGACCGGCATGACGCAGAGAAGTTAAAGGAGAAGCCCCTGTACCACCGTCGTAACCTGAAATTAGAACAACATCAGCTTTGGCTTTGGCAACTCCGGCAGCAATGGTTCCTACACCTACTTCAGAAACTAATTTGACATTAATTCGGGCTTTTCGGTTGGCTGATTTTAAATCATAAATCAACTGTGATAAATCTTCGATAGAATAAATGTCATGATGAGGAGGTGGAGAAATTAAACCGACATACGGAGTTGAATTTCGACATTCGGCTACCCAAGGATACACTTTTTCACCCGGCAGATGCCCACCTTCACCCGGCTTAGCTCCTTGAGCCATTTTAATTTGAATTTCTTCGGCATTGGTCAAATAATTGGAAGAAACACCAAAACGTCCTGAAGCAACTTGCTTAATGGCACTATTACGCCAATCTCCGGTCAAATCTTTGTAAAAACGTTTCGGATCTTCGCCTCCTTCTCCTGAGTTGCTTTTTCCTCCTAATCGGTTCATGGCAATGGCAAGAGTTTCGTGAGCTTCCTGGCTGATGGAGCCGTATGACATAGCTCCTGTTTTGAATCGTTTCACAATCTCAGTCCAAGGTTCAACTTCATCAATGGAGATGGGATCGTGATTTGCAAATTCCAACAAACCACGGATGGTCATGGTTTGTTTACTTTGGTCGTTAATCAGTTTTGCGTATTCAGCATACGATTGAGGTTCATTTTGACGTACTGCCTGTTGTAGCTTGGCGATGGTCAAAGGATTGAACATGTGCTTTTCTCCATTACGCCTCCAGCGGTAATCACCGCCTACTTTTAAATTTAAATTTCCTGATTCTTGGTTTTCAAATGCTTCTCTATGGCGTTTGTAAAGTTCTTTTTCAATCTCGTATAAACCGATTCCTTCAATGCGGGTAGGAGTGTATGGGAAATATCGGTTGATGAATTTTTTGTTTAATCCCAACGCCTCAAAAATTTGTGAGCCTCGATAGGAATTTAATGTTGAAATACCAATTTTGTTCATGATTTTAATAACCCCTTTTCCGATAGCCTTGTTGTAATTTTGAATGGCTGTTTCCGAATCAAGTTTAACGGTATTCATATCCACGCGTTCTTCAATAATTTCATTGACCATGTAAGGGTTTATGGCACCGGCACCGTATCCGAATAACAAAGCAAATTGGTGTACTTCACGAGGTTCGGCAGATTCTATTATAATGGAGAATCGAGATCGTTTTCCTCTTCTTTGCAAATCATGATGAACCAAAGAACAAGCCAGTAAAGCAGGAATCGGAGCTAAATCTTTCGTCGTTCCTCGATCGGATAATATGATAATCGTATTTTGATTTTCAACAGCTTTTTCTACATTAAGGATTAATAAGTCTAATGCTTCTTCCAACCCATTTAAACCTTCTTTTACTTCGTAAAGAATAGGAATGGTAATACTTTTAAAATCAGGATTATCGTATGTTTTTATTTTTTCTAAATCGTATTTTGAAATAATAGGATTGTTGATGCGTAGCTTTTTACAGTGTTCTTTGGTTACTTCAAATAGGTTATAATCAGCACCTAAGCCAAGACTAAGATCGGTTATGAGTTCTTCTCTAATTCCATCTAAAGGTGGGTTGGTTACTTGAGCAAATAATTGTTTAAAATAATTATACAATAATTGAGGCTTATGCGAAAAAACAGCCAAAGGAGTATCCGTTCCCATAGACCCGATAGGCTCTTTTCCTAATGAAGCCATAGGGGCTATAATTTTGGTAATTTCTTCATAAGTATAACCAAATACTTTTTTACGTATTTGCAGATTTGTCTTTTCGTTAGGAATAACACATTGTGTATAAGGTATTTCGGTCAAATGAATAGTATTTTCTTTTAACCATTTATCATAGGGACGCTTTTGAGCAATTTTTTCTTTAATTTCTTCATCGTTTACGATGCGTCCTTCATTCATATCAACCAAAAACATTTTTCCGGGTTCTAAACGACCATGACACAAAATATTTTCGGGTTCTAAATCAATAACACCCGTTTCTGAAGACATGATTACATAACCCGATTTTGTTACAGTATAACGGGAAGGACGTAGTCCGTTGCGATCCAACAAAGCTCCGATATAATTTCCGTCGGTAAACGGAATAGAAGCAGGTCCATCCCAGGGTTCCATAATGCAGGCATTGTACTCGTAAAAGGCTTTTTTGGTTTCACTCATGGTTTGGTGTTTTTCCCAAGCCTCGGGAACGAGCATCATCATAGCTTCGGGTAAAGAACGCCCGGTAATCAAGAGAAGTTCAAGAACCATATCCATAGAGGCAGAATCAGATTTTCCTTCTAAAATAATCGGGAGAATTTTATGAATTTCCTCATCGATTAAATCACTTTTTAAAAGTTCTTCACGAGAACGCATTCTGCTTATATTCCCTCTTAACGTATTAATTTCACCGTTATGGCACATATGTCTAAAAGGTTGAGCCAAATCCCATCTGGGAAAAGTATTAGTCGAAAATCGTTGATGTACAAGAGCAAGACGCGTAATCACATCTTCTTCTTGCAAATCTTTATAGTACAATTTAATGTCTTCCGGAATCAATAATCCCTTATAAATAAGGGTTGTATTTGAAAAGCTGGGAAGGTAAAAATAATTCTTTTGTGAAAGTTTGGATTGATAGATTTGATGTTCGGTTTTCTTTCGAGCAATGAAAAGTTTGGTTTTAAATTCTTGCTCGGTTAGTTCCTTTTTATGAACAAATATCTGCTGTATAAAAGGCTCTGTTTCTTTAGCGATTTTTCCTGTAACATTTTGTTGAATAGGAACAGTTCGCCAACCTATGATTTCCAAGCCTTGCTGAATCAGGTTTTCTTCAAATAGTTTGATGCAGTAAAGACGTTGATTTTCTTTTTGTGGTAAAAAAGTCATCCCGACGGCATAATCACCTTTTTGCGGTAAATCAAAATCACAAACACGTAAGAAGTACTCGTGTGGAATTTCAATCAGAATTCCGGCTCCGTCGCCTGTTTTACCATCAGCACTAACGGCACCACGATGTTCTAATTTTTCAAGAATTTCTAACGCTTTGTGAATGATATCATTGGTTCTTTCACCATTTAAACTACATATAAAACCCGCTCCACAATTGTCGTGTTCAAATTCAGGTAAATAAAGTCCTTGTTTTTTTGGTTGTCTCATAAGCAGTAATAATTTGCTCCTAAAATTATAATAAATCTTTAATTTATTATAATAAAAAATGCTTAAAATTATAATTTTTACATAAAGTGTAAAAAAAACACTAAATATTTAGTGATAATGAAATAAAAAATAGATTGGAAATAATGATTTGAATTCAGATGAAATTTAACCTTTAGAAAATAATATAAGAAAATCAAAAAAAATGTATTTTTGCATTTCTTGAAAGAAGCGGAATGAAAAACACAAGAAATTTTTGTATCATAGCTCATATTGACCATGGGAAAAGTACTCTCGCAGATCGTCTGTTAAGCCAAACCCAATCAGTAACTGAAAGAGAAATGCAAAATCAGTTATTAGATAACATGGATTTGGAACGCGAACGCGGTATTACAATTAAATCGCATGCTATCCAAATGAATTATGAATTTAAAGGAGAAAACTATATTTTAAATTTGATTGATACGCCCGGTCATGTTGACTTTTCTTATGAAGTTTCTCGTTCAATTGCAGCCTGCGAAGGTGCTTTATTAATTGTAGATGCCGCACAAAGTATTCAGGCCCAGACTATTTCAAATTTATATTTAGCTTTAGAAAACGATTTGGAAATCATCCCTGTTTTAAATAAAGTAGATTTGCCGAGTGCGAATCCGGAAGAAGTAACCGATGATATTGTAAATCTTTTGGGATGTGATCCATCAGAAGTAATTCATGCCAGCGGAAAAACCGGTTTTGGAGTAGATAAAATATTGGAAGCTATTGTGGAGAAAATTCCTGCTCCTAAAGGAAATCCGGAAGCTCCTTTACAAGCTTTGATTTTTGATTCCGTCTATAATTCGTTTCGTGGAGTAGAAGCGTATTTTAAAGTTGTAAATGGAAAAATCCAAAAAGGTCAAAAAGTAAAATTTATGGCTACTGGAAAAGAATACAATGCAGAAGAAATAGGAACATTAAAGTTAAGGCAAGAACCAAAAAACAGTATTGAAACCGGAGATGTAGGGTACATTATATCGGGTATAAAAACAGCAATAGATGTAAAAGTAGGCGATACGATTACAACGGTAAGTAATCCTTGCGATCGTGCCATAGAAGGTTTTGAAGAAGTAAAACCGATGGTTTTTGCAGGAATTTATCCTGTAGATACAGAGGATTATGAAGAATTGACCTATTCGCTTGAAAAATTACAGTTAAATGATGCTTCTTTAACATTTGAAAAAGAAAGTTCAGCAGCTTTAGGGTTTGGTTTTCGTTGTGGCTTTTTAGGTATGTTGCACTTAGAAATTATTCAAGAACGTTTAGAACGTGAATTTGATATGACTGTAATTACAACCGTACCTAACGTATCGTATAAAGCCTATTCAAAAAAAAATCCTGAAATACCTATTGTTGTAAATAATCCTTCAGATTTGCTTGATCCGAATGGTTTAGACCGAGTGGAAGAGCCTTATATAAAAGCTGCCATTATCACAAAGGCTGATTATGTTGGAGCAGTCATGTCGTTATGCATTGAAAAAAGAGGTGAAATTGCAAATCAGACTTATTTAACGCAGGATCGTGTAGAATTGGTTTTTAATATGCCGCTGGCAGAAGTCGTTTTTGATTTTTATGATCGTTTAAAATCAATTTCGAGAGGGTATGCTTCGTTTGATTATTCGCCGATGGGGATGCGTACTTCGAAATTGGTGCGTTTGGATATTTTAATTAATGGAGATTCTGTGGATGCTCTTTCAGCTTTAGTACATTTTGATAATGCATACACCATTGGTAAAAAAATGTGTGAAAAGTTACATAAATTGATTCCTCGCCAACAGTTTGACATCCCGATCCAATCCGCAATAGGAGCTAAAATCATCTCACGTGAAACCATTAAAGCTTTGCGTAAAGATGTAACTGCCAAATGTTATGGAGGAGATATTTCACGTAAACGTAAGCTGTTGGAAAAACAAAAGAAAGGAAAGAAAAAAATGCGTCAAATCGGTCGGGTAGAAGTGCCACAAAGTGCTTTTATGGCTGTCTTGAAATTAAATGATTAAATGATTTTACCAACCTCCACTGGCTCCGCCACCACCAAAACTTCCGCCACCACCAAAACCGCCAAATCCACCGGAACTTCCTCCCCAAGAGCTTCTTCCTGAACTTGTTAAGATAATATCGATAGGACCTAAAGATTTTTTATAATGTCTATCTCCATTTCCTCCTCGACCGTTATTTCTGAGAGAAATTAGAATAATAAAAAGAATAATAAAAAGAATAATAGGAAAAACAGGAATATCTTCTTGTTGTGTTGGTTGGTCATTGTATTTCCCTTCCAATACTTGAAAAATAGCATCCGTTCCTTTATCTAAACCACCGTAAAAGTTATTTTGTTTGAAATAAGGTGAAATATTATTTGAAATAATTTGTTTGGCTAAGGTAGCCGTTAAGTAAATATTAGCTCCATAACCACTTTGAATAGCTATTTTATGTTCTTTTTCACTGACCAGGATAACAATTCCGTTATCTTTTTCTTTTTCGCCAATTCCCCAATCTTCTCCAATCTGAGCAGCAACCATATTTTCGTTAGCTCCTTGTAGGCTTTTAATGGTTACGATAAGAATTTCAGTAGAAGTGTTCTTAAAATGATTGATGAGTTTCGTATTAAGTAATTGCTCCTCGTTGTTGGTTAACAGATTGGCATCATCAACAACCGGATAAATTTTTTTAGGTTTTTCAGGAATTTGCCCTAAAACAATAGAAAAACTAAAAAAAAATACCAATAAATAATTAACTTTTACTAATTTCATCAGGAAGTTCATTAATATCATCTTTTTGATAGGGAAAGTAATGTTGTAGCGATTCTCCTGCCATTTGGATTCCTTTGATTAATCCTTCGGTATAACATCCTTTTTTAAAAAGAATAGTCATTTGATCTTTTACATCATTCCAAAAATTTAAAGGAACTTTTTTATCAATCCCTTCATCCCCGATAATGGAAAAAGCTTTATTTTTAATAGATATGTGAAACAGAATACCGTTTTTATCTCTTGTTTCATTCATTTTGAGTAGATAGAAAACTTCTTGAGCACGTTCTATTTGGGTTTTATCAGTGTATTGATCAATATGCACGCGAATTTCACCCGAAGTAAGCCTTTCTGCTTGTTGAATAGTTTCAATTATTTGCTTTTCTTCTTCTGTGTTTAAGAAGTTTTCTGCAATACTCATTTTATAATTACGATATTAAAATTTAACTTCCGGAGTTTTCTCAGAACCTTGTTCAGCTTTAAAATAGCCCATTTCAAGAAAGTTGGTGAAATTGGCAACAATGTTTTGAGGTGCATTTTTAATATAAGTATTGTACTCTTGGACTTTGGTATTAAATTTTTGCCTTTCAAATTTAATTTCGTTTTCAACACTGGTTAATTCAGTTTGTAAAGCCATAAAATTTTCATTGGCTTTTAAATCAGGATAATTCTCAAACGTAGCCAATAATTTGGATAAAGAAGAACTTAATCCTGCTTGTGCATTTTGAAATGTTGCAATATTTTCAGGTGTTAAATTTGAAGCATCAATATTGATTTTAGTCGCGTTGGCACGAGCCTCGATAACTTCTGTAAGAGTTCCTTTTTCATGTTCGGCATAACCCTTTACGGTATTTACCAAATTGGGCACTAAATCAGCTCTTTTTTGATAAGCAGATTCAACATTTGCCCATTGTGAAGAGGCAGGCTCTTTTAAATTAACCATATTGTTATAAATTCCTACGCCCCAAATAACTGCAACTAAAGCAAGTCCTATAATTGCTAATACGGAAATACATCCAATTTTTTTCATAATTTTTTAATTCTAACGTTTGTCTAATGCAAATATAGTTTTTTTTGATAATATCATAACTCAGAAGAAAATGATAAGGTGTTTATTATTCATAACTTATGGTAACCACAAGGTTTCATGGTATTGGTTGTCTTTTCCGATTTTTCGTGCAAGAGTAAATAAATAGTCAGAAAGTCGGTTTAGGTATTGAATGAGTTCCGGTCGGACTTCATCGATTTTAGAAAGTGCAACAGCAATTCGTTCAGCTTTTCTACAAACAGTTCGTGCAATGTGGATTTTAGAAGTGGTTTGATGTCCTCCGGGCAAAATAAAATGCGTTAAAGAAGGTAAATTTTCCTCATATAAATCAATTTTTTTTTCTAAAAATTCGATACGGGATTTTTCAATTCTTTTTTTTAAACGATGCTTCCCGTTAGACAGAATTTTTTTTTCAGGATCAAGAGCTAATTCAGCTCCTACAAAAAATAAATCCTTTTGAATCATTAAGATCGCTTCTTGATCTATTTTAGATAAAATTTCATCACGAATTAAACCCAACCAGGAGTTGAGTTCATCAATAGTACCGTACGCTTCAATTCGGATGTGATCTTTTGAAATGCGTGTGCCACCGTACAAAGAGGTAATTCCTTGATCTCCTGTTTTGGTATAGATTTTCATAATTGATTAAGAAATTATTCGCGGTTAATTTTTTTGTAAATAAAATTCTCGCCTAAATAAACCTTTCGAACCATTTCATCATTAGCTAATTCTTCGGCTTCTCCAGACTTTAAAATACTTCCTTCAAACATAATATAAGTACGATCTGTAATAGCTAGTGTTTGCGATACATTATGATCTGTAATGAGAATTCCGATATCTTTTTTAACAAGCGAGGCAATAATTTTTTGTATATCTTCCACAGCGATAGGGTCAACGCCGGCAAAAGGTTCATCTAAAAGGATGAATTTAGGACTAACGGCCAGACAGCGGGCAATTTCTGTTCGGCGTCGTTCTCCTCCTGAAAGTAAGTCTCCACGATTTTTCCGAACATGTTGAAGACTAAACTCTTCTAAAAGTTCTTCACATATTGCTTTCTGCTCTTTTTTAGAAAGTTTAGTCATTTCCAAAACACTTTTAATATTATCTTCAACAGACATTTTTCTAAAAATAGAAGCCTCTTGAGCTAAATAGCCGATTCCATGTTGAGCTCTTTTATACATAGGATAAGTAGTGATTTCTTGGTCGTTGAGAAAAACTTTTCCTCCGTTAGGCTTAATTAAACCCACAATCATATAAAACGAAGTGGTTTTTCCTGCTCCGTTGGGTCCAAGAAGCCCTATGATTTCTCCTTGTTTTACTTCCAAAGAAACTCCTTTTACCACATTTTTTCCTCCGTATGTTTTAATTAAGTTTTCGCCTCTTAAAATCATGGGTGCAAGATAGGGATTTTTATTTAAGGTAACAAGATAATAGAACGCTTTAAAAGGTTATGAAAACACTTTTTATACAACGGAATGTAAATATTTATCAAGGGTTTGGTTTAAATCAGTATCTTGAAATTTAAAACCTGTTTGTATAATTTTATCTGATGAAATCCGTGTTCCGTTTAGTAATAGTTCCGAACGGTCTCCAAGAATCATTTTTAGAGCAAAAGCAGGTGTGATGGGCAAGTTAATTTTACCTGATTTTTTAGCAAAGATGGAGGTAAATTCAGCATTGGTAATAGGGTTTGGAGCTGTGGCATTGAAAACGCCTTGTGCATGATTGTTTTCTAACAAATGGATAAAAATATTAGAAACATCATCTACACTAACCCATGGAAACCATTGTTTTCCACTACCTAAAGGTGATAAGATATGTTGTGAACTCAGACGACTTAAAATTCCTCCGTCCTTTCCTAACGCCAGCCCGATTCGTACCTTGTTTACTCGGGTTATTTCAGAAAATAAATCTGCTTTTTCTTCCCATTTTTGACATAAAACGGAGGCGAAATCTTGGTGTTGAGGAGTTGTATTTTCATCAAAAATTTGATTTTGGGTAACTGCTCCGTAATAGCCTATGGCAGATGCAGAGGAAAAAGAATCTAATTTTATTTTGTATTTTTTAACAGTGTTAAATAGCAATTCAATAGAACGGATTCGGCTGTTGATTAATCGATCTTTGTTGCGTTTATTCCAAGGTTTTTCAAGAATGTTAGAACCTGAAAGATGAATAATATCCGTAACACCCTCTAAAGCTCTTTCGTCGATAAAATTTTTGGAAGGATTCCACCAAAAAGTTTGAGCAAAATCAACAAACTCTTTTTCACGACTCAATACATTAATCGTATAGCCTTTTTGATTTAATTTTTCAATCAGATTTTTACCGATGAATCCTGTTCCACCTGTAATGATTATATGTTTCATAATTTTAGATTATTAGGGCAAAAGTACTATTAAAATTTAAATTAATGTAACTCAAAACATTATATCTATATAATCCAAAGGTGAGTATAATATATGAAAGAGTTTTTTAGATAAACTTAAATGAGTATAATAGCTAACTGACGAGGCAGTAGTTTATCTAACTTTTTAAAATTCATTATAAAAAATATTAATTTGATTATCAGTAAATTAATTGTTGTTCTAAGAAAATTATTAAATCATAAAACAGTTAGTTAGTGAAGTATTTTTGACTAATTTTAATTTAATGTTATATTTATATTCGAAATAGAGCAAATGAAAATATCCGATAAACTTAAAATAAGACTTGAAAAAAGGAAAGAATCTCAGGTTTTTAGAGCTACAAAGTTGTTTGATTCAAATAAAAAAGATTTTTTTTCAAATGATTATTTAGGATATGCAAAGATACACAAAAAATCAATTTCGAATGGAAGTTCAGGCTCGCGTTTAATTTCAGGAACACATCAAGAACATTTGAATTTAGAAAAATTTATAGCCGATTTTCATAAAAGTGAAGCTGCATTGATATTTAATTCTGGTTATGATGCCAATTTAGGTTTTTTTTCATGTGTTCCTCAAAAAAGTGATGTGGTTTTATATGATGAGTTGATTCATGCTTCAATTCGCGATGGAATGCGTTTGTCGTTGGCAAAACATTATCATTTCAAACATAATGATTTACAAGATTTAGAAGCAAAAATAAGAAAACAAAAAGATTGTAAAATAATTTACGTTGTAGTAGAAGCGGTTTATTCAATGGATGGAGATTCTCCTGATTTAAAAAAACTGAAAAAATTGGTGGACAAGTATGCAGTTTGTTTGGTTATAGATGAAGCCCACAGCTTGGGTGTTTATGGAGAAAAGGGCGTAGGATATACACAATGGCAAGGTATTGAACAAAGTTGTTTTGCCCGATTATATACTTTTGGAAAAGCTTTGGGAAGGCACGGAGCTGTTTGGGTTGGTTCACAAGATTTAATAGATTATTTGACCAATTTTGCACGATCTTTTATTTATACAACAGCTCTTCCATCATCTTTAATGCGAGAGATTTATGAACAATATCAAATGATGAAAGAAGATGATGCAAATCGTGAAAAATTAAAACAGAATATAATTTTTTATCAAAAAAAGATTAAAGAAAATACGCTGGAGGATTATTTTTCATTAAATAACTCACCGATACAATTTTTTAGAGGAAAAAATAAAGATTTGCTGTATCAGGTTTCAGATTCATTAAGAAAGAAAGATTTTAATGTTAAACCTATTTTTCATCCCACGGTTCCAAAAGGGAAAGAGCGTTTGAGAATCAGCCTGCATAGTTATAATTCTTTAGAAGAAATAGATGAATTAATTAAAATTATAAAACAAAATGTTTAGAAACATACTATGGATAATAATTGTTTTATCGCTTTCTCAGTGTAAGAAGCCGATAGAGGAAAACATCAAAAAGGTAATTTTAAGTAAAAATGAACCAACGGATTCTTTACATTTTCCAAAAACATTTTTTGTTGATGGATTTGATTTTCCGGTGGGAAAACCCAATGCACAAGGCTATTATAATGCACAAAAATTTGGAGAAAATAATCATTTGGGAGAAGATTGGAATGCTAATACGGGAGGAAATACCGATTTAGGAGATTCTATTTATGCAATAGCAAATGGCTATATTGTTGAGACACGTGATTATAAAGGAGGATGGGGAAAAGTAATCCGGATTATCCATAAAATGCCAGATAATCATTATTTGGAATCGCTGTATGCACATTGTGATTCTATCACGGTTTCTAATAATATATTTGTTAAGAAAGGACAAAAGATTGGAACAATCGGAACGGCTGACGGACGTTATTTAGCACATTTGCATTTAGAATTAAGGAATCAAATCAACATGCCGCTGGGAAAAGGTTATGATGATAATAAAGAAGGTTATATAAATCCGACTCAATTTATCAATAAAAATAGAAAAGTGAATAAAATCCATTAAAAACCTAAGAAATGCATACATTATTTTTAACGGGAATAGGTACTGATGTAGGAAAAACAGTGGTCTCAGCCATTATAACCGAAGCACTTAAAGCAGATTATTGGAAACCTATTCAGGCAGGAGATTTAGAGAATACGGATACATTTAAAGTACAGAAATTGATTTCAAATTCTGTTACAAAATTTCATAAGGAACGTTATCTTTTAAAACGCTCTATGTCTCCTCATGCAGCAGCTGATTTAGAAGGAATCAAAATCAATCTAAGTAGTATCAAACGCCCTGAAACAAAGAATAATTTAGTGATTGAAGGAGCGGGCGGACTGAAAGTTCCTGTTAATCATCAGCAAACAATTCTTAATTTAATACAACCCACTGATAAAGTTGTTGTAGTTTCAAAAAATTATTTGGGAAGTATAAATCATACGCTGATGACTTTAGACGTTTTACGCCAAAATGGCATAAAGCCTCTGGGTATTGTGTTTAATGGAGATGAAAATAAAGCTACTCAGGATATTATTGTTGAAATCTCCAAAGTTCCTATTATTACACGGATTGATCAATATAAAACCATTACAAAACCAATTATTTTGGAAGAAGCACAAAAAATGAAAGAAAAATTAGCACATTATTTGACCTTATCATTTTGATTTTAGTAAGACAATGATACAAAAAGATTCTACATGGTTAGGATATGCTATACGAATTCCTTCTGTTCTTTTAATCATAATTTGGGGAGTGAAAATCTATGAAATAATTAATCAAACCAGTTTGGCTGATTGGGGGATTTTACCAAGAAATTTTGAAGGATTACGAGGTGTTTTTTTTATGCCATTCATACACGGAGATATAGCTCATGCAGCACATAATTCAATTCCTCTATTTGTACTGGCAGGAATCTTAATCTATTTTTATAGAAAAACTTCATGGTTTATTTTAGTTGTAGGAACATTGTTAACAGGTTTGATAACTTGGTTGATTGCCAACAAAGCATACCACATAGGAGCCAGTGGGGTTATTTATATGCTGGCAAGCTATATCTTTTTTGGCGGAGTTTTTCGCCGAAGTGTAAAATTAATGGCACTTTCTTTATTGGTTTCTTTTTTATACGGAAGTATGGTTTGGGGCATTTTTCCTTTTGAATATACTGTACAAGAACGAATTTCATGGGAGGGGCATTTGGCAGGAACGGTTGTAGGACTTTTTATGGCATATCGTTTCCGAAAGGTTCAAATAGAGTCACCACAAAAATACAGTTGGGAAGTTGAACAAGAATTAGAAGAGGAAGACCAATATTGGATGGTAGAAGAAGAACCCCAAGAGAAAAAAGTACCGTTTAAAGATCTTTTTTAGAATCGATATCTTAAAATGATTTTTCATTTTTCAATTAAACCCGTAAATTTGTTTCAATAAATTTTAAGCATAATGGGAAGAGCATTTGAGTATAGAAAGGCTACTAAAATGGCACGTTGGTCAAAAATGTCAAAAGCATTTACAAAAATTGGCAAAGAGATTACCATGGCAGTAAAAACCGGAGGTTCAGATACGGATACTAATCTGACTTTGCGTAGAGCTATTCAAAATGCTAAAGGAGTCAATATGCCCAAAGATAATATTGACAGAGCAATTAAAAAAGCATTAGGAAATGATGCAAAAGATTATCAGGAGGTAATTTATGAAGGATATGGACAAGGAGGAGTAGCTATTTTGATAGAAACAGCCACAGACAATCCAACACGTACTGTAGCCAATGTTCGATCCGTATTTAATAAGCATGATGGAAGTTTAGGAACTTCAGGGTCGTTAAGTTTTATATTTGACAGAAAAGGCGTTTTTGAAATTGAAATAGTTCAAGTAGAGGGAAAAGATTTTGAAGAATTAGAACTTGAATTTATTGATGGAGGAGCTGAAGAAGTGGAAAAGGATGAAGAAACCATTATGATTACAACAGAATATGACGATTTTGGGAATATGTCTTCAAAGTTAGATGAGTTGGGTATTGAAGTAAAGTCCTCTGAATTAAAACGTTTTCCGACAACTTTGGTTACTTTAACAGCAGATCAGGCTCAGCCTATTTTAAGAATGTTGGAAAAGTACGAAGATGACGACGATGTCCAAGCGGTTTATCATAATATGGAAATGACGGATGAAATTATAGAAGCAATGCAATAATAATTGAAAAATAAAAAGTCGATATAATTGTTATACCGACTTTTTTATCAATAGATTAAATGATTCTATTTTTCTTGTTCACCAACGATTTCAAAATCAAAATCAACTAATACCTCGCGGTGTAGGCGAATTTTAGCAGTATGTTTTCCTGCTTTTTTTATGGTATTTCCGGGCAATTTAATAAATTTCCGGTCAATTTCTTTCCCTTCTTTCGCTAAAGCCTCAGCTAATGAAGCTGAATTAATTGATCCAAATAATTTGTTGGAAGCACCTACCTTTGTCTCTATTTTTAGATTGATTCCTTCTAAAGAAGTTGCCAAAGTTTTTGCATCCGCTATTAATTTTTCTTCTTTTTTGGCACGTTGTTTTAATTTTTCTTCTAGATTTTTTCTTGCAGACGGTGTAGCAATTTCAGCATATCCGCCAGGAATTAAAAAGTTTCTACCGTAGCCGTCTTTTACAGTTACAATATCATCTCTAAATCCTAAATTTTCTATGTCTTTATGTAATATAATTTCCATTTTACGATTCTTTTTAAATTAAAATTTACTTTAATAAATCACCTACATAAGGCATTAAAGCTAAGTGTCGTGCTCTTTTAATCGCTTGGGAAACCTTTCTTTGGTATTTTAAAGAGTTTCCGGTTAAACGGTGAGGTAATATTTTACCTTGTTCATTTACAAATCGTAATAAGAAATCAGCATCTTTATAATCTACATATTTAATACCGAATCTTTTGAAACGACAATATTTTTTTTCATTTTTATTTTCAATTGAAAGAGGAGTTAAATAACGAACTTGACTCTCATTTCCTGATAAATTATCTAAAGCCATTTTTGTACTGTTTTTGGTTTATTTACTTGATATTTTTTCTCTACGTCGTACAGCAAAATCTGCATGATGTTTGTCCATTTTTACGGTTAAATAACGTATGATACGTTCATCACGTCTGTAAGCGACTTCTAATTTATCTACAATATCGCTATCTCCTTTAAATTCAATTAAGTGATAGAATCCGTTTTTTTTGTTTTGAATTGAGTAGGCTAATTTTTTTAATCCCCAATTCTCTTTATGAACGATTTCTGCATTGTTTTCTTTCAAGAAATCTTCAAATTTTGTAACTGCTTCCTTTACCTGTGCCTCAGATAAAACGGGAGTTAAAATGAAAACAGTTTCATACTGATTTGTCATCTTTATAAATTTATAATTTTATTAATAAGGGTGCAAATTTAAAGATTATTCTTTAACTAAGCAAATAACCCGAAAATAAATTATATTTATACGGTTTTTATGAAAGGATTTGATGAATAAAAAAGGAAAAATCGTACATTCACCACAATTTAAATAAAAAAATTATGATCACTTCAAAAGTAGAATATTTAGGAGAATTAAGAACGACGGCGGTTCATGTAAAATCAAACAATCAAATCATTACCGATGCACCAATAGATAATCACGGGAAAGGAGAAGCCTTTTCACCAACAGATTTGGTTGCAACAGCTTTGGCCGGTTGTATGGTAACAATTATGGGAATTAAGGCGGATGCTTTGAAAATTGATTTAACAGGGACAAGAGCAGAAGTAACAAAAATAATGGGAACCAATCCACGCCGGATTACAGAAATTAAAGTGTCAATTTCAATAAATCAAAATATTGATAATGAAATCAAAACGATTTTAGAAAAAACAGTATTAACTTGTCCGGTAGCTAAAAGTTTACATCCCGATATAAAACAAACAATCGAGTTTTATTACTTGTAAATAATAATTTTTATTAAAATGGGATATAATCTACTATATGGATTCCGTAACCTTCAATAGCCTTTAATACTTTGGTTGTATTGCTGATTAATCGAATGTTGTGGATACCTAATTGTTTGATAATTTGAGCTCCGATTCCATAATCTTTTCCATCTATCGGAAGTATGGGCGAATCACTTTTTCCTTGTTGGAATTTTTTAAATTGTTGTAATTTATTCAAAATCAAGTCGGGATTGGCTACATTATTAATAAGAATTAAGGCTCCTTTTCCTTCTTGATTGATAATTTTGGTAATTTTATCCATATTAGGACATTCACCTTTAGTTAATGAAGCAAAAAGATCATAATAGTTGTTAGAAGCCTTTACCCGAACAGGAACGTGCTCATTCTCATTCCATTCTCCTTTTGTTAGTGCAAAATGAATTTGTTCGTTGTTCGTTTGCTTAAATGTTGTTAAAGTAAAATCCCCAAAGATCGTTTTCACGGGAAATTCATCCATTTTTTCAACCAAAGAATCTTTTTTTATGCGGTAAGCCACTAAATCTTCAATTGAAATTAATTTAATATTAAATTTTTTAGCAACTTCAATCAATTGAGGCAAGCGTGCCATAGAACCGTCTTCATTTAAAATTTCAACTAAAATACCGGCAGGTTTTAATCCGGCTAACCGTGCTAAGTCAACTGTAGCTTCTGTATGACCTGCTCTTCTAAGAACACCGCCGTTTTTAGCTTTTAACGGAAATATATGTCCGGGTCTTCCCAATTCGTGAGGTTTGGTATTATCTTTTACTAAAAATTCAATGGTTTTGGCTCGGTCATGGGCTGAGATTCCTGTGGTGCAACCATGCCCGATTAAATCGACTGATACGGTAAATTGGGTGTGGTGAAGTACGGTATTGTTTTCAACCATCATATGAAGATCCAATTGTTTGCATCGTTCTTCGGTTAAAGGTGCACAAATTAATCCACGACCATTAGCTGCCATAAAGTTAATCATTTCAGGCGTTACTTTTTCTGCTGCAGCAATAAAATCACCTTCATTTTCGCGATTTTCATCATCTACAACAATGACAATTTCACCATTTCTAATTGCCTCTATGGCATCTTCAATTTTATCTAATTGTATTGGGTTCACGTTAGGGTTGTTTTCTTTTATGAGTTGCATAATGAGTTATTGGTATCGTTTGTGTATTTTTTCGGGTTTAAATTTACGATATAATTTTCTAAAAGGCTCAAAATATTTATCCTGATTGAATACTTCAGAATCATTATTGGCTTTTATGGTTAGGTAAATACTTAACGGAAAGAGTACAATAACAGGCAATAAGGCTCCGACAGAATGAGGAACTGTCCCTTCAATAGCCCATATACGACCGCTGTTTTCTAAAAGGAAAAAAACAATAAAAACGGTGATGCCTACCACAAGAGGTATTCCTAAACCTCCTTTTCGGATAATGGCTCCAAGTGGTGCGGCAATTAAAAACATCATAATACATTCAAAAGCATATACAAATCGGTTATATTGTTCTAAAATGTATTTGTTTTCAATTTGTTCCTTTTTTTCAATTTGTTCTTCTCTATTTTCAAAATAAGTGCTTTCAATTCGATCAAATTGTTGAAGCGTTTGTTCTAAATTGATGATTCTTTCTTTTCGATTAAAATCATAATTTTTGTACAAAAGTTTATTGGTATGAGTTAAATCGGATGGATTGAGAGAATCAATCTTTTTTGTTGTAGCAAAAAGTTCTCGTGTTGTTGTTGTTTCAAAAGTAGTGTAGTATTTGGTCATTTGATTTTTCAAAGTATCTATTTGAGCACTTAATTCGGTTATGGTCAGCATTTGGTAGTGATTATTAAAATCACCTTCTTCGGAAATATCTTGGCTTAACAAATCTTTTATATTAAAACGCTGAACCAATGAATCAAATGCAATTTTATTACCGGGTTGTTTTCTTAATTCCATAGAAGGCAAACCTTTAATTTCTTCTTGATAAATATAACCATTGTAAAGGGTTAAGACTACAATAGGTAAGGAGTCATGATTAATCAAAGTTCCATGATCTGCAATAATGATTCGTTGGTCGCTATTAGCATTTTCTTGCATAAATAAATAAACACCTTGCAACTTTTCTCCTTCTTTGTTTTCTATTCGGATAGGATAACCGCTAATATCAGAAAAAATACCGGGTTTTAAAGCCAAGGCAGCTTGTGATCTTAGAATACTGGATTGAAGATTTCGGGCTTTTTTAAAAGCATCGGTTGCAATACTGTCCGAAAAGATAAAAGAAATAAATGCACACAGAATACTAAATATAAAAAGAGATCGCATGGTCCGCCAAAGAGAAGTCCCCGTAGATCGAATAGCAGCTAACTCATAACGCTCTCCTAATTCGCCAAAAGTCATGATGGTTGTTAATAAAATGGAAAGAGGCAAAACCATGCGTACTATGGAAACACCCAGATAAAAAATGGCTTTAGCAATAATTAAAAAACTGGCTCCACGCCCTGTATATGCTGCTAATTTTTGCCAAACAAAACTTAATAAAAACAGGAAAAAAAGAATCCCGAAAACCACTATAAAGCGACCTATAAAGGCTTTCAAGAAATATAAATCAAGTTTTTTTATCATTAGTCAATTTCGGTTATTAAATAATCCTTGTATTTATTTTTATCGTATTGTAATAATAGGGTAGGAACAGGAAAATTGGGAATAAGATTGGTTAAGGTCAATGTTGTTTGCGTACCTTCATTATTTTCTTCCATAACACTATATAAATCGTTTGTTTTTGAATCGATTCCAATCACTACTTTTTGAGTGTTCGATTTTTTTTCGGGTGTTAGAACAATGTATTGGATAGTTCCTTTTTTTTCACCTAAGGTAATCTTAAAACCTTTTTTATATGAATCTAAAACTTTGGTAGGTGTTAATAAAGCATCTTCATTTTCTCCTTTAGAAATGGTTACCTCTTCATCTTCTTCTGAAATGGTATAAATTTTTTTTCCGTCAAAAATTTGCTTAATTCCCAATAAACTCAAATTATACCGCTCACCTTTAAGATAAATATAACCGCTTTGTTTATCATGAATGTTTTCTTTATTATTATCTAAATGATAGTCAAAAGTCGAGTACATACTAGTGTAGCTTTTCATTTTTTTTGTGGCTTTATCCAGTAAATTTTTTCCTGATGTTTGAGCATTTATAAAAATACCTGACACAAATCCTATTATCAAAATAATATTCTTCATAATTTTATGATTTTAATTTAGATTATCCAATAACTGTTCCAAACTACTTTCGTCTTGAATTAAAACTTGTCGGGCTTTACTTCCTTCAAAAGGTCCCACAATACCGGCTACTTCAAGTTGATCGATAATTCTTCCTGCACGGTTATAACCTAATTTTAATTTTCTTTGTAATAAAGAGGCAGAACCCTGTTGAGCCATAACAATAAGTCGTGCTGCATCTTCAAATAATTGATCTCGGTCATCTAAATCTATATCTATCAAATTGGAGTCCTCACCTATGTATTCAGGCAATAATAGGGCATCAGGGTAACCTTTTTGATTTCCTATAAACTCACAAATTTGTTCTACTTCAGGAGTATCAACAAAAGCACATTGCAACCGAACCAATTCATTTCCGGTAGAGTAAAGCATGTCTCCTCGTCCGATAAGCTGGTCAGCTCCTCCTGCATCTAAAATGGTTCTTGAATCAATCTTAGAAGTTACACGAAAGGCAATGCGAGCAGGAAAGTTGGCTTTAATAATTCCGGTAATCACATTTACAGAAGGTCTTTGTGTTGCGATAATTAAATGGATTCCGATAGCACGAGCCAATTGAGCTAAACGAGCAACGGGAGTTTCCACTTCTTTTCCTGCTGTCATGATTAAGTCGGCAAATTCATCAACAACCAAGACGATATAAGGTAAGAAACGATGTCCTTCGGTTGGATTTAACTTACGATATTTAAATTTTTCATTATATTCGATAATATTACGAACCATGGCATTTTTTAGTAACTCGTAACGGTTATCCATTTCAATACATAATGAATTTAAAGTATTGATTACTTTAGTGTTATCTGTAATAATAGCTTCTTCCGAATCAGGTAATTTAGCGAGATAATGACGTTCTATTTTAGAGTATAAAGTTAATTCTACTTTTTTGGGATCTACCAAAACAAATTTTAATTCAGAAGGATGTTTTTTATATAATAAAGAGGTCAAAATAGCATTTAGTCCAACAGATTTACCTTGTCCGGTGGCACCAGCCATTAATAAATGAGGCATTTTTGCTAAATCAACTACAAAAGTTTCGTTGGAGATTGTCTTTCCGAAAGCAATCGGCAGAGCCATTTTGTGATTACTCTGAAATTTTTTTGAAGCAATAACAGAGTGCATGGAAACAACACGTACGCTTTTATTGGGTACTTCTATTCCAATAGTTCCTTTGCCCGGTATGGGAGCAATAATCCGAATTCCTAAAGCGGATAAACTTAAAGCAATATCGTCTTCTAAATTTTTAATTTTAGAAATACGGATTCCGGCTTCCGGAATAATTTCGTACAAAGTTATCGTAGGACCAACGGTAGCTTTTATTTTAGCAATGCCGATTTTATAGTTATTTAAAGTCTCAACAATTTTATTTTTATTGGCTTCCAATTCGTTCTGATCGATCATAATATCTTCGTTTTCATAACGTTTCAACATATCGATTGTTGGAAATTGATATTTGGATAAATCCAAAGTAGGATCATATTCTCCATACTCAGAAACTAATTGATCGGCGAGGTTTTCGTCAACAGTATCTTCGTGTTTAATTGTTTCGACACTCATTGAAATTTCTTCTTGTGGAGCTTTGATTTCCATAGAAGGATTGGAAGAGGTCGTTAATTCAGGTGAATCTATGGTGTGTAATAAATTATCCAAGTATTCGGGTTCTTGATTTTTTGTAGATAAACTAACGACGGTATTTGAAATGTTTTTTATCAAATCAGAATCCATTTCTTCATCGGTTATAATATCTTGTGAGAGCGGTTTTGAAGATGAATGTTTATCTTCATCTAAAGATTCGTTTTGTAAAGTTTCTCGTAAGTTATGAAGTTTTTCTTTTGATTTTTGAATCCATTTTCCGGAAAATAACTCAAAAATCATCTTAAAGGAAATAATACTGTAAATAATAAACGAAATGATAAGAATAATAACGACTCCTATAATACCCAACATCGATTTTAAAGTTTCTGTAAATTCGTATCCGGTTACTCCAAATAAAACGTATTGATGAGGAGCAATTAGAGCTAAAAATACCGGTAACCAAAAAATAAAAAAGACACTGTGAGTAAAATATTTTTTTAGTGAAACGGGTTTTATGTTAAATCCTATACGGATTCCTGTTAAGATTAAAAGAATAGGAAAAAAGAAAGCAGTAATGCCAATGCCTAACCCTACAAACCATTGTCCAAAAAGATTTCCTATTTTTCCTAAGGCATTTTGTGTAACAACATTTTTATCAAGAAGACGATCTAATTGTAATTGGCTTTGATCAGCTTTCCAATTCATTGTAAAAGAGAAAAAAGAAATTAACAAAAAGAGTCCCAGTCCAACAAGGATGATTCCTAAGATGAGTTTTGTTTGGTTAGATATAACAGCCTTTTTATCTGTTTGTTTTTTCATTTACTTTTGATAAAATAAAGAACAAAAATACTAAAATCTATTACGATTTCTAAAAAAGATTAACGTAAAAGTCAAATCAAAAGAAATTTACCAATGAAAACAGAAGTAAATAACAATTTTTTGTAACTTTATTCTCTTGAAGGAAAAATTCTTTAACTAATTTTAGAATCTAAATTGTGATTAAGAAAAATTTTAATCAAAAAATAAAATAATTTAGTGATGAAATCAAGAAGAGAAGATTTAATTTTGTATAGTAAAGAAGAACTTAATGAGTATTGAAATCAAAAATAAAATTAACGAATTAAGAAAAGAATTGCAAGAGCATAATTATAATTATTATGTTTTAGATAATTCACTATTATCTGATTTTGAGTTTGATATGAAATTAAAAGGACTTCAAAAATTAGAAAAAGAATATCCTGAGTATTACGATGAAAATTCACCGACTTTGCGTGTTGGAGGTGCTGTAACAGATAAATTTAATACGGTTCAGCATACATTTCGTATGTATTCGTTGGATAATACCTATAACAAAGAAGAATTACAAGATTGGGAAAAGCGTTTATATAAAATATTAGGAGAAGAAGCAGAAATTGAATATGTATGTGAATTAAAATACGATGGAGCTTCTATTTCGATTACGTATGAAAATGGATTTTTAAAGCAAGCCATTACAAGAGGAGATGGCTTTCAGGGAGATGATGTAACAACCAATGTAAAAACGATTAAATCGATTCCTTTAAAGTTAAAAGGAGATTATCCTGAAAAGTTTGAAATACGAGGTGAAATTATACTTCCTTTTAAAGGTTTTCAAGAGATGAATAAAGAAAGAGCTGCTAATGGAGAGGAACTTTATGCCAATCCGCGAAATACGGCTTCAGGCTCTTTAAAACTGCAAGATAGTGCAGAAGTAGCCAAGCGTCCTTTGGAATGCTTACTTTATTTTTTGGTAGGAAATCATTTAGGAATTGAAAATCAATTTGATTCACTCGAAAAAGCACGTAGTTGGGGGTTTAAAGTCCCCTCAATATCGGAGAAATTTAAAACGATTGATGAAGTACTACAATTTATAGACCGATGGGATACAGAACGATTTGAATTACCTTATGAAACAGACGGTGTTGTAATAAAAGTAAACGGCTATCAGCAACAAGAAGAGTTGGGCTATACGTCCAAGTCACCTCGTTGGGCTGTAGCGTATAAATTTAGAACAGAACAGGTTGAATCTATTTTAGAATCAATTGATTATCAAGTAGGAAGAACCGGGGCGATTACGCCTGTTGCTAATTTAAAAGCTGTACAAATTGCAGGGACTACGGTGAGGAGAGCATCACTTCATAATGCGGATATTATAAAAAAATTAGGCGTTCGCATTGGAGATTCAGTTTATGTGGAAAAAGGAGGTGAGATTATCCCTAAAATTGTAGGTGTTAACTTAGAAAAACGCCCTTTTAATTCGGTTAAATTACAATATGCTGAAAAATGTCCTGAATGTGGAACAGAATTGGTTAGAAAAGAAGGAGAGGCTGCTCATTATTGTTTAAATGAAGAAGGATGTCCACCTCAAATTGTCGGAAAAATAGAACATTTTATTTCTCGAAAAGCAATGGATATTGAAGGTCTGGGAGGTGAAACGGTTGAATTGTTGTATAAAAATAATTTGGTTCAAAATGTGGCCGATTTATACGAGTTGAAAGTTGAACAAATCATTCCTTTGGAACGAATGGCAGAAAAATCAGCACAAAATATTATTGAAGGTGTGGAAGCTTCTAAAGAAAAACCGTTTGAAAAAGTGTTATACGGATTAGGAATTCGGTTTGTAGGAGAAACGGTTGCTAAAAAGCTGACCATGCATTTTAAAAATATTGAAATGTTACAAAAAGCAACTTTTGAAGAATTGATAGAGGTGGATGATATTGGAATACGCATTGCCGAAAGTTTAATAGAATATTTTAAAGATGATAAACATCAAATTTTATTGCAAAGACTTCAAAATCAAGGGTTACAATTTGAATTAAATCAAGCAGATTTACCTAAATTAGAAAGTACAATTTTGGAAGGAAAAACATTTTTGTTTACAGGTAAATTAACACTGTTTACACGAAATGAAGCACAAAATAAGGTAGAAAAACACGGAGGAATCAATTTAAGCACTATAACCAAAAAATTAGATTATTTAGTAACCGGAGAAAAAGCGGGCTCTAAATTAACAAAAGCAGAAAAATTAGGGACTGTAAAAATATTGTCTGAGCAACAGTTTATAGATTTAATAGATTAAAAAAAAATATTTAAAATCTTAAAAATGAAAAAGTTAAAAATTATTATCATATTGTTTTTTACTACCTTCATCTTATATGGGCAAACTTTTCCCATAGCCCCAAACAGTAAAATTAAATGGACGGGAGAGAAAGCGACCGGAATACATTGGGGATATTTAAGATTCGAATCGGGGGAATTAACTTTTGAAAATCAGATTTTAAAAGAAGGTTATTTTGTAGTTGATATGAATTCGCTTGAAGTAAAAGATACGAATAATGAAAAATTATTGACAAAGATTAAATCAGACGATTTTTTTGATGTAGAGAATTTTCCAACAGCTCGATTGGATTTTAAATCAATTGATAATTTAGGAAAAGGTGAATATAAAATAACAGGAACGTTTACCATTAAAGGAAAATCAAATGATTTGAGTTTTAAATTAATTGTTAAAGAAAGAGAAGCACGAACGGTCTTTAAATTTAATCGTCAAGAATTTGGTGTCAGAATGAAAAATCCGGTTAAAGATGCGGTTGTGTATGATAATATAAAAATGGATATTGAATTGAAATGGTAACGTTTCATAATTCATAAAATTACCTCACATTGTGTATTTCTAATTATTAATTTTACTTTTGTCGGATAATTTTTTAAATATATGAATTATTCCAGGAAAAGTTTTATACTATTTTTTTTAATTATAAATATTTCAGGAAATGCTCAGAACAAGGAACAACATATGACGCTTCAAGCGGATTATTTTTATGGTAATTTATTAAAACACAATCCGGACGTATCTCATTTAGTAAAAGGACATCCATCAGGAATCATTTTAAGCTGGAACAAAGAAACTACGGGAAAAAATGATTGGGAACAACGTTTTAATTATCCTGATTTTGGAGTGTCATTTATATACCAAGATTTTAAAAATGATGTTTTAGGAGAAGATTATGGATTATACGGTCATTATAATTTTTATATTGGAAATCGTACAAAAAATAGAAATGATTTCTTATTTCGATTGGGTGTAGGGTTAGCCTATAACACAAATCCTTATGACAAAGCTAAAAACAGTAAAAATACGGCTTTCGGAGGACATCTTTCAGCCAGCATATATGCTATGGCTAATTATAAACGAAGAATCACCAAAAACATAAGTGCCCAAACAGGGTTTACTTTTATGCATTATTCCAATGGAAATACAAAAGCACCTAACAATGGAGTAAATCTCTTTGGAGTGAATGTGGGTGTAAATTATAATTTGAATGCATCAGAAAAGGAGTATCAGTATCATGAAAAAACAACATTTAAAGAACCTTTACGATATAATGTGGTACTTCGAGGAGGAGTTAATGAATCGGATATAATCAATAGTGGATTATTTCCCTTTTTTACAGGCTCTTTTTATGTGGATAAACGTTTGAGCCATCTGAGTGCCGTTCAATTAGGAGCAGATGTTTTTGTTTCTGAATTTTTAAAAGAATACGTAAAATATAAAAATGTTATTGAAAATAAGAATGATGATCCAAACGAATATGTACGTGTGGCAGTTATAGCAGGGCATGAATTGTTTATCAATAAATTATCTGTTATAACGCAGGTGGGTATTTACCTTTACGATCCGGTTGGTTTTGAAAGTATATTTTATGAAAGAATCGGGTTAAAACGTTATTTTGGTAAAAAAATATTTGGAACCGTATCGTTAAAAGCCCATGCTGCCAGAGCAGAGGCAATAGAATTTGGTATTGGAGCAAGATTTTAATAGATATAAAAAAAGTAGTAAAATGTTTTGGATGAAAAATAATATTAAATTTATAGCAAGTTTTTTGATAATTCTGTTGTGTTCATGCGATAGTAAAAATGCCAATGATTGTTTTCAGACAGCAGGAGCTATTATCCAAAAAGAAGTTAAAGTGGGTGCTTTTTCTAAAATTTTAGCAACAGAAGAGGTTATTTTAATTTTAAAACAAGGAACAACACAGCAAGTAATTATAGAAACGGGTGAAAACTTATTGAACGATGTAGAAGCATATGTAGAAGAAGGTCGATTAATTTTAAACAATAATAACAGTTGCAACTACGTACGTGATTATGAATTGACAAAAATATATGTAACTTCACCTGATCTTACAGAAATACGCTGTGCTACCAATCGTTATATTAAATCAGAAGGGATTTTAGCCTATCCGAATTTAACTATTTTATCGGAAGATAGTCAAAGTAATTATTTAATCTCCGGAGATGTAGAATTGGCATTGGATTCTGAAAAAGTAAGTGTAGTTGCTAACGGAACTTCTATTTTTAGAATATCAGGAAAAGCCATGCAATTAAGTATTGTTTTTGCTTCCAACGATTGCCGTTTTGAAGGCGGGAATTTTATAGTGGATCAGATTGATTTAAGCCATAGTAGTTCTAACGATATCATTGTAAATCCTCAAATAGCCCTAAGAGGAATTATTTACAGTACAGGTGATGTTATTTCAAAAAACCAACCAAATATAATTGAAGTAGAACAACGTTACAAAGGAAAATTAATTATAGCAAAATAATTTTAAGTGGTTCATTATAAAAATATTACATACTATATGAATCACCAATATCTAATAAAATCAATTCTTTTCCTTTCTCTTTAAAAGCTTTTTGAGCTTCTTGTTTGGATATTTTAATAGGAGGAAATGTATCGTAATGACAGCCTATAATTTTGTTACATTCTATAAAATCAGAAGCGATAACAGTGTCTTGATAACCCATAGTAAAATTATCTCCAATAGGTAAAATGGCTAAATCTAACCGAGTCCAAAGAGGTATTAACTTCATATCGTGAGTGAGAGCCGTATCTCCTGCAATATATACCGAGTGATCTTTAGTTGTTAATAAAAACCCTCCGGGTTCTCCACCATAGCTTCCATCAGGAAAGGAACTGGTATGAACGGCAGCCGTAAACTTGGCAGAAAAATCGTCTGTCCGAAATGTTCCTCCATGATTTAACGGATGTGCTTTTAATCCTAAGTTTGTAAAGTGTAGATAAATCTCATAATTTGAAACAATGAGTGCGCTATTATTTTTAGCAATGGTTTCCACATCCAAGATATGATCTTGATGAGCATGTGTTACTAAAATGTAATCCGTTTTTAGAGTATTAACATCAATATTTTCAGCTAAAGGATTGCCCGTTATAAACGGATCTATAATAATCGTTGTATTATTTAATTCAATTCCAAAACAAGCATGACCGTAATATGTGATTTTCATAAAAGTATAAGTTTAAAAAGAATCTAAAGATAGAAAAAAAACATTTCAAATAAACTTTATAATTAATTTTTTGTATTTCTTTCTTCTTTGGTTAATGGTAGAAAATCCTTATTTTTGTAGTTTATATAATCTATTTTAATAAAATAAAATATTAATAGTCAATTAATTACGTGCATTCAGATTATTTAGAAACCTTAAATACAGCACAGCGTAAAGCCGTGGAAACAACGGAAGGTCCTTTAATGGTAATAGCCGGAGCAGGAGCCGGTAAAACACGTGTTTTAACATACCGGATTGCTCATTTAATGACTAAAGGGGTTGATTCGTTCCATATTTTAGCCTTAACTTTTACCAACAAAGCGGCACGCGAAATGAAAGGACGTATCGAAGCAATTGTAGGAGATTCTGAAGCTAAAAATCTTTGGATGGGAACTTTTCACTCGGTGTTTGCACGAATTTTACGGGCAGAAGCTGATAAATTGGGATATCCAAACAACTTTACGATTTATGATACCCAGGATTCAGTTGGTGTGATTACCAAAATTATTAAAGAAATGCAACTGGACAAAGATGTCTATAAACCCAAACAAATTTTAGGTAGAATTTCACAATATAAAAATAATCTTATAACCGTACGGGCTTATTTTAACAATGTCGAATTACAAGAAGCCGATGCTGCAGCCATGCGTCCTAAAACAGGCGATATTTATAAACTTTACGTAGAACGCTGTTTTAAAAGTGGAGCCATGGATTTTGATGATTTATTATTGAGAACCAATGAATTATTAACTCGTTTTCCTGAAGTTTTATCAAAATACCAAGATCGTTTTCGTTATATTTTGGTAGATGAATATCAAGATACCAATCATTCACAATATTTAATTATAAAAGCGTTAGCTTCTCGTTATGAGAATTTATGCGTAGTAGGAGATGATGCTCAATCTATTTATGCATTTCGTGGAGCCAATATTCAGAATATTTTAAATTTCCAAAATGATTATTCTGATACTCAATTAGTTCGATTGGAACAAAATTATCGTTCCACAAAAAATATTGTCAGAGCTGCCAACGATATTATTGCTAAAAACAAAAATCAGATACAAAAAGATGTTTGGACAGCTAATGATGAAGGCGAACTAATTAAAGTCTATCGAGCTTTATCTGATGGAGAAGAGGGACGTTATGTAGCAAGCACTATTTTTGATAAATCACTTTCAGAGCAAAAACATTACAAAGATTTTTGTGTTCTTTATCGTACAAATGCTCAATCACGGGCTATTGAAGAGGCTCTTCGTAAAAAAAATATACCGTATAAGATCTATGGTGGATTATCGTTTTACCAACGGGCAGAAATCAAAAATGTACTCGCTTATTTACGTATATTGGTAAATCCAAATGATGAAGAGGCTTTGGTACGAATTATCAATTATCCTAAAAGAGGAATAGGACAAACAACGATTAATAAGTTGGTTGTTGGAGCAAATAAAAAAGGTTTATCGTTGTATGAAACAATACAAAATGCTCATCGTCTTGATTTAGATATCAATACCGGAACACTGAAGAAATTACGGGAATTTTATATTTTATTAGAAAGTTATGCCCTTATGCAGAAGGAGCAAGATGCTTCTGAAACAGCTGCTTACATTATTAAAACCTCCGGAATAGTAAAATCGTTAAAAGAAGATGATACTCCCGAAGGAATTTCACGGTACGAGAATGTTCAAGAACTTTTAAACAGTATCAAAGGATATGTAGAAGAGGAACAACAAATTGAAAATGGGGATTCTTCCTTAACCGGGTTTTTAGAAAATGTAGCGTTATCATCCGATCTTGATAAAGATACAAAAGAAGACGAAAACAAAGTTTCTTTAATGACAATTCATTTAGCTAAAGGGCTTGAATTTCCGGTTGTGATGATTGTAGGATTGGAAGAAAATTTATTTCCTTCCATGATGGCATTAAATTCAAGACAAGACCTTGAAGAAGAACGCCGATTGTTTTACGTCGCTTTAACCAGAGGAAAGCAACAAGTAATGCTTTCGTATGCAGTAACCCGTTATCGTTGGGGTAAATTGGTAGATTCTGAACCAAGCCGCTTTATAGAAGAAATAGACGACATTTTTTTAGACACAACATTAGCCTTTCTTAAACGTAAGTTTATAAATAATTCAGGATTAGATGCTTCTGTTTTTGGTGAAAATTTATCCAGATATAATAAAAAACCAAAAAGAGCTATTTTGAAAAAACTAAAATCGGAATCATTCGTTGAAAATAATCTCAGATCATCTATTGATGGATTAAAAGTAGGTTTAAATGTTGAGCATGTTCGTTTTGGTAGAGGAAAAATACTAAATATTGAAGGAAATAAAGAAGATGATGTTAAAATAGTGGTTGAGTTTCAGCATGTAGGGAAGAAGAAGTTATTGTATAAATTTGCAAAAGGAAAAATAAAAGTGGTTTGAAAACTTTAAAATCTAATCTTTGATACCCTCAAAAAATTCTTTTAAAGTCATGTCATGAGCGTCTAATATTCTCAAGAGATTTTTTATGGTGAAATTCGTTCCTTTCTCCATTCTCCAATATTGCACTCGAGGGATTTTGTTTTCCCAAGCAAAGTAATCATAACTCACATAACCTTTTTCCTTTCTTAGCTGACGCACTCTGTCAGCAATCTTTACTATTCTTTCATCCATGTGTGTGTGTTTTAAATGCCACAAAGTTGCTGATTTTCCTATTATAAAGTGTACCATTTATTAAAAAAAAATTATACCGAAAAATAAACGATTTATAAAGCTGTTTCTTGAATGGATTTTAATCAAGAATTAAAAAAAATATAATCTATTTTATTGAGTAGAAATATGTTGTAGAATAATTCAATAAATATTTTGTTTAAAAGGTCGTTTTTCTTATTATATTTGTTCAAATTTATTTTTTATGGAATATAATGTTGATAGAGAAAAACTGATCATACCGGAATACGGTCGCCATGTGCAAAAAATGATTAACCACTGTGTTTTAATCAAAAATGATGAAGAACGGAATAAATGTGCAAATGCCATTATTTTTGTTATGGGAAATATGAATCCCCACTTAAGAGATATTCCGGATTTTCAACATAAGTTATGGGACCAGTTGTTTATCATGTCCAATTTTAAGTTGAATGTCAATTCCCCTTATCCGATTCCAACAGCTGAGCAATTTCAAGAAGCTCCGAGAAGATTAAAATACCCCGAAGTAGCTAAGAAATATCGATATTACGGACATAATATAAAAAAAATGATTGATATTGCCATTTCATGGGAAGACGGAGATAAAAAGGAAGCCTTGATTTATACAATTGCCAATCATATGAAAAAATGCTTTCTCAAATGGAATAAAGATACCGTTGATGATGAAATTGTCTGGAATCATTTGGATGATTTATCAGATGGACGACTGGTATTAAAAGGAGAAACAGAAGGATTAGTTTCTTTTGAAAGTCAAGAAAAAAATTATCAACGACACAGTTTTAAAAAAAGACGGAAGACTAAATGAGTAGCTTCAAAATTAAAGGTGGTAAGAGTTTAAAAGGCGAAATTCAACCTCAAGGAGCGAAAAATGAGGTATTACAGGTTTTATGTGCCGTTTTACTAACTTCTGAACCCATAAGAATAAAAAATATTCCTGATATTGTCGATGTCAATAAACTCATAGAAATATTGAGTAATCTCGGTGTAAAAATTATGAAAAATGGGAAAGGAGATTATACTTTCCAAGCAGATGAAGTACATACTGAGTATATGATGTCAAAGGAATTTCGTAAAGATGGAGCATCGTTAAGAGGTTCTATTATGCTGATTGGTCCCATGCTGTCAAGGTTTAAAAAAGGTTATATGCCTAAGCCGGGAGGTGATAAAATAGGTCGTCGTCGTTTAGATACTCATTTTGAGGGATTTATTAAATTAGGAGCAAAATTCAGATATAATAAAGATGAATTATTTTATGGTGTAGAAGCAGACCGGTTAAAAGGAGCCTATCTTTTGCTTGATGAAGCTTCCGTAACAGGAACAGCCAATATTATTATGGCAGCTGTTTTAGCAAAAGGTAAAACAACAATTTATAATGCTGCGTGCGAACCATATATACAGCAATTATGTAAAATGTTAGTCCGTATGGGAGCTGAAATTTCCGGAATAGGATCCAATTTGCTTACCATAGAAGGTGTAAAAGAGCTTGAAGGAACTGAACATACCGTTTTGCCTGATATGGTTGAAATTGGCTCATGGATAGGGCTTACTGCCATGACAAAATCAGAAATCACGATAAAAAACGTGCATTGGGATAATTTAGGTATTATTCCCAACGTATTCTCCAAATTAGGAATTACCATTGAATGTAAAGACGATGACATCTTCATTCCAAGTCATGAGAATTACAAAGTACAAAAGTTTATTGACGGATCTATTTTAACTGTTTCAGATGCTCCTTGGCCGGGTTTCACTCCTGATTTGTTGAGTATTATTTTAGTAATTGCCTGTCAGGCAAAAGGGACGGTATTGATTCATCAAAAAATGTTTGAATCACGCTTATTCTTTACCGATAAACTAATTGATATGGGAGCTCAGATTATTTTATGCGATCCGCACCGTGCAACTGTAGTTGGTTTAAATCATGAAACACCTTTGAAAGGATCCGTTATGACCTCTCCTGATATTCGGGCAGGAATATCTTTACTGATAGCGGCCTTATCGGCCGAAGGAACTTCTGTTATACAGAACATTGAGCAGATTGATCGTGGGTATGAAAATATTGACGGTCGTTTAAAAGCCATTGGAGCAGATATTGTAAGGATATAAGGTTTATTTAAAATAAAACCATCTCGAGTTAGTTTCGAGATGGAAAAAAATATAAATCTATAAGCCGGATTCTGTTAAAGAGGAAAAAATAAACCTCTTCTCCTGTCATTTATCTAGTTCAGTTATTGCTAACTGAATCAAAACTGCCCACCCTTCAACTTTGGGCGAGTAACCCTCTAACGTTGGTTTACATGGCATTGCACCGCATAGAGTTTACCTGATTTCACTACAGCCAAACTGTACATTCTTTCTGTTGCACTAGTCCTAACTCCGTACTTGAGTTTCGGAGTTGACGGGTGTTACCCGCTATGCTACTCTGTGGTGTCCGGACTTTCCTCTCTAAAATAACTTCAGAGCGACAAGACGATTTACAGATACAAAGATAGACTTTAAATAAAAAATAACCGAATTTTAATGATTGAAATAAAAATTCTTATTTCATTACAAATTATAATATGTATTTTTGCTTCGAATTTAAAAAGAACAACTGATGTTAAATGTTTCAAACCTTTCATTACAATTTGGTAAGCGTGTATTATTTGATGATGTAAATCTTAAGTTTACGAGAGGAAATTGTTATGGAATTATTGGAGCCAATGGAGCAGGAAAATCTACTTTTTTAAAAATATTATCCGGTGAAACAGATCCTACAACGGGACACGTAAATCTTGAGAAAGGGAAAAGGATGTCTATTTTAAAACAGGATCATCATGAATATGACCAAACGGCTGTTTTAGAAACGGTTATGATGGGAAATAAATCCATGTATGACATTAAACATGAAATGGATTCTCTGTATGCTAAGTCTGATTTTTCGGAGGAGGATGGTGTCAAAGCAGGGGAATTAGGTGTGATTTTTGAGGAAATGGGAGGATGGAATGCTGAATCGGATGCAGGAACTTTGCTTTCCAATTTAGGAATAAAGTCAAATGATCATCACAAAGCAATGAGTGAGATGGATAACAAAGCTAAAGTACGGGTTTTATTAGCTCAGGCTTTATTTGGAAATCCGGATGTACTGATTTTAGATGAACCTACTAATGATTTGGATGTTGAAACCATTTCTTGGTTGGAAGATTTCTTAGCGAATTATGATGAAACGGTTATTGTTGTTTCTCATGACCGTCATTTTTTAGATGCCGTATGTACCGATATATGTGATATTGATTTTTCAAAGATTAATATTTTTTCAGGAAATTATACCTATTGGTATGAAGCAAGCCAGTTAGCTCAGCGTCAGCGGGCACAACAGAATAAAAAGGCAGAGGATAAGAAGAAAGAATTGCAAGAGTTTATTTCACGGTTTAGTTCAAATGTAGCTAAGGCAAAGCAAGCAACAGCACGTAAAAAAATGCTTGATAAGTTAGATATTGAGCATATGCCTCACTCTTCAAGACGTTATCCTGCCATCATTTTTGAACAAGAACGCGAAGCCGGAGATCAAATTTTGGAAATTGGAAATTTAAAAGCAGATCATGAAGAAGGAATTTTGTTTAAAGATATTCATCTAAACCTAAAAAAAGGAGATAAAGTGGCTGTAATTTCTAAAAATTCAAAAGCAACTACAGCTTTTTTTGAAATTTTGGAAGGACGAAGAGAAATTGAAGAAGGTGAAATAAAATGGGGAATTACAACTTCTCAGGCTTTTATACCAGTCGAAAATTCTGAGTATTTTAAAGATGATTTGAATTTAGTGGATTGGCTTCGCCAGTATGTTGAAACAGATGAAGAACGCCATGAACAATATATACGAGGATTTTTAGGGAAAATGTTATTTTCGGGAGATGAAGCTTTAAAACAATCATCGGTACTGTCAGGGGGAGAAAAAATGCGTTGTATGTTTTCAAAAATGATGTTGGTAAAAGCTAATGTATTATGTTTTGACGAGCCAACTAACCATTTAGATTTAGAAAGTATTACCGCTTTGAACAATGCTATGAAATCATTTAAGGGAACAATCTTAATAACTTCTCATGATCATGAAATGTTGCAAACAACGTGTAATCGTATTATAGAATTAACTCCTAAGGGAATTATTGATCGGTATATGACGTATGATGAATATTTAAATGATTCTAAAGTTAAAGAATTAAGAACAGCGTATTATAGTGTTTAGAAATTTATTTCCAGAATTTAAAACGGGAAAACATTTTTTTTTGGTGTTTTAAAAAGAATTTTTGTTGACCAAAGATTGTTCCAAAAACAACGATAAGAACCATGTAGATAGGTGTCATCACAAAAACCCATAGGAACACTAAATACCAAAAAGAGGAATCTTCAGTAACACCCAAATAAGGAAAAATCCATTTACTTAATCGGGCTACTGTAGAGCCGGTAACGGCAAAAGTTATCAGTATCCAAAAAATTTGCCAATTATTATCAACTTCCCAACGTTTTTTTAATTTTTCCCAAAACCCCATGACGGCATAAATTTACAAAAAGAATCTTATATCTTTGTCATAATATTCTTATAAAAATGTTAAAGAAAGAAATTCAAGGATGGCTGTTTAAAAATCGTTATGAATTATTATTACTCAGCATTTTTCTTATTATTTTTGATAATCTTTTATTTAATGATGTTGGATTTTATCAAATGTATATATGGCCTTTAAATATGTTATTTTTTGGAGTTAATGCCTCTAATGTCATTGCTTCCAAGAAAAAAGTATATTTTTATATCTTGCTATTTCTCAGTTTTTTAGTTCCTTTTTTATGGTTTTTGTTTGCTCATCATGCTTTTTTTTCAAGATGTATGTTATTAGTTTATACATTGCTTTACGGTTTAACATTGGCCAATATTGTATCCGGTATTTTTAAGAGCAAAAAAGTAACCTTTAATATGATATTGGGTGCATTTTGTGGCTATCTTTTATTAGGTTTGATTGCAACATTCTTGAATATGACTTTATTATCTTACATACCGAATGCAATAACTAATTATAATGATAGCAGCCAAAGTTATATTTTTATTGATGTGATGTATTATAGCTTTATAACGATGACTACAATAGGGTATGGAGATTATCTTCCTGTAATTCCTGACTCTAAGATGCTATCGGTGTTTATAGGGATTTCAGGGCAGTTTTATATGGCGATTATCGTTGCTTTAATCATCGGAAAATACTTAAACAAAAAAAGTTAAAATGTTTCAGAACAGAAAAATACAATTTCAAGATTTGGGTTTAAAAGATTATCAAGAATCGTGGGATTATCAAGAAAAAATTTTTAAATCTATTGTAGATCAAAAAATTGAAAATAGAAAAAAAGAAAAACAAGGAGAAAAAATTAAAAAAACCAATAATTACTTACTTTTTGTAGAACATCCTCATGTATATACGCTTGGAAAAAGTGGTAATTATGAAAATTTATTGGCGTCAGACGATTTTTTAAAAAAAATACATGCAGTATTTTATAAAATTAACCGAGGAGGCGATATTACTTATCACGGTCCCGGTCAAGTTGTAGGTTATCCTATTTTGGATTTGGATAACTTTTTTACCGATATTCATAAATATTTACGCTTTTTAGAAGAAGTCATCATAAAAGTTTTGGCAGATTATGGCTTAAAAGGTGAACGTTCTCAAGGAGAAACCGGTGTTTGGTTAGATGTAGGAAAACCTTATGCACGAAAAATATGTGCTATGGGAGTACGGGCAAGCCGTTGGGTTACCATGCACGGTTTTGCCTTAAATGTTAATACAGACATGCGTTATTTCGAATACATTATTCCGTGTGGAATAAAAGATAAACAGGTAACTTCTTTAGAACGGGAATTACAAAGAAAAATTCCGGTGCAAGAGGTAAAAACAAAAATCATGAACGAATTTGCTCTTCAATTTGAAGCAGAATTTGAATTCTAAATCATAACCTCTTTAAAAAGTAATTTTATATTTTGATAGGTATTTTTTAAAGCACTTTGAATTTCAGCAGAATCCTTCCAAACCACTTCTTCTATATCTTCCTCTATTTGAGGAATTAAATGCTGGTACTCTTCCTCGCACAACATTTCATACCAATATACTATTTTTAAAACAGGCTTTTGATTTTTGTCATAGTAAATATGATAGGTTGTAGGTAAAGGTTTTAAAATTTTCAATCCAAAAATATGACACTCTTCTTCTACTTCCCGAATCGCAGCTTCTTCACAACTTTCATTTTTTTCAATTTTCCCTTTAGGTAAATCCCATACACCCAATCGTTTAATAAATAGAATTTGACCCAAACGATTTTTTACTACACCACCGGCAGCTTCAATGGTTTTAAATGTATTTTGAAAATTGTTCCAAAGAAAATCTAAATCATTATAATACACACAAATACTATAGTTTTTTTTTTGATTTAATAAATCAAGTATCGATTTAAAGAAAAAATCAGTCTTTTTAAATGCAATAATTTTCGTATCTTTATCGAACTGAAAAGGATGATACGTAAGAATCAGAGTCTTTTCATTTATAAAAACGGTGTACATAGACACAAATTTAATTAAAATTAAAACCTAATAAAAATTAAAAATGAAATTAGACGGATACAAAAGTGTGGTAAACAAATCACAAGAAGAAACTTTCAAGTTTTTACAGGAAACAAGTAATTTTGAAAAATTAATGCCCGAAGATTTATCTTTTTTTGAAGCACGAGATACCGGTTTTGCCTTTCAACTAACCGGAATGCCTGTAAAAATCATTTTAAAGAAAAAAGAGGCGGTTGAGTTTTCAAGTGTTACATACGAATCAGCATGAAATATTAATTTTGAACTGAATGCACAATTAACTGAAATTGAGGCTCAAAAAACGCATGTTGAGTTTATATTTGAAGGTCAGATGAATCCTATGATTCGAATGATGGCAGAAAAACCTTTGAAAAAATTATTGGAAGTGTTTTCTACCAAAATAGAAAAAATATAATTGGAAATTTTAAATTTGCTTATTCTCTTTATATTTAAGGTTAATACATCATTTCAATCTCTTTTAATTGAAAGGTCTGTAAACCTTGTTTTTCCAAATCAATAATTAATTTGCCTTCAGGGGTTGTGCCTTTTATAATACCATTTTCTAATTGATTTTGAATTTTGAATACACCAACTTGATCTTTTTTATATAAGTGTTTTTGAAAATAATGGTCAATACGTTCAAATTCTTGATTGATTAGTAATTGGTATTCTTTTTGAAAGTTAAAAATAATGGAATTCCGTAGTTCATCCAAATTGAAATGAAGCCCTGTTTCATTTTTTAAAGATGTTGCTTTTGGAAGATTTGTAAAATATATTTGATTGATATTCAGTCCTATTCCTATTACTGAAGAGTTGACTTTTTCTCCAAGAACATTCTCAATTAAAATACCACCTGCTTTTTTGTGATTAATAATAATATCGTTAGGCCATTTTATTTTACAAGAAATAAATGCTTGAAGTGTTTTATGAATAGCATTTGAAACCAGTTTATTCAAATAAAAAATTTGCTCAATCAAACAATCGGGTTTAATGTAAATACTAAAAGTTAAATTTTTTCCCGCATCTGATTTCCAAGTATTTCCTCTATAGCCTTTTCCCGCTTCCTGTATTCTTGCAGAAACCACAGTCCATTCTTTAAATGATACATTTTTATTCAATAGAAAAGAATTTGTAGAAGCTGTTCTATCAAGATAAATTTCGGTAATTGGATATAATAAATCCATTTCAGTTAAAAATTTATTAAAAAATAAGAAAAACCTGATATTTTCCGTATTTTTGTAAGCCAAAGTTAAGAAAGATTTGATGAGTAAAAATACAAATGACCAATTATTGAGTAAAATAATTGAGGCCATTGAAGAAGTCAAAGGAGAAAATATAACCCTATTAGATTTAAGAGAAATAGATACAGCCGTCTGTGATTATTTTGTGATAACAGAAGGAAAAACCAACACACAAGTTTCTGCTATAGCTCGGTCGATTGAAAAAATGGTAGGAAAAGATCTAAAAGAAAAACCATGGCATATCGAAGGAAAAGAGCAGGCCGAGTGGGTTTTGGCAGATTATGTGTCCATTGTGGTTCATGTTTTTCAAAAACATATCAGAGAACATTATGATATAGAGGGTCTATGGGGAGATGCTAAAATGATTAAGATGGCATCAAGTGCAAATAATTAAAAGTATATTAAGGAAAAATTGAAAATGAATAACAATAAAGGTAAATCAAATAATGCCCCCAATTTAATGTGGGTTTATGCAATTGTTTTAGCAAGTATTTTAGGTATAGCCATGTTTGGTTCGTCTACTACAGAATCGAAAGAAATTTCTATTTCAAAGCTAATTACATTAATTCAAAATGGAGAGGTAAAAGATATACGGGTTAATAAGTCCGGAGGTCCTGCCGAAATATATTTAACCAATGAAGCCAAAAAGAAAGACGAGCATAAAAGAAAAGGAAATTCGATGTTTTTGTTAAATCAAAGCAATTACACCTATACATTTGGTACGTTAGAGAATTTTGAAAAAGAAATGCTTCCTTTTGCTAAAGAAAATAAAGTAGATATTAAATACGAATCGGAGGGAATATTCACCACATTATTGCTTAATATTTTACCTTTCATTTTAATTTTCGGGCTGATGTGGTTTTTTATATTTCGTAGAATGGGAGCAGGAGGAGCCGGTGCCGGAAGCCAGATTTTTAATATAGGAAAATCGAGAGCACAACTATTTGACGGGAAAAAGAATACAAAAGTAACATTCAAAGATGTTGCAGGATTGGAAGGAGCCAAAGAAGAAGTTCAAGAAATAGTCGATTTTTTGAAATCTCCTCAAAAATACACAAAATTAGGAGGAAAAATTCCGAAAGGAGCTTTGTTGGTAGGACCTCCCGGAACAGGTAAAACCTTATTGGCAAAAGCTGTTGCAGGAGAGGCTGATGTTCCTTTCTTTAGTTTATCAGGATCCGATTTTGTAGAAATGTTTGTCGGTGTAGGAGCATCGCGTGTGCGTGATTTATTTAAAGATGCTAAATCAAAATCGCCCTCTATTATTTTTATTGATGAAATAGATGCCATAGGACGTGCACGTGGAAAATCCAACATTACGGGAGGAAATGACGAACGGGAAAATACTTTAAATCAATTGCTTACAGAAATGGATGGATTTGGAACAGAATCCAATGTTATAGTAATGGCAGCAACCAACCGTGCAGATGTTTTAGACAAAGCTTTAATGCGTGCCGGACGATTTGACCGCCGAATTTATGTAGATTTACCGGATTTGAATGAACGTAAAGCTATTTTTGAAGTACATTTAAAAGCTTTAAAATTAGGCAGTGATATAGAGATTGATTTTTTAGCAAAACAAACACCTGGTTTTAGTGGAGCTGATATTGCAAATGTATGTAATGAAGCCGCTTTAGTTGCTGCCCGAAAATCAAAAGAAGCTGTTGAAAAACAAGACTTCTTAGATGCAGTAGATCGAATTATCGGAGGTTTGGAAAAAAAGAATAAAATTATAAAACCACATGAAAAGAAGCGTATTGCTTTTCATGAAGCAGGACACGCAACAACCAGTTGGTTGTTGGAACATGCCGCTCCGTTGGTAAAAGTAACTATTGTACCCCGCGGGCAAAGTTTGGGAGCAGCGTGGTATCTACCGGAAGAACGCCAAATCACTACGACAGAACAAATTTTAGATGAAATGTGTACTGCTTTGGGAGGACGAGCAGCTGAGCAAGTTATTTTCGGTAATATTTCGACGGGAGCTTTAAGCGATTTAGAAAAAGTAACCAAACAGGCTCAGGCTATGGTTGCTATCTATGGATTGGATGATAAAATAGGAAATCGATCGTATTATGATTCATCAGGGCAGCAGAGTGGGTTTACAAAACCGTATAGTGAAGAAACAGCTCAGGTTATAGATAATCAAGTATCAAAAATTATTGAAGAACAATATCTTAGAGCTATTGAAATCTTAAAAAATAATCAAGATAAATTAACACAATTAGCAGAAGTTTTGCTGGATAGAGAAGTTATTTTTAGAGATGATTTGTTAAAGATTTTTGGAGATAGACCATTTGAAGATGAGGAAGAAACAGAAAAAAAGAATGACCAAAATTCAGATTCAAATATAGAAAGTACTGTAATTTAAGTGTTTATTTGAATACCTGATTTTAAATTTGTATCTTTAGTAATCAATTGCGTATAAATTTGAAAGAATTTTTTAATAAAATATTTGGGAAAATATATCCGAAAGAGATAACAGAAAAAGAAACAACAGCAACTGATTTTTCTAACAACCCGACTATGGATAAAACGATAAAAGAAAATGAAGATAGAGAAACTCGTTTTGTACGTTTGTATAATGAAACAGGAGGAAAGTTTTTATATTCTGAGAATGAGTCAGAACTGTTGAGTTATTTAAAGGAAATAACTCATGAAAATAAAGTTGATTCTTTTTGGTGTTCCAATCCTGATTTGCAGAAATATTTGAATCGTTTAAATATTGAATATACAACGGTGCCTAATCCGAAAAATCAGATTAATTTAATTAATTGTGAATATTTAATAGCGTTTAATGGTAGTGTCATGATTTCTTCTCACCAAACGGATAACCGTAAATTATATGAAATGTCCGATACGTTTATTGTCATAGCATATCCGGATCAGATTGTTGATAATATTAGTGATGGTTTGCGGAAAATAAAAGATGTTAAGCGAAATAATATTCCAACCAATATTACAACCATAAAAGGTCTAAAACATGATAGTATGCAACAAACCAATTCAAAAAATATATACTTACTTTTAATTGAGCGAATGCCATGTTGATACGATTTTTATCAGGAGTTGTTTACGTAGCTGTACTCGTTTTCTGTATATTGTTCAGTCCTCAAAGTTTTAACTATTTGATGTTAATTTTTTGCGGATTATGTCTCTATGAATACGCTAATTTGACAAAATTAGATTTTAATCTTACAGCCGGATTAATTATTTTATCAATGGCTATTTTGTTGACAAATTCTAAATTAAACTTTATTTCTTTCAACCAAACTATACAATTTATTAAAATTCCTTACCTAATACTGTTGGCTACCATTATGCTAATTACTGTAAACGGTCAGGATAAATTAATCAAAAAAATAGGATCTATACTTTTCGGAATAGTCTACATCACCGTTCCTTTTTATCTTTCATTAGAATTTTTGGAAAAAGGCACGGTATTCATCTGGTTTTTTGTCTTTTTCATGGTAAACGACACCTTTGCTTATTTAATAGGAATGAAGTTTGGTAAACACAAACTGGCTCCTAAAATATCACCTAAAAAAACCATTGAAGGGTTTGTTGGGGGATTTATTTTTTCTATGATATTGGGAATAATTTTATATTATTATTATCCCCAAAATTATTTTAATTGGATTATTATAGCCTTTATCACAAGCATTTTGGGTACCGTGGGTGATCTGATTGAATCAAAACTAAAACGTGAAGCCAATGTAAAAGACAGTTCTAATATCATTCCGGGGCATGGAGGTTTTTTAGATCGATTAGATAGTTTTATATTTGCCATGCCTTTTATTTATCTGTACATCTACAACAGCTGAATAAAACAAGTTTAAGAAAAAGGGTATGTTTCATAAAGAAGGAATACAAATCATTTTAAAATCAACTGTAGCATTTGTTGTCTTAATGTTGCTGATTTATTGGTGTCTACCAACTATATCTTTGGTTATGGTAGGAATTTTATTATCCATAGTTTATTTCTTTATACTCTATTTTTTTAGAAATCCCAAGCGAATTACAATTTCTGAACAAGGCGAAATTATAGCTCCGGTAGATGGTAAAGTAGTTGCGGTTGAAGAAACACAAGAAAATGAATATTTTAAAGATAAACGTATTCAGGTATCCATATTTATGTCGCCATTTAATATACACGTTTGTCGTTATCCGTTAAGTGGAATAGTTAAATTTGTAAAATACCATCCTGGAAAATTTTTAGTGGCTTGGCATCCAAAATCTTCTACTCAAAACGAAAGAACCACAATAGTTGTAGAACAAGACGGAACGGAAGTGTTATTTAGACAAATTGCAGGAGCATTAGCCCGAAGAATTGTTTTATATTCTGAAAAAAATCATAAAGTTAAGGTTGGAGATGATTTTGGTTTCATAAAATTTGGTTCACGTGTGGATATTTTTTTACCTTTGGATACAGAAATAGAAGTAAATCTCCACCAAAAAACAAAAGGAGGTGTTACAAGAATAGCAAAATTAAAATAACTTAAAAGTGTAAATAGATGAAAAAAATTATGTTTTTACTATGCTTATCAGTTGTAGTATCATGCTCTTTTGATAAGGCATCAACGGGTAATTCAGGAGCAGTTTCCGGAAATAGTGATAAAAAGAATTATGATGCAGAAGAAACGCATCATGAAGAAAAAGAGGAACAAAATACAGTTACAGAACCATTTCGTTTTGACAGTACGAAAGTAAAATTAACGTTTACGGCCTATAAACTTCCGGGTGAAAAAAGAACTGGTGTAAACGGAACATTCAAAACCATTAATGTTGCAGGAGCAAAAGAAAGTGATAAAGCAGAAGAGGTACTTTCTGATACTACTTTTTCCATTCCAACCGCTTCATTGTTTACCAAAGATGAAGACCGTGATAAAAAATTGATTGAATTTTTCTTCAATAAATTGGTAAATACAGCCGATATAACAGGAAGTTTTGGGAAATTTGAAGGAGGGCAAGTGCCTGTTACTTTAAAACTAAACGATAAAGAAGTAACAAAAAATTTCCAATATCAGATTTTAGATCGAAAATTAACCCTATCAGGTAAAATTGATATTGTGGAGGATTTTACAGCTTCCGAAGCTTTAAATTCTGTTAATGAAGCCTGTAAGGATTTGCATGAAGGAAAAACATGGTCAGATGTTGATTTGAAAGCAGAAATAGAACTGTAGTTGTGTTCTTTATATAAAACAGAAAAAACCTTATAAGAAATTTTTATAAGGTTTTTTTATTTGCTTTTTGGTTCAATACTTTGTTATAATAAAAAAATTACTATCTTTCAAATTGCAAAAATGATTTTTAGTTAAACAGATATTTTTGGTTATAAGTTTATAACTTCCAAAAAGGAAAAATAGAATTTTAATATGTTAGAACTTCTTACCATTAAAGAAGCCAGTAGCTGGGCAACCTCTTATTTAAAAAAAGAAGTTACGCCATCGAATATTTCTTACCTGATTCAGTACGGGAGAGTGCCAAAAATCGGAGAGAATGGAAATACCAGGGTAGCCAAAAAAGACCTACTTTCTTATTATGAGAAAAATAACCAAACCAAGGAAGTACGTTACAAAGATAAGCTGGGGCAAGATTTAAATTGGGCATTATCTTTTTCTGAATATAAAGAATCGGAAACGACTAAGCATGTTCATCGATTGCACCCGTACAAAGGTAAGTTTATACCTCAGCTGGTAGAATATTTTTTAGACAGTCATACCGATAGCTTTAAAAAAGAAATCTTTTTTGAGAAGGGGCAAACCGTGCTTGACCCTTTTTGTGGTTCAGGAACAACATTGGTAGAAGCCAATGAACTAGGGCTAAATGCCATTGGGATTGATATTTCTTCTTTTAACGTTCATATTAGTAATTCTAAAATTGGCAAATACAACCTGAAAGAAGTAGAGTTAGTAGCTAAGAAGATCATCAAAAAATTAGATGATTTTTTAATAGAAAAGAAAAATTTAGATTTTGAAAAACGACTTTTGGAAGAATTAAAATCCTTCAACAACCAGTATTTCCCATCTCCTGAGTACAAATCTAAAGTTAGACAAAAACAAATTAACGAAAAGGAATATTCAACAGAAAAAGAAAAACTATTTCTACCTGGTATACAAAAAACTCATCAAAGATTACAATATTCAATTGAAGCAAGAAAAACCAGAAACTTTTCTCGATAAATGGTTTGTCAAGGAAATTAGAGATGAAATTGATTTTGTTTTTAATGAAATAATCCAAATCGAAACTATATCTACAAAACAAATTTTAAGTATCATTTTAAGTCGCACCATTCGTTCATGTAGGGCTACGACACATTCTGATTTAGCTACATTGATTGAACCACAAACTACTACTTATTATTGTAAAAAGCATGGGAAAATTTGTAAACCTTTGTTTACTATTTCCAGTTGGTTTAGTCGCTATACAAAGGATACAATTAAACGGCTGAAACAATTTAATGATTTAAGCACTCCAACTACACAAATTTGTTTGACGGGAGATAGTAGAACGATTCGTATTTTTAAAGAATTAGGAATTAGTAATCAAAACTTTGTACAAATCTTAAAAGATAAAAAAATTGACGGTATCTTTTCAAGTCCACCTTATGTTGGATTAATAGATTACCACGAACAACACGCTTATTCTTATGATTTATTTGGTTTTGAACGAAAAGACAAATTAGAAATAGGACCACTCTATAAAGGGCAAGGAAAAGAAGCAAGAGAAAGCTACGCTCAGGGAATTGCTGATGTTTTAAACAATTGCAAAAAATATTTAAAAGACGATTACAATATTTTTTTGGTTGCAAATGACAAATATGGACTTTACCCTAAAATTGCTGAATTAGCGGGTATGCAAATTATTAATCAGTATAAGCGTCCTGTTTTAAACAGAGTGGAAAAAGACCGAAATGCGTATGCGGAAATCATATTTCATTTAAAAGAAAAAAAATAAATGGCATTATCTCAAAATCAAAAACAACAAATCAAAAAACTGCTTACTAATAAAATTGAAGCAAAACTTAAATCCTATGGTAGGGAAACTACTTCCATGCCATTTCTTGCAAGACTTATTCAAGACAATGAAAAGATTGCTGCCTACTCATTTATCCATTCAATGGCAACTACGCTAGGAATGTCTATTTATGAAGACGTTTCTGTAATTATTGCTTCTGAAACAGCAGATGAAGCCTTTAGGAATTATGGGGTTGGTGGTGTAATCTCAGAAGAGCAAAAAGCTGTTATTGGAAATATTGTCATAAAACTTCGTAATAGAGAACGAGAAGCAGATATTACAAAAGAAATGAAAGAGGTCTTAGTAGCTTCTGCAAATAATGGAGAGTTTCAGAAGTCTGGTAATATTGCAGACTTTTATATGAAAAGGGGAAGGGAGGAGTTTTATTTTGAGATTAAAACCGTCAAACCCAATATTGATGTGATGTATTTGAGAAAAGTAAGACTAAACTTTTAGAGTGGATTGCGAGAAGAAGAATGCCGGTAAAAGTATTCTTGGCATTTCCGTATAATCCCTATCATCCGGAACCTTACTCAAGATTTACCGAGTCCGGAATGATGGATGCACCCAATGATTTCTTAGTTGGAGATGAATATTGGGATTTTCTTGGTGGTGAAGGAACTTTCACAGAATTATTAGAAACATTTGATGAAGTGGGTATAAAGAGTTTAAAGAGAGATTGGATGAAAAATTTAAAGAAATTGCGAAAGACAAGTTTGATTTCCATTAAAAAACTTAAATAAAAAACGGGTTAAAACTTTTAATAATTAACCCGCTGTAATAGTTTTTAAGATTTATATTTTCTTATTCTTCAGAACATATACCTGCAAATAGAAATTCACGGTTCATTCGAGCAATATTTTCCAATGAAATTCCTTTAGGACATTCCACTTCGCAGGCTCCGGTATTGGTACAGTTTCCAAATCCTTCCTTATCCATTTGTTCAATCATGTTTAGAACACGTTGTTTTGCTTCAGAACGTCCTTGAGGCAGTAAAGCATATTGAGATACTTTAGCTCCGACAAACAACATGGCTGATCCGTTTTTACAAGTAGCCACGCAAGCACCGCATCCAATACAGGTTGCAGCATCCATTGCTAAATCTGCATTTTGTTTAGGAATGGGTAAAGCATTGGCGTCTTGTGTATTCCCTGATGTATTCACCGAGATATAACCTCCTGCATGTTGAATACGGTCAAAAGCTGTACGATCCACAATTAAATCTTTTATAACAGGAAAAGCAGCTGATCTCCATGGTTCAATATGAATGGTGTCTCCATCGTTAAACATACGCATATGTAATTGACAGGTTGTAATTCCTCTGTCAGGTCCGTGAGCTTCTCCGTTTATATATAAAGAACACATCCCGCAGATTCCTTCGCGGCAGTCATGGTCAAAAGCGACAGGTTCTTCTCCTTTGTCAACCAATTGTTCATTTAAAACATCAAGCATTTCCAAGAATGACATGTGTTCTGAAATATCGTTTACTTTATAATCCACCATTTTTCCTTTGTCTTGTGGACCGTTTTGTCTCCAAATTTTAAGTGTTAAATTCATAATGGTGTTGTTTTATTTGTATGAACGTGTTTTAAGTTCAATATCGTTAAATTCTAATTGTTCTTTATGTAAAATAGCGTCAGAAGGTTTTCCTGTGTATTCCCAAGCGGCTACATAGGCAAAATTTTTATCATCGCGTTTTGCCTCTCCGTCTTCTGTAATGTGTTCTTCTCTAAAATGACCTCCACAGGATTCTTCACGGTGTAAAGCATCTTTGGCAAATAATTCCCCTAATTCTAAGAAATCTGCTACACGACCTGCTTTTTCCAATTCGGGGTTAATTTGTCCTGCTTTTCCCGGAACTTTTACATTTTTCCAAAAATCTTCACGCAAAGCGGCTATTTCTTCTATAGCTTCTTCCAATCCTTTTTTATTACGTGCCATACCGCATTTATCCCACATGATTTTACCTAGTTTTTTATGATAATAATCCACAGAATGTTCACCATTATTATTGATGAAGAAATCGATACGTTCTTGAACTTCTTTTTCAGCTTGGTCAAATTCAGGTGTATCAGTTGGAATTTCTCCGGTACGGATATCGTTAGCTAAATAATCACCAATGGTGTAAGGCAACACAAAATATCCGTCGGCCAATCCTTGCATTAAAGCGGAAGCTCCTAAACGATTGGCACCATGGTCGGAAAAATTGGCTTCACCTATAACATAACATCCTTCAATCGTACTCATTAAATTATAATCAACCCAAACACCGCCCATTGTATAATGGGTTGCAGGGTATATCATCATTGGAGTTTTATAAGGATTATCATCTACGATTTTTTCATACATTTGAAACAAGTTTCCATACTTTTCCCGAACGATTTCTTCTCCTAATTGGGTTATTTTTTCTTTTGAAGGATTTTCAATTCCATGAATTAAGGCTTGTTCTTTACCGTATCGTTGAATAGCAGAAGCAAAATCCAAGTAAACTGCTTCTCCTGTGGCATTTACGCCGTATCCGGCATCGCAGCGTTCTTTTGCAGCACGAGAGGCTACATCACGAGGAACTAAGTTACCAAAAGCAGGGTAACGTCTTTCTAAATAATAATCTCGATTTTCTTCAGCAATTTCGGTAGGTTTTAATTTTCCTTCGCGAATGGCATGAACATCTTCCATATTTTTTGGAACCCATATACGTCCATCGTTACGCAATGATTCGGACATTAAGGTTAATTTTGACTGATAATCTCCTGAACGGGGAATGCATGTCGGATGAATTTGTGTATAACACGGATTAGCAAAAAAAGCACCTTTTTTATGGATTTTCCATGATGCGGTTGCATTAGAACCCATCGCATTGGTTGATAAAAAATAAACATTTCCGTATCCACCTGATGCAATAACTACTGCATGAGCAGAGTGTCTTTCAATTTCACCTGTAATTAGATTTCGGGCAATAATTCCGCGTGCTTTACCATCAATTTTTACAATGTCTAACATTTCATGACGGTTATACATTTTAATTTTACCGCGTGCAATTTGGCGGTTCATAGCAGAATATGCTCCTAATAATAATTGTTGTCCTGTTTGTCCTTTGGCATAAAAAGTACGAGAAACCAATACGCCTCCAAACGAACGGTTATCAAGTAATCCACCGTAATCACGAGCAAAAGGAACTCCTTGAGCTACACATTGGTCGATAATATTTCCTGATACTTCGGCTAAACGGTGTACGTTAGCTTCACGAGACCGATAATCACCTCCTTTAACCGTATCATAAAATAAGCGGTAGTTGGAATCACCGTCTCCTTGATAATTTTTAGCGGCGTTAATACCTCCTTGTGCGGCAATGGAGTGTGCACGTCTTGGGGAATCTTGATAACAAAAAGCTTTTACATTATAACCTAATTCTGCAAGTGTTGCGGTAGCAGAGCCTCCTGCTAACCCTGTTCCTACAACGATAACATCAATTGAACGTTTATTGGCAGGGTTTACTAAATTAATGTGTTCTTTATATTTTGACCATTTTTCGGCTAAAGGACCGTTGTTAGGTACTTTTGAATCTAATTTACTCATGTTTTTTGTTTTCTGGGTTAATTATTTAGTTACAAAAAAGTAAACTGCAATAATCGAAAATCCAAGAGAGATAAACCAAAAGTAAGTTGCTCCTGAATATTTAATAATTGTATTGTATTTTTTATGATTCATTCCAACCGATTGAAATGCTGAGGTAAAACCATGGCTTAGATGAATTCCTAATAAAATAAAGGAAATCACATAAATAATGACATACACTACGTTTTCAAATTTAGCTTTCACCAATCCATAATCGCCTAACTGTGGGAAGAGTTCTTCTACTTGACCCGATTTGATAGGAATCATAAAATCAATGATGTGAATACATAGAAACAGCAATACAAGGATTCCTGTATAAATCATAGTTCGAGAGGCGAGAGGCGTATGTGCACTCCAACTGTTTACAGCATAAGATTTTGAACCTCGTGCTTTCTTATTTTTCAAAGTTAATGTAATTCCTAAAAAAATGTGATAAATAAACCCTGCTGCTAAAACAAACTGCATAATTTGGATAACCGGATTGGTAGCCATAAAATGCGAAGCCTGGTTAAATAATATCTCCTCTTTAGGAAGCAAATTACCTGAAGCATCTTCTGCTCCGGCTAATAATGCCAAATTAACTGCCAAATGCACAAACAGGAATATCATTAAAAAAAATCCGGTGAGTGCCATCATAAACTTTCGTCCTATTGACGATGTTAAGAATCCCATAATAATTTTAATTTTGTAGTACAAATCTAAGCATTGCAGTATTTAGAATAAAACTATATAAGCGGTATTTTTAAAATAAAGATAATTTTTTACTTCGTACATGATTTAATTCATTTCATCGAATTTTTTACCTTTGAAAAAAAAAACGTAACTTAAATTTAAAGATTAATTTTTCGATTGAAAAAATATAACCTTTGAAAAGGTAATAATTCAATTATAAAGCATGTCTGTACTATAAAAAGAAGAATGAATAAACAATTTATACAGTCAAAAGATTTTTTTATGATACAATCAAAAGAAACACAGTCATAAGTCAAGTTTTATGAATGAAATAGAAAAAGTATTGTTAGTTGAAGATGATAAAGTAGAAGTTTTAAAATTTAAACGAGTTTTAAAACAACTTGATATCAAAAGTAATTTTTCGATTAGTAAAAACGGAGAAGAAGCTTTAAATTATTTAAAAGAAGAATTGCCAGACCTTATTTTGTTAGATCTAAATATGCCTAGAATGAACGGATTTGAATTTTTAGAAGCCATAAAAAATACACGATACGAAAAGATACCACTCTTTATTTTAACTACATCAAATTCGGATCAAGATATTGAAAAAAGCAAAGAATATAAAATTAAAGGATATGTTGTGAAACCCATTCGTTATGAAGATTATAAATCAGAAATAAAACAAATTTTTAACAACGCTCTACTCATATAAAGTATATTTGCACTATGAAAATTCTTTATTTTGAAGACGATTTAATAGACCAAAAATCATTAAAACGATTGATTGATAAAAATTATCCGGAAATTGAACTACACATTGCATCTACCGAAGAAGAGTTTAATTTGATCATAGAAAAAATGAATTTTGACTTGATATTGGCAGATCAATTTATCGACTCAGTTCACGTTTTCAACTATTTAAAAAGGTTAACAAACCAAAAAATAATATTAGTTAGCGGAACAGAAAGTATTTTTGAGCAAACGAACGATATTGAAAATTTGGCAGGTTTTTTGACTAAACCTATAGGAATTGATGATATTGAAAAATATATGATAAAAGGACAATCAACCATAGAAAGTTTGGCAGATGGAGACCAAGACTTTATTGCTGAACTAAAAAAAAGTATTAAGACGGAAATTCAAAACGAAATAGCTCAATATAATGAAGAAGATTCAAATGAAGCAAAAGCTAATTGGATACATAAAACAAAAAGTAAAGTAGCCTTATTAGAAGTTTATAACCTTCATAGCAAAGCAACCGAATTGGAACGAAACCTTCGTAACAATATAAATTGCGATGAAGAACTTAGAACGTATTTTAAGAACTACCAAGAAGTGTTAAAACAATTGTAAAATTTTAATCTTTTCATTATGAAAGTAATAATAATAGACGATGACGTTACTTCAAGATTGGTCTTAAAAAAGTTATGCTCCAAAATTGATGACATCAAAGTTATCGGAGAGTACGAAAATCCTTTGGAAGCAATGCCTGTTTTAGATGAAAATAGAGCGGATCTTATTTTTTTAGATATTCATATGCCGGAACTGTCCGGAATTGATTTTTTAAAAATAAGCAAGAGCCTTCCTTATACTATTCTGACAACCTCAGATCCAAATTTTGCTTTAGAAGCCTATGAATACAATGTAACAGATTATTTATTAAAACCCATCGATACATTGCGATTTTTAAAATCCATTGAAAAAGTAAAATCATTAACCGCTTCTTTAGACAGTGAAAAATCAGGGGTAGAGGAAATTTACATTAATGTGGACAGAAGATTGGTTCGACTTATGATTAATGATATTAACGTTGTTGAAGCAAAAGGCGATTACGTAATGATTCGCACTACGGAAAAAAATTATATTGTTCATTCAACCATGAAGAATATTGAGAAAAAATTACCCGATCATACTTTTATAAAAGTACATCGCTCATACATTATAAACAAAGATCGAATTATTGATATAAAAGACAACTCAGTTTTAATCAACAAAGATGTAATCCCGATTAGTCGCTCAAACAAGGAAGCTTTGATGAAATCGTTAAATATGATTTAAAAATTGAAAAATCATAAAAAATCACTTCTTTTCGAGGTGATTTTTTTGTTTTTAGCAATGACAAGAACAAAAAACTTCCTTATATCCAAAGATTTTTTTACAATGTAAGAAAAAAATACTACTTTTGGGAGTCATCAAAAAGCTTTATGAGAAAACAAACAATCATTTTATTTAGTGTTCTTTTCACCTTAAATTTATTTGCACAAAAAAAATCAATATCACATGCTGATATTTGGCTTTTTGCACAATTTTATCCAAAAACAATCAGTGGAATTAATTCAATGAATAACGGAATTCATTATACAACACTTAATGAAAGAGGAATTGTTGAATATGATTATGAAACCGGAAAAGAAATAGGAACTGTTCTGCCGGGTGAATTTTCTGATTATTCGTTTAGTAAAGATGAAAATTTGATTTTGTTGGAACAAGAGACTGAAAGTATTTACCGTCATTCCAAAAAGGCATCTTACCGTGTTTATGATAGAAAAAATAAATCGTTCACCCCAATATTTGAGGGTAAAAAAATACAAGAACCTACTTTTTCGCCAAATGGAGATAAAGTAGCCTTTGTTTTTAATAACAATATTTATTATCAAGACTTAAAAAATAATGAAGTTGTTCAGGTTACATATGACGGTGTTAAAAATAAAATTATAAACGGAATTACTGATTGGGTTTATGAAGAAGAATTTGCATTTGTAAGAGCCTTTGATTGGAATGTAGAAGGAAATACGATAGCCTATATTCGTTTTGATGAGACAAATGTTAAAGAAGTAAATATTCCGATTTACGAAAAAGGGAACTACCCGGAATTAATGACTTTCAAATATCCTAAAGCCGGAGAAGAAAATGCAAAAGTATCCGTACATTACTATAATTTGCAAACACAAAAAACAACTTCTTTAAATTTAACTGAATATCATGATTTTTACATTCCTAAAATAAAATTTAATGACAAAACGGGAAATGATTTATTCGTTTTTATTTCAAACCGACATCAAAATAAAGTAGATGTATTAAAAGTAGATGTAAAGAAAAATAAAAAACAACTTCTTTTTACAGAAACAGATAAAGCATGGATAGAAACTGATCATCTAACATTTGAAATAGAACCGGAAGGAATTATTTGGGCATCGGAACGAGATGGTTTTAATCATTTGTATTTGTTGGACTACAATACAGGAAAAATAAAAGATCAAATTACAAAAGGAAATTGGGAAGTAACTGATTTTTACGGAATTAATAAAAGAAAGGTCTATTACCAATCAACAGAAGAAGGCTCTATTAATCGAAGTATCTATTCAAAATCGATAACTCATAACGAAAAGCAAAAACTTAGTTCTAAAATAGGTTGGAATGATGCTACCTTTTCCAATAATTTTCAATATTTCATCAACACTTATACAAATGCTAATACACCTCATTATATTACCTTAAACAAGGGTGCAGACGGAGAAATTATTAAAGTTTTGGAAGAGAATAATTCAACCAAGCAAATCTTAAATCAATTTGATCTTTCACCGGAAGAGTTTATGACCATAACCACGCCTAACGGAGATGAATTGAATGCATGGATGATTAAGCCTTCAAATTTTGATAAAGGGAAAGAATATCCTGTCTTGATGTATGTCTATGGAGGACCGGGTTCTCAAACGGTGATGAATTCATGGGGATGGAATAATTATTTTTGGTTTCAGCAATTAGCTCAGCAGGGTTATATTGTGGTTTCGGTAGATAATAGAGGTACCGGAGGAAAAGGACGTGATTTTAAAAAAATTACGTATAAGGAATTGGGCAAATATGAAATAGAAGACCAAATTTTAGCCGCCCGATATTTGCAAAAATTACCGTATGTTGATGCAGATCGAATGGGAATGTTTGGCTGGAGTTTTGGCGGCTATATGACCTCATTAGCCATGACAAAAGGAGCAGGTGTTTTTAAAACAGGAATAGCAGTTGCTCCGGTTACCAACTGGCGGTTTTACGATTCGGTTTACACAGAACGGTTTATGCAAACACCTCAAGAAAATCCAAATGGATATGATCTAAACTCACCCATTAACCATGTGGAAAAACTAAAAGGAAACTATCTTTTAATACACGGTTCAGCCGATGATAATGTACATTATCAAAATACGATGTTGATGGCGGAGGCTTTGGTTCAGGCAAATAAAGAGTTTGACATGCACAGCTATACCGATAAAAATCATGGAATCTACGGAGGATACACAAGGCTTCATTTATATCGAAAAATGACTAATTTTATTTTAGAAAAACTTTAAACTAAATTACAATGACTGAAAAACAAGACAGTAGTGTATTGATTAAGCATTTGGCAAAACAAGGCGTTGATAACAGTATGGTAATGGGGCATCCATCCTCATTATTTGTATTGTTTTTTACCGAAATGTGGGAACGTTTCTCGTATTATGGAATGCGGGCACTTTTAACCATATTTTTAGTAACTGAAATTGCTGAAGGCGGTTGGGAATGGACAAATGAAGAAGCCTTAAAACTATATGGTTTATATACAGGTCTTGTTTATTTAACACCACTTATTGGAGGTATTATAGCTGATAGACTTACAGGATATCGTAAAGCTATTGCAATCGGAGCTTTGGTTATGACGTTAGGGCATTTATCAATGGCTTTAGAAGGGATTCATGCTAATTTTTTCTACTTAGGATTATTGTTAATGATTTTGGGAAATGGTTTGTTCAAACCAAATATTTCTTCAATGGTAGGACAACTTTATCCGGATACAAGTTCTAAGAAAGATGCAGGTTATACCATTTTTTATATGGGAATTAACGCCGGTGCTTTTTTAGGAATGCTCCTTTGTGGTTACATTGGTGAAAAAGTAGGTTGGCATTATGGTTTTGGATTAGCAGGAGTATTTATGTTTTTTGGAATGCTTCAGTTTTATTTTGGACAAAAAATTTTCGGAATAATTGGTGAAGAACCGAATGCTAATCAACATGAAATAAAAATAGATTCCATTGACGATATAGGTAGCCATATTGATAAAAAAGAAATTAATCCAATGGAAGAAGACATAGAGAAAATTGAAACTTCTCATGTCGTACGTGATAGAATTATTGTAGTTGTAGTATTCATGATTGCAAGTATTTTCTTTTTCTTCGCATTTGAGCAAGCAGGTGGTTCTATGACATTGTTTGCAAAAGATTTTACACAACGTACTTTAACAGGAAATTCAGGGACAATTTTTAAATGGGTAGATGCCATTTTAACTATTTTTCCGATTATAGTAGTAACCTATGTACTTATTGGTTTAGCTAAAAGAATATATAATAAATATCTTTTAACGGTTATTTTTACAATGATTTCTTTTATCATCATTTGGATTTTAGGAATTTGGAAAGTTTATAGAGAATTTTCTTTAGAGACAACTGAAGTAACCGTTTCGTGGTTTCAGATTTTAAATTCATTTTTCATTATTACATTAGCATCAAGTTTTAGCAGATTATGGGAAAAAGTTTGGAATCCGTCCGGACCCATTAAATTTGCCTTAGGACTAATTTTAGTTGCTATCGGGTTCGTTGCATTATCATACGGAAGCATGAACATTCCGCAAGGGGCAAAAACAGCTTCAGTTAGTATGATTTGGCTGATTTTGGCCTATTTTTTTCATACAATGGGAGAATTATGTTTATCTCCGGTAGGGCTTTCTTATGTAAGTAAATTATCACCTAAAAAATTCTTGGGATTATTGTTTGGGTTTTGGTTTACAGCTTCGGCAATCGCAAATTCCATTGCAGGATTTACAGGAGCATATATTGATAAAATATCTGAAACCTATTCACTTTCAATATTTTTTATTATCATTGCTTCCTTACCGCTTATGGTAGCATTATTACTTATACTATTTAACAAGAAATTAGTAGAAATGATGCACGGTATTAAATAAAAAATAAAGATTATAAAAACCGTCATTTTCGATGCCTTTATTATGTAAAAAAGCTACTATGAACAAAACAACAAATAATGATTTTTTTAAAACCAATATATTAGGTCATCCGGTAGGATTATTTGTATTATTTTTTACTGAAATGTGGGAACGTTTTTCATTCTATGGAATGAGAGTGTTATTAGTTAATTTTTTGACTATGGCTGTCATTGGAGTAGAAAATCCTGGTTGGGGTTGGTCTGTAGAAAATGCGGGAGCTTTATACGGAACCTATGCCATGTTATTATACATTACTCCCATAATGGGAGGAATCTTGGCAGATAAATATATAGGTTACCGTTGGGCCGTTGTAATTGGAGCAATTATAATGACTTTTGGTCATGCAGCTATGGCCGTTGAAACCGAGTTTTGGTTATATACAGGTTTAGCATTATTGGTAATCGGTACCGGATTTTTTAAACCCAATATGACATCCATTATTTCAGAGATGTATAAAGATTTACCTGAAAAAAAAGACGGTGCTTATACCATTTTTTATATGGGTGTAAATGCAGGTGCGTTTTTTGGAATGATGCTTTGTGGTTATTTAGCTGAAAAAATTGGTTGGAGTTGGGGATTTGGTCTGGCAGGAATCTTTATGCTATTAGGAACCTTGCAATTTTGGCTGGCAAAGCCATTATTTGGAACGATAGGAACTGTACCAAATAATAAATCTATCGAAATAACAAAAGATGCTATTAACGAAATAGGTATTCAAGATATTGATAAAAAAGAAAATGGGGTTATAAATAGATTAAACAACCATTTTACTATAATAGACAAAATACTAATCATTATTTGTGTTTTTATAGGAATAGGGTATGCTTTTAATGACCCCTTATCAAAAATAGGAGGTATTGATTTGTTTCAAGTTTTTGAAATAAAAAATTATTTAGAAGGACAATATATAATTGTTTCAGCAGGATTGTTATTATTCTTAGGTTTAGTGATTTCGCGAATTATTCGTTATGAACCTATTGTTCGAGACCGAATGATTGCAGTTATTATTTTTGCATGTTTTACAGTGTTTTTTTGGATGAGTTTTGAACAGGGAGCTTCATCGTTAATCATTTTTGCTCGCGATAATGTTGATCGTGTATTAGAAGGAACTAATGCTACCATTTTTAACGTAATTAATGCCCTTTTAACCTTAACTCCGCTCGTAATTATTACCTATGTATTAATAGTATTAGCAAAGAAAACGATGGTTAAAATACCATTTTCAAACATAGTATTGGCAGTCTGTTTTTCAGGAGTATGGGGAATTGTGGGATGGATGCTTTATAAAGAATTTAATGCTGAGAGTACTGAAATAACCGTTTCTTGGTTTAGTATTTTAAATTCGTTTTTTATTATTGCCTTTGCTTCCCTTGTTTCCAAGTGGTGGGATAGTAAATATAATCCATCTGCAGCAACAAAGTATGGCTTAGGGTTAATTATTATGGCAATAGGTTTTGGATTACTCGCTTTTGGATCATACAATATACAAGAAGGAGTTAAAGTAAGCATGGTATGGTTGATTTTAGCTTATTTATTTCATACCTTAGGAGAATTATGTTTATCTCCGGTAGGACTTTCTTATGTGAGTAAATTAGTTCCACCGCGTATGATTGCTTTTATGTTTGGAATGTGGTATTTAGCAATTGCCATAGGAAATAAATTAGCAGCTGTTTTGGGAGGACAGATTGAAAATATTACAGAAGAGTATTCTTTATCAACATTCTTTTTGATTTTTACGGTTGTGCCTATTATAGCCGGATTAATAGTTATTTCACTAAATCCAATACTCAAAAAATTGATGCATGGAGTAAAATAGATACCGATTATAGAGGGAATATTTTATTTCAAAGTACTCATTTTTGAGTATTTAGTAAGCCATTGAACAATATCTTTATATACGTGTTCTTTGATGTCTTCATTCAATATTTCATGCCGCATTTTAGGATACAATTTCATGCTTACATCTTTAAAACCATCTTTTTTGAGGAGTTCTGCAGTTTTTTCCACGCCTTTACCAAAGTTTCCAATAGGATCGTCTGAACCACTTATAAACAAAAAGGGTAATTTCTTACGGATATTTTTTGCCCAATCCCTTTTGGTAGCTCGTATATTCAACGATATTAAGGTATAAAAACCGTTATTGGTAAAAGGCACTCCACATAAGCTATCGTTCAAAAAGGCTTTTCTGTTAGATTTATTTACGCTAAGCCAATTCATTCCAATCGAGTCTTTATCATCATCTTTGAACCGCCTGTTGTTTATTTTATTAAATGTGTTATTTATAAATCGGCTTCTTTTTTTGGGAGTAAAAATATTTAAGATGGAAAAATATATTTTACCCGGTTTAACTCCTTTTAATTTACCACCGGTTCCAACGATAACGGCTCCGTCAAACCTATTGCTCTCTTCCTGCAATAAGCAACGGGTGATAAAAGATCCCATGGAATGTCCTAAAATAAAGTGTGGAACATCGGGATACATTTTTTCCAAATAGTTCGCCATCGTTCTTGCATCATCAACGACTCGTTCAACAGAATTATTTTTTGAAAAGAATCCTAAATCTTTTTTGTTTTTTGCCGTTTTTCCATGTCCTAAATGGTCATAAGTAAGTACAGCAAATCCTTGATTGGCAAGGTGCTTGGAAAATTCTTCGTAGCGACCACTATGCTCTTCCATTCCGTGAAGCACCAACAGTGTAGCTCTAATTTTTTGAACATTAGATTCAAATAAAGTAGAGTAAAGATGTTGTCTATAGTCAGATGTTTGTTTTATCATAATATATTGAAAAAATAAGAGTTATTGATGCTTAATAAATTCTCAGTAATTATTCTATTAGATGAGGACAACAATTTACCAATAGTAAAAAGGAGAATGATGAGTATGTAAATCCTTATTTTCATCTATGAAATAAAAATAATTATACGACAAAGATACAGATTAGTATACAACATCAAAATAACAGCTTAAAAGTCATGAAAAAACAGTACATTTATACATTCAAAAGAAAACACCTCATGAAATATATAAACCGAGAAATTAGTTGGCTAAAATTTAACGAAAGAGTTCTTCAAGAAGCTGAAAATAAAAATGTTCCATTAGTTGAACGATTGCGTTTTTTAGGTATTTACTCCAATAATTTAGATGAGTTTTATAAAGTAAGATATGCTACGGTTCGTCGTGCAGTTTTATTTGGTAATAAAAATTCATATCGGAATATAATCGAGAACCAAACAGCAGATGAACTGTTGAAAGAAATTAATCAAGAAGTATCCAAACAAACCGTAAAATTTGATGAAACATACACCAATATTCTGAAAAAATTAGAATCTGAAAATGTTTTTATTATAAATGAGGAAACGATTTTAGAGGCGCATCGTTCTTTCTTAGACAATTTTTATCATACAAAATTAGCCTATTCTTTTGATGTTTTAATTTTGGATGACATTACTGATTTTCCTGCTTTAAAAGATGAATGGTTTTATTTGGCTGTAAAAATTCACCGAGAAGATAAAAAAATCAATAAATACGCATTAATAGAAGTTCCAACCAATAAATTTAATCGGTTTATAGAGTTGCCTGAAATAAACCATAAAAAATATTTAATTTATTTGGAAGATATTATCCGAATCTATCTAAACAACATATTTTCAGCATATGAAGATGTCGGAAAAATAGAAGCTCACTCTATAAAAATTACACGCGACGCCAAACTATCGATTGACAACGATTTACGTAAGAGTTTTCTAGAAAAAATGGAACGTTCCGTAAAAAAGAGAAAAAAAGGAGATCCTGTACGAATGGTATATGATAAAACCATAGCTCCTGATACGTTGGAATATCTTAGAACACAGATGAATTTAGATAATTACGATAATTTTTCTCCCGGAGGACGTTATCACAATCGACGAGATTTGATGAAATTTCCAACATTAGATCAAAAATTGGTCTATGGAAATATTATTTTCGAAAAAAGAACCTTAGAATTAGCTGAAAAACAAAATTATTTTGAAGCAATTACCGAAAAAGACCACATGATTCTTACGCCCTACGATGATTATTTAACATTAATACGTTTTTTAAGATCTGTTGCAATGGATCCTAAAGTTCGCGTTATAAAATTCACCGTTTACCGTGTGGCTGATGAATCGGAAATTATGAATGCCTTGATTAATGCTGCTCGGAATGGGAAAAAAGTAAAGGTTTTGGTCGAACTTCAAGCCCGATTTGATGAAGCTCATAATATGAAATGGGTGCATAAATTACAAGATGCTGGAGCTTCGGTATATTATGGGATTCCGGGGTTAAAAGTACATTCTAAAATAGCTTATATAGAGCGAGATTCAAGCAAAAGTGCCAAACGTTTTGCGATTGTTTCAACAGGAAATTTTCATGAAGGAACAGCTAATGTATATACTGATTATACTCTATTAACGGCTAATAAAAACATCACAAAAGAAGTAGGTAAAGTATTCGATTTTTTTGATAAGAATTATGATTTTTATAATTTTAAACACCTGATTGTTTCTCCTAAACAAACCCGAAAAAGTTTGGTTAAACTAATTGATGAAGAAATTGAAGCGGCTCGTAAAGGATTAAAATCTGAAATTCAGATAAAAGTAAATAGCTTATGTGATCGCCAAATGATTGATAAGCTCTATGAAGCCTCTCAGGAAGGTGTAAAAATTCGTCTAATTGTTCGAGGGATTTGCTCTATTATTGCAGGAGAAAAAGACCTTGGAAAGAATATTCAAATTATCAGTGTTATCGATAAATTTTTAGAACATTCACGCATTTATTGGTTTTATGCTAATGGAAAAGAAAAATTGTATATTTCATCTGCAGATTTAATGCCTCGAAATATTGATCATAGAGTAGAAGTTACTTGTCCGATTTATGATAAAGATATAAAAACAGAAATTATGGATACATTTAATTTATTTTTTAAAGATAATACGAAAGCACGCCTTTTAAATGAAGAACAAAATAATACTTTTGTAGAAAATAAAAACAAAAAAATACGGGTTCAATTTGAATTGATTGATAAGTTAAAAAATAAGAAACAAAATGAACTATAGAAAGTTTGCAGCAATTGATATTGGGTCAAATGCAGTCCGGCTGTTAATTGCAAATATTTTAGAACATAAAGATGGCTCGATTGAAATTAAAAAAAACTCACTAATTCGTGTTCCGATACGGTTAGGAGAAGATGTTTTTATAAAAGGAGAAGTAAGCATAAGAAAAGCCGGTAATTTAATTGATGCTATGCAGGCTTTTACTTTATTGATGAGAGTGCATAAAGTTGAGGAATACAAAGCGTTTGCAACTTCAGCCGTTCGAGATGCAGAAAACGGAGGAGAATTGGTAGAACGTGTTTTAGAAAAAACAGATGTTGATATAGAAGTAATTGATGGAGATAAGGAAGCCGAAGTTATTTTTTTGACAGACATTAAAAGATATATAGAAGAAAATAAAACGTATTTATACATCGATGTAGGAGGAGGGTCTACAGAATTTACTGTATTTTCAAGAGGAGAAGTGCTTGCCAGACGTTCTTTTCCGGTAGGAACTGTCCGGTTTATTAACGGTATAGTAGATGAAGAATATTTTAAAGGAGAGGTAAAATATTGGGTGAAAGAAAATACAAAAAAATTAGATGAAGTTATTGCGATAGGTTCCGGAGGAAATATTAATACAATTTATAAAATGGCAGAAGTCAAGGAAGGAACTCCTTTAACGTATGATTATTTAAAAGAACAATACAATTTTTTGAGAAGTTTAACCTATGATCAACGGATGGATAATTTAGGATTAAATCCGGATCGGGCAGATGTAATTGTACCGGCTACCCGCATTTATATAAAAGCCATGAAATGGTCGGGAGCACAAAAAATATATGTTCCCAAAATAGGTTTGGCTGATGGTACAATACGTTATATTTGCAAAGAAAAAGGAATTATATAAATTATTTTTGTGATATCGGAACGTTTCAAAAATCATTTAGTTCAAAACTTTTCTTTCCTAAAAAAGAAAAAAATATTAATTGCACTAAGTGGAGGAATAGACAGCATTGTTCTTACACATCTGTTTTATAATTTAAAATACGATATAGCCGTTGCACATTGTAATTTTAAATTAAGAGGTCAGGAAGCAGACCAAGACCAAGAATTTTGTAAATCATTAGCTGAAACGCTACAGATACCTTTCTATACAATAGATTTTAATACAAAAAAATATGCAGTCAATCAAAAAAAATCTATTCAAATGGCAGCCAGAGTATTACGCTATGAATGGTTTGAAAAAATAATGGAGGAAAATAACTATGATTTTTTAGCAACGGCACATCATTTAAACGACAATTTGGAAACGTTTTTAATCAATCTTTCGCGAGGTACAGGACTGAAAGGATTAACAGGCATTCCGGAAAAAGAAAATAAAATTATTCGTCCGTTATTACTCTTTTCTAAAGAAGAAATAAAGAAGTATGCTGCTTCTCAGAAATTAAAATGGCGAGAAGATTATTCCAACCAAGAAGAAAAATATTTACGAAATCATATACGGTTAAACGTTGTTCCTGAATTGGAAAAAACAAAAGACTCCTTTTTAAACCAATTTCAGCAAACGTTAGATTATCTAAAACAATATCAATTACTTGTTGAAAACTGTATTGAAAAAGTACTTGAAAAGATTATTTTAAAAAAAGAAAAAGGAGAAATTATTTTTGATGTAAACCGTTTGTTGAAATTAAATCCGTTGGAAACTTATTTGCATCTGATTTTCAGTCCTTACGGTTTTTTAGAGACAAAAGATTTGGTAAATGTTTTAAAAAGTACATCAGGAAAACAGTTATTCAACCATCAATACCGCATTATAAAAAACAGAGAGCAATTATTTTTAATACAAAATACACGTATTGAACAAGACGATATTGAATTACAAGAAGAAAGATTTGTTAAAAATGGTTTGAATTTAAACGAGATTTTAGGAGATTCGTCGTTTAATAATCAAACAGAAGTAAGAGTAGATACCGAAAAACTTATTTTTCCTTTGCGATTGAGAAGAAAGAAAAAAGGAGATATTTTTATACCTTTAGGCATGAAAGGGAAAAAAAAGGTAAGTAAATTTTTTAAAGATGAAAAGTTGTCCATTCATCAAAAAGAACGAGTTTGGCTGTTAGAAAATGGAGACGGAAAATTAATTTGGATTGTAGGTTTACGATTGGATGATCGTTTTAAAGTTAGTGAAAATACAAAAAAAATAAGCATTATAAGAATATGATAAAAAAAATACGTTTAACACTTTTGTTAATAATTACAAGCCTATTGGTTTCAGCTCAAATCATTGATCCGGTAAAAGTAACCGAATCGATTAAGCAAATAGAAGACCACGAATATGAAGTAGCTTTAAAAGCAGTTATAGAAGATACATGGCATTTATATTCTATGGATGAGCAAGAAGCCGGTTTGCCAACAGAAATCAACTTTTTAAACCAAGAAGGAAATTATGAATTGGTAGATACCGTTCAAATAGACGGTGATAAAATTGAAGAATACAGCGATGTTTTTGAAGCAAACCTACGCTATTACAGCCATGAAGTAACCTTTCGTCAAAAAATTAAACTAATAAATCCTGATTTAAAAGAAATAAAAGTAAGCATTTTTTATCAGGTATGTGACGATTCTAAATGCTTAGCTCCTGAAGATAAAAGTTTTATATTAAATTTAGATGGTTCCAAGAGTTCTGATTTAACAACTATAGCATCCGAAGAAACCCTAAAATTAGCTTCGATCGACATAGAGAATCCAATGAATGATTGCGGAGAACAAGAAGAAAAAGACAACTCGCTTTTAGGAACGTTTCTAAAAGGATTTCTGGGAGGTTTCATAGCCTTATTAATGCCCTGCATTTTTCCGTTAATTCCCTTAACCGTTTCCTTCTTCACAAAAGGAAGTGAAAACAAAGGAAAAGGATTATTTAAAGCAGGGATGTACGGCTTTTTTATTATCGCTATTTTCTTATTGTTTAGCGTACCTTTCCATGTTTTAGGAGGCGTTGACCCCGAATTATTTAATAAAATATCAACCAACGTTTGGCTAAACCTATTCTTTGCTGTTATTTTCATAGTCTTTGCCATTTCCTTTTTTGGTTACTTCGAATTAACCTTACCAAGCTCATGGGCTAATAAAATTGATAATCAGTCAGAAAAAGCAGGGCTGTTAGGTCCATTCTTTATGGCACTAACCTTAGTGATCGTATCGTTCTCATGTACGGGACCCATTTTAGGGACTTTATTAGTCGAAGCCATTCAAGCACCCAACGGAGCGACACAATTGACCATAGGAATGTTTGGCTTTGGTTTAGCATTAGCACTGCCGTTTACCCTATCAGCATTCTTTCCCAGTCTCTTAAATGCATTGCCACGTTCAGGCGGATGGATGACAACATTAAAAGTAATCATTGGTTTTGTAGAGTTGGCACTGGCATTAAAATTTTTATCAAAGGCAGACTTGGTAGGCTTTAACGGTCCTATGGGATTATTGAAAAAGGAAGTATTTTTACTAATTTGGATTATGATTTTCATAGGATTAGCCCTGTATTTATTCAAAAAAATCTTTTTCCCACATGACAATAAAGCAGATAAAAGTCTAACTTTTTCACGTATTACATTGGGTATTTTGGTAGTTGCTTTTGTCATATATCTAACATCCGGATTACGCCCTGACTCTAATCTAAAGGCACTGAGCGGGTTAATTCCTCCCTCAAATTACAGCCTGTTTTATCAAAAAGAAAAAGAAAAATCTGAAGAAGGATTTGAGCTAAAGCATGGAATAAAGATTATTGATAATGATTTAGACCGTGCCTTCGAAATAGCTGAAAAGGAGAACAAACCGGTTTTAATTGATTTTACGGGATACGGCTGTGAGAACTGTCGTAGAATGGAAGACAACGTTTGGGTAGACCCTCAGATACATACCTTCTTAAAAGACCAGGTAATCATTGTATCATTGTACGTCGATTCCAGTGAAGAGCTACCGGCTGAAGAACAAAAAGAAGTTTATGTAGAAATTCAAAATAAGAACAAAATAATAAAAACGGTAGGAAATAAGTGGGCAACTTTCCAAACCGAAAACTTCAAAAACAACTCACAACCTAATTATGCCCTATTAACAGCTGATGGAAAGCTGCTGAATCATGATATAAGAGGCTATAAGACAGTGGATGAGTTTAAAGCATTTTTAGAATGCGGATTAACTGCCTTTGAAGAATTAAAATAAGTCTGAAAGACTGAAAGGACAGTTCTTTATTAAAAAAAGCTCCCTACCTTTTCATGAAAAGGTAGGGAGCTTTTGGGTAAAAGGTACGTACGTTTTAAACCAAAGGTAAGGAGGTTTCTACAAAAAGGCAAGTATCTTTTGTAGAGAACATGAAGATTCTTTCAGGAAAGTGTATAAACTTCCTGTTAAAAAGTATTTTATCTTTTTTGTCAATGGATGGGTGTAACGGGGGCTGTGGTACGGTGAATTCTGCTATATGTTTTTGGTGATAGATTGCACCCATTTGAATCGTCCGAAAAATTCTTTTAATACAACTCGGATAGCGGTATAGGCAGGTACGGCAACGATCATCCCTATTACGCCGGAAAGTGTCCCGCCAATGATGATGACGATAAAGATCTCCAAAGGATGTGATTTCACACTGTTGGAGAAAATCAAGGGTTGGTTGATGAAGTTGTCTATCAGTTGTACGGCCATGTAAGCCATCAAGATGTATCCTATGTTGGGAAGAACTTCTGTATTGAAGTGCATTCCTTCGCCTATATAATGGCTCATGGAGAAGAAGGAGATGACGAAGCCTCCTGTAAAAGGTCCTATGTAGGGCACGAGGTTCATTAGGGCACAGACGAAGGCGATAATGAGGGCGTTGTCGATACCAAAGGAGAATAGAATGATGAGGTAGAGGATGAACATGATGAGTATTTGAATAATAAGACCAATAAAATAGCGGGACAGGAGGTTGTTGGTTTTATCTAATACGTTTTCGAAAAGGCGTTCATCTTTATCGGGTACTATGCTAAAGAGCATGTTTTTTAGCAGGCTTCGGTCTTTTAATAGAAAGAATGAGATGAAGAGTACGGAGAAAGTTCCCATAATAAGTGAACTGATGATGTCTATTACATTATTTAAAAAATTAGGAAGGAAGTTGCTTATCCTTTCCATGATTCTTTCGATGCTTAGTAAATTGTTGGTTAAATCGATTCGATACTTCTTCAGGTATTCTATAATTTGATGGAGCTGTATCTCTAAATTGGACTTGAAGCTGTCTTGGCTTAAAAGGGACAGGTTGTCTGCTTGTTGGGTAATCAGGGGTACAAACAGACTTATAAATCCGAGCAAAACAATAAGGAACAGAATCATGGTCATTATAGCAGAGATGGCATTGGGAATGTGTAGTCGTTCGTTAAGAAATAATACCAGCGGGCGTCCTATAATGGCAATTACGGTGGCAATGCCTATGTATATAAAGACAATTTGTATCTGATAGAGGAAATAGAACAATAAAGCTACTCCGGATAATCCTAAAACGGCTTTGATAATTCCTTTGGCTATTCTGTTTTCTATACTATTCATAATTGCAAATATACAGATTCGATTTATAACTCGAACGGAGGTAAATCGGATTTATATAGCCATAGGTCGAAAAGTGCGTTCAAATCTTTCTTTGACTCTTTTTCAACAATGTTTTTAAAGTCTGTGGAGTTTGCATTTTTAAATTTAAACTTTCGGTAAAATGTTTTAATAGTTTTCCAAAAAAGGTCGTTTCCTATTTCTTTTTGTAAGGTGTGCAAAAACCAGGCTCCTTTCTGGTAAGAGTAGGGGTTTAACATGAGGTTGGGGTCTTCAATATGGGAGGGTACCATCACAAATTTGGGGAAACGCTGGTGGAATTGTATAATATTTTTTTGAGCTTCTTTCATGCGTTTTTCATAAGCGATATCTCCTTGTGTTTCTTTTATGTATTGGTTTTCTAAAAAAGTAGCGAATCCTTCGCTTAACCACAAATGTGTAAAGTCAGTTTCTGTAACGGTGTTTCCAAACCATTGGTGGGCAATTTCATGAGCTATCAATGGGGTAGAATTTGTTAAAACTGATTTTTCGTTATAAAAAATGCACCCAGCGTTTTCCATTCCTCCATAACGGGTTTTGGATTGTACATTTGCCAATTTTTGAAAAGGGTAGGCATCTATTTTGTGTTCGAACCATTTTAAAATTTCAACAGCTTCTTGGTAATGATGTGAATCACCGTTAAAAGTATAGCCGGAAATGGTTATGGGTTTTTTCTGATAAACGGATGATTGAAATTTGGCAACACCGATAGCCATTACTTTTGTAGGTATTTCATAGTTGGTTTCCCAATCAAAATAATTAAACTCATCAAAATTTTGTCGTCTATTTAATAATCCGTTAGCAACAACTTCATAGTCTTTTGGTGAATAAACTTTAAAGTGAACTTTTGCTTTATCTGAAGGGGAATCTATACAAGCCAACCAATTTCTTGCTCTGTTAGGCCAGTGGTCTGAGAAATAAGTCTTCTCTTGATTTGCTAAAGTTGAAATAATTAATCCGTCTTTTGGAACACCTTGATAAACAATACTAACGGAAAATTTATCCATATCAGAAGCTACCGGAATCGATATGGTATCTTGGTAATGCCTGAAATTGTCTGTTTTTATTCCGCCTAAATACAATTCTGTTATTTTCATTCCTTTAGATGATTCTTGGGTATATTGAGTTAAGTTTAGTTTTAAAAGCTCTTTTTCTTTGCTTAATTTTTTAAAATCTAACAAGGCATGAACTTTGATTTCATCACTTTTTTCATTCAACATAATTGTATAAGTATATTTTTCAGCGTCAAATGATTGACAATAAAAATATTGAGACCCCATAAATAGGCAGAGAAAAAATAGGTGTTTCATTTGGTTATTATTTTATTAACGGACTTATACCTTTAACGTCTAAAATTAAGGATTATATATTTTAAATGTCCCGTTTTTATAAAAAAATACAATCTTTTCAAGAATAGTATAATCTTCTTCAAGAGAAGAAAATAGAGTGGGAGTCTTATTTTTTTCAGACATCAAATGCTTTTCTTCCTCAATAGAACCTTCGCCCAATAAAAGCCAGTTTAATGAAACATGAGGAAATGCGTGTTTAATTTTCAAAATAAAATCAATACTCGGACGATTTCTCCCTGAAAAAATATGAGAAAGGGCAGAGGGTTGTACTTTAATTCTTTCTGAAAACTCCGTATTACTTAATCCGAAGTGTTCTTTTAGTAAAGCTATTCTGTCATTAATTTCCATACGTTACGATTGTAAAAAAGAGTATTTTAATAATAAATATTCCCCAAATTTATCTTAAACTAAATTTAAACTATTAATCGAAATAATAATATATAAATACATGATAACCAATAATTTGAATTGTTAAAATAAATAATTGATAATGTAAATGTTTACATATGTAAATGTTTTTACAAATGTAAATATTTATTTTTAAAAATAAATTAGGTAACTTGCAAAAAATAGTTAAATATGCATTTTACCATTGCAAAGTATTCCGAGTATCAAGAAAAATCCATTCATAACAGACTGATTGATCATGAACAACTTTTAACATTGTTAAAAAGGAGAACTTTTTCAAAAATTGGAAAATCAGTGGAAGGAAGAGCTATTCATTTACTTGAGTTTGGAAAAGGCAAAAAAAAGATACTCATTTGGACTCAGATGCATGGTAATGAAGCTACCGGAACCAATGTTGTTTTTGATTTAATCAATTTGTTGGAAGATTTAAACAATGAGTTTGTTAAAAAATTAAATAATGAACTGACCATTCAAATTATTCCAATGGTCAATCCTGACGGTACAGAAAAAGTTCAACGAAGAAATGCCATGAACATTGATATCAATCGGGATTTTATAAAAAAACAAGCTCCTGAAACTCAAGTTTTACAAAAAGTCATTTATGATTTTAATCCGGATGTCTGCTTTAATCTTCACGACCAGCGTACTATTTTTAATGTAAAAGGAACTTCTAATCCGGCAACCATTTCTTTCTTAGCCCCTTCGGAAGATGAAAGACGAACGATAACTGAAAAACGAAAACAAACGATGGGAATTATTGCTTATATGAATAAAGAACTGCAAAAACATGCTCCAAACCATGTCGGACGTTATACGGATGAGTTTTACCCCAATGCATTTGGTGATAATTTGCAGAAAAGGGGATATTGTACTGTTTTGATTGAAGCCGGTGGATCAAAAAAAGATAGAGAAAGACAGCATAGTCGTTATCTAAACTGGATTTCACTACTCGCAGGATTAGATTTTATTGCCTCCACAAATGATTTTTCTAAAAATTATACAGAATATGATTTAATTCCGCAAAATGATCAGAAAATGTTGGATATTATTTACCGAAATGTAAAAATCAAGAAAAATAATACCGAAGCAATTGTCGATTTAGGAATTATGCTGAATGAAGAATTAGATGATAATGAACGTAAACTAAATCAGAACCCAAAAATTGAGCAAATAGGCGATTTGGAAACCTATTTTGGATATGAAGAAATTGATGCTCAAAAAAAATTATTTACAATAAAAAACAGATATTATCCTATTTTAAATGAATCGGCTGATTTTAAATTGATTTGATAATTAAAAAATACTGCTATTCTTCTATATCGTTGGTTTTATCAGGCTTATCTCCCAAATTCCCTTTCTCTGAATGATTGATGACGTAAGAAGCTGTCCCGTCTCCCCAAACATTAATAGCCGTGCGAAATTGATCTAACAAAATATCTACCGCTAAAATAATCCCAATGGCATCAAGTGGAAGCCCTACGGCTGATAAAACAATTCCCATGGTTACCAATCCGGCTCCGGGAATTGCAGCAGCACCCATTGCAGCTAAAGAGGCCGTAATAAAAATGACAATTTGATCTCCCATAGATAAATCAAAACCTAAAATTCCTGCGATAAAAATCACAGCAATGGATTCATATAAAGCCGTTCCATCCATATTAATGGTAGCCCCTAAGGGTAATACAAAATTGGATACTTTTGGATTGACTCCCACTTCTTTTTCCAACGTGTTCATTGTAATGGGTAGCGTAGCAGCTGATGAAGCTGTTGCCCATGCTGTCAATAAAGGAGCAGCCATTTGTCGTAATAATTTATAGGGATTGGTTTTTGTAAACAGCCAAACTAATAAAGGCAACGTAACAAATCCATGTAATGCTAATCCTATAAGAACCGTTGAGGCATATTTCAGTAAAGGAATTAAAGCTGAAAATCCTACTTTCATAAACATTCCGCCTACTAAGAAAAATAAAAAAAAGGGGGCAAGTTGCATAATAAAGCCAACTCCTTTTTGCATCAGAACATCAATAGATGACATAACATTTGAAAGTGCTTTGGATTTTTCAGGGATATTAACCGCTATTAAAGCTATAAAAATGGCAAAAAAAATCACTTGTAAAATTTGAGTATTTGCCAATGCATTTATAGGATTTTCAGGAATCATTCCTACAATAGTATCAATCACAATTTCTACGGAGTTTTTTTTACCTACATTTGCTTGAGTTACTTCTTCCGGAATTTTCATGGCTTTCTTTAACAAGGTAACTGTTTCTGTATCTATATCTCCGGGTTGGATAATATTTACAATTACTATTCCCATTCCTACAGCTAAAGCAGTGGTTAAAAAATAATATCCGATGGTTTTTCTTCCAATCTTACCGACTTCTGCAATATTCTCCAAATTGACGATGGCCATGTAAATAGAAGCAAATACTAATGGAACTACCATCATTTTTAACAGATTAATAAAAATTTTACCCATATAATGAAAAAAAATCTTTAATCCGTATAGAAATCCGCTATCCATTTGTCCTCCACTCATAACATTGATCCCTAAACCAAAAATTAATCCTGCTATAATTCCAATAAGAATTTTCCAGTGTAATGCGATTTTCATATTCTTTAAAGATTTAATAATCAAAATATTGAGTTTAATTTTAACGTATCAAACAAAATCTATTTCTGATTAAGGCTTTAAAAGTACAGTTTTTTGTTTAACCGATAAAATTTTATAGAAAACGAGTTCTAACATACGCTAAAAGTAATTGGGTAACGTTTCTATTGCATTTCTATATTTTTTTAAACCTGTTGTGCATTTAAAAAAAGATTGTTCAAGTGATTAAAAAATCGTATATTTATTTGACTTTCAAACAATTAAATATCATGAACAATCTGATTGAAAATTACGAAATTATTTTGAATAATCTTAAAAATACTTGTAACGATATTGATAGTTTTACTCAAATTAGAAAACCAAAAATGAGTAATATGGAATTAGTTGCCCTAAATCTTACAGCAGAGTATATGTCTATTAATACTGAATTAC
>JBKEDE010000013.1:0-81435 GCA_047975265.1 Flavobacteriales bacterium
CAATTATAAGAGAGCAATACACCATTGAGACGGATAACGTTTGGCTATTTAATTTTAAACCCGACGATACCAATACCAATGCAGAAGAGTTTGTACTGAGAAATGTTCAGTTGTTTTCCCGTACGGCAAACAAAATATACACTTTGTATCGTATAGAATACGATTTATTGGATAAAACCACCGGAAAAACCTTCCACTGGGTAAGAGAACAATCGCTCTAATGATAAAAAAGATGAAAACACTTAAAAAACTATTTATTTTAACGGCTTTTGTCGGGTTTACAATAAGTTGTGACAGCGATTCAGGTGGCGGTGGCGAATTAGAAATTTCTGCAAAAAATTTATCCTCTTACGTTCGGTTTTTTCTTTCTTATGATTCAAAAATTGTGGAGGTAACCAGTGCTACTCCGGTGGATTACGACGGTGACGGACTGGCAAGCACCAATATTTTAAACCAAATGAAAACCTGAGTATTGATAAAGATTTATTAAAAGAAGATGAAAAAACCAATATTAGGTTTAATTTAGAGTCGGAATTTCCCAATGTAAAACATTATTATCAAATAAAATATAATGACAGGGAGTTTTCAGAAAAAGAGTTTATTTCTACTGGAAATCATGTAATAGAAGTAGGAGCTGTTAGAAAAAATACTGGTTATAACACATGGGAACCATTGCTAGGAAAAATTACAGTTACAATTCTTTTTTTAGACGAGTATGAAAACACTATTATAAAAACAGTTGTTTTTAATCAAGTTGAAAAACCAACTATAAATGATTTTTCTGTTACAAAAAATCATTTTGGAATAATAAATTACACAATGTATTATTACGCATTTCAAGTAAAAGGAAACAGTACAACAATTTCTAATATAAAAATATACGATCATAATGGAGCAGTTAAATTTAACCAAGATTATACAGTAACTGATAATAAAGAAGGAAAAATAAACGATTCAGGTTCGGAAACATATTTCAGAAACAATATGGGTAGTCAATATTGGAAAATAGAAGTTACTGATGCTGTAGGAAATCAAACAGTAGATGTAAAATTTTTACAATGGTAGAAATTAATACCCAAGAATGAAATTTTTTTCTTTAATACTTATTCTTTCCCTTTGTTTATATTCCTTTTCAAAAGGGGATAATGACAAAATTGTAGCTAAAATTGTAAAAATTATTTCTGCTACTACACAAACAGAAAAAATTCAATCCGTGTATGATTTAATCGATTGCAATAAGTATAAAAAGGTGATTAACGGGATTCCCGACATCAACCCTTTACACCCGCAGAAAATGAAACGTATTTCAAGTTATTACGGCGTGCGTAAACATCCCATCTCCAAAAAATTAAAACAGCACCACGGATTGGATTTAGTGGCCAATCAAGGAGCTAAAATTTATGCTCCCGCCAGAGGAAAAGTCATCTTGGTTTCCCGTAAAAATACCGGATACGGTAATGAAATCAAAATACAACATCCTTTTGGTTTTGTAACCCGATTTGCTCATTTACACCATATCAAAGTCCGCAACGGGCAAAAAGTTACCAAAGGTCAGGTAATCGGTACAGTAGGGACTACCGGATACTCCACCGGACCTCATTTGCATTATGAGATTTTTAAAAACGGGCATAGAATTGATCCGCTTAAAATGATTCAGTTGGAGTATTAAAAGGATTCATCCAAATGATTATAAAGCTATATCATCAACACTAAAAAAGTTGAAATAAGAAGCATTATTAATTTCTGCCAACTTAATCGATGTGCTTTGCTACTGTTTTCAAACAGAATAGTAGTTGAGATATGAATAAAAACGCCCGATACCAATGCTAAAATATAGTAGGAGTATTGATTTAAAACCGTATATTGACTTATTAATGTGCCTAATGGAGTCATGAAAGCAAATAACAGCATCACGACATAGGCTTTTTTCATGGTATGAAAAACGGAGGTTAAATAAAAATATAAAATGGTCGCCACGGGAATTTTGTGAATGGCAATAGCCGCTATCATATTTTTATGATCATGTGCTTCTCCCAAAGGCATTCCTTCTAAAAATGCATGTATCATCAAACCAAAAACAATAGAAGCTGAAATTTTTTGATTATGGTGTACATGCCCGTGTTCTACTCCTTTTGAAAAACTTTCCAAAATCATCTGAATTATAATTCCAACAACAACAAATACCCACACAGATTCATCTGCTTTCTGATACAGTAAAGGAAGGTTATGAAGGAAGGTTGCACATAACAAGTAAGCCCCGCTAAACATTAACAACCAATCGGTTATTTTGTTGTTGTTTTTAAAAAAACGAGCCAGCAGAACACCTAATAATACTGCAAAAATTAAAATAACATAAACCATAAGCTGATTGTAGATAAAAAACGCTCAGTTCAAAATAGGAAAAGAGCGTTGTACCTACCGGTTGTTTAAATTGTATTAAATATCGATATTGGCATAAATAGCATTTTTTTCGATAAATTCTCTACGAGGCGGTACTTCATCGCCCATCAACATAGAAAAAACACGATCCGCTTCCGTACCGTTTTCAATCGTTACCCGCCGAAGTGTACGATGTTCAGGATTTAAAGTTGTTTCCCATAATTGTTCTGCATTCATTTCTCCAAGCCCCTTATATCGCTGAATATTTGCTCCTTTACCTTCTCCGTTTGTCAACTCATTGACAATTTGGTCTCGCTGCTCATCACTCCAAGCATAAACCTGTTTGGTTCCTTTTTTTACCAAATATAATGGTGGCTGAGCAATATAAACATGTCCGGATTCAACCAATTCTCTCATATAACGGAAAAAGAACGTTAAAATCAACGTTGAAATATGGCTTCCGTCAACATCCGCATCACACATAATGATGATTTTTTTATAACGCAGCTTTTCTAAATTCAAAGCTTTACTATCTTCTTCCGTACCAATGGTAACCCCTAAAGCAGTAAAAATATTTCGGATTTCTTCATTTTCAAATACCTTATGCTGCATGGCTTTTTCTACGTTTAAAATTTTACCACGAAGAGGTAGAATTGCCTGATATTCACGTTCGCGTCCTTGTTTAGCCGTACCACCTGCCGAATCTCCTTCGACAAGGAATAATTCACAAATTTCAGGGTCAGAAGAAGCACAATCTGCTAATTTTCCCGGTAATCCACCGCCTACCATCGGAGATTTTCGCTGTACCATTTCGCGTGCTTTGGTAGCCGCATGGCGTGCTTGAGCTGCCAAAATTACTTTTTGAACAATGGTTTTGGCATCATCGGGATGCTCTTCCAAATAATTGGTTAGCATTTCTGTAACTGCTTGAGAAACAGAAGCAGAAACCTCTCGATTACCCAACTTAGTTTTAGTTTGTCCTTCAAATTGCGGTTCGGATACTTTAACCGATACAATGGCGGTCAATCCTTCCCGAAAATCATCTCCTGCAATTTCAAATTTTAATTTATCCAACATTCCTGAGTTGTCGGCATATTTTTTTAAGGTATGCGTCAAGCCTCGTCGGAAACCGGATAAATGAGTTCCTCCTTCGTGCGTATTGATATTATTTACGTATGAATGGATATTTTCTGAATACGAAGTGTTGTATAATAAAGCAACTTCTACAGGAATTTCATTTTTTTCTCCTTCAAAATGAACTACTTTTTGAATCAAAGGTTCGCGTGTTTCATCTAAAAAACGAACAAATTCTATTAAGCCTTCTTCTGATTGGAATGTTTCTGAAATAAAATTTCCTTCTTCATCTTTATTTCGTCTATCAGTAATCGAAATGGTAATTCCTTTGTTTAGAAAAGCCAACTCTCGCATACGAGAAGCTAATGTATCGTAATTGTACTCAATAGTTTGAGTAAAAATAGAATTATCAGGCCAAAAGGTTACTTCTGTTCCTTTTTTGTCAGAATCGCCTATTGTTTTTACAGGATATTCTGCTTTTCCTCGTTTGTATTCTTGTTGCCATATTTTCCCTTCACGGTAAACTGTGGCTCTTAAATCATTTGATAAGGCGTTTACACAAGACACACCCACTCCGTGAAGTCCTCCTGAAACTTTATAAGAATCTTTATCAAACTTTCCTCCTGCACCAATTTTAGTCATCACAACTTCGAGAGCAGAAACCCCTTCTTTTTTGTGCATTCCTACAGGAATTCCGCGTCCATTATCGGTTACAGTAATGGAGTTGTCTTCATTAATGATAACAGCGATGGTATTACAATAGCCTGCCATGGCTTCATCAATCGAATTATCGACCACTTCATATACTAAATGGTGCAAGCCTCTCGGACCTACATCACCAATATACATTGACGGACGCATTCTTACATGTTCAATTCCTTCTAAGGCTTGGATACTATCTGCTGAATAATTATTTTGCTGATCACTCATTGTTATGATTTATCAATTTTTTTGTTACAAATTTTACTTACTATATTTCGTTCTTCTACAAGCACACAAATATACGATTTTTTTATGAGTTAAAAGTATTATAAGTTATATGATTTTTACCCTTTAACACCTTCCGGATTATACCCCAAATAAGGCACTTTCTTTTCTTTGAATGAAATACCGTAATTTTCCAATTCTTTAAGAATCGGTTGGTAGACCTCTTTTTTTATAGGCAATTGAACTCCGGATGTTGTAATTTTTTTGTTAAGAATTTTCAAAGTGGCAATTGCTACCGGAAGCCCGACTGTTTTTGCCATAGCTGTATACGTTTGATCATCTCCTTCAATAACCATACCGGATTCTACCTGGTGTTTTGCTCCATTTAATTCATACCCAAATTTGTGCAACATCACAATCATATCTTTGTCATGAGGATTTAAAGACCATTTTTCAGTAAGTATTTTTTGTAAGATTTGGGCAGGGGTTGCCTCTTTCAAACCAATTTTTTTATGGGAATTGAACAAATCCAATTCTTTAAGTTTTTCCCAAAGTGTATCACCCTGATCTATTTTTAGATAAGAACGTAACTTTAATTCCACAGAATCATTAGGATTATATGCTAAAAAAGAATTAATAAAATCTCGGTAACTCATGTTTTCAGACCCCTCCATAATGTACGTGTCATCTGTCATCCCCAATTGTACAAAAACATTCCAGGCTCTTGAAAACCCAACTCTTCGAATCGTTCCTCGATACAAAGTAGGAATATCATGCAAGCCATATACGGTACGGTATTTTAAAGAATCACGATTAGCATAACCTTCAAACTTTCCGTGTCCGTCTATATCTAAAATTTCCGTTCTTCGGAATAATTTGTGGTAAGGGATGTATTTGTACTTTCCTTCCTGAATGAATTTAGCACTTCCACCTTGTCCTGCCAAAACGACATTTCGAGGATTCCAAGTAAATTTGTAATTCCATAAATTATCATCGCTTTCAGGAGCAACCAATCCTCCGGTAAAAGACTCAAATAATAACATTTTTCCTCCTTTGTCGCGAATTTTATCCAACACTTTCATTGCACTCATATGATCAATCCCCGGATCTAAACCTACTTCATTCATAAAAACCAATCCTTTTAATTTTACTTGTTCATCCAAAGCTTTCATCTCATCTGAAATATACGACGCCGTAACCATGTTTTTATGATACGTTACACAATCTTTCGCGACTTCAATATGCAAATGTGCCGGAAGCATTGAAACTACAATATCTGCATTCTGAATAGCTTTTTTACGGTTTTTTTGATCAAAAACATCTAATAAAATAGCTTGAGCATTTGGATGATTTCCTGCTTTTTTTTGAGCACTTTCTAAAGAAGAGTCACCTATTATTATTTTCAAATTCTCCGTTTCTGACTGGTTTAACAAATATTGAATTAAAGAAGATGATGAACGACCCGCTCCTATAATCAGTACTTTTCTCATATATTGTAAAGCATAAATAAATTCACAACATCTAAGGTAAAAATTATTCAACTCTTAATCAAATTTATTTTGGAACGTTTTTTGATTTATTTCAATTGAATCAATCATAAATTCAAATGAAAACAAACAAACAAAAACAAATCTTGACGGATTACGCTAATCGTGCAAAAGAAGATCCGAGCTTCTTTGCAAAGGTGCAGACTTTTTTTAAAATGGTAAAAGCCCATTTTGATGGTACTTTTAAAATAAAATCATCGGTCATGTTAATCATCATAGGAGCTGTTATCTATACTATTGTGCCTATTGACTTTGATTTTATTCCTGTTTTAGGATGGTTGGATGATATTACCATTATAGGATATGCTTTAACACAATTAAATAAAGAAATAGACCGTTTTATGAAAACGCCTTATACCAAAGAAGGTGTCATGGTGGTTGTAAATGAAGAGTAAAATATACTTTGAGAGTTTAAAAACAATGATTAATTTTGTTTTCATTCCATGAATATGCAAAAAACGTTAGTCAGTATATGTGGACCAACGGCTGTTGGGAAAACGGCTCTTTCCATTTATTTGGCAAAAGAATTTAATACCGAAATTATTTCTTGTGATTCCAGGCAGTTTTTCAAAGAATTACAAATAGGAGTTGCTCCACCTGATAAAAAAGAATTAAAAGAAGTTCCTCATCATTTTATTCAGCATCTTTCTATTTTTGAACCGTATAGCGTTGGTGATTATGAACGAGATGCTTTAAAAAAACTAACCGCCCTTTTTCAAAAATACAATACCGTTATGATGGTAGGTGGCTCAGGGCTTTACGAAAAAGCCGTTACGGAAGGATTGGATGATTTTCCGGAAGTAGATTCTGCCATTCGGGATCGGTTAAATCTTCAGTTTAAAGAAGAAGGCATAGAGCCTTTACAACAGCTTTTAAAAGAAAAAGACCCTGTTTTTTTTAACAAAATGGACCTTCAAAATCATCAACGATTGATAAGGGCTTTGGAAATTTGTATAGAAACCGGTAAACCCTATTCTTCTTTTAGAAAAAATCACTTGAAAAATCGCCCTTTCAATACAATTAAAATAGGGCTGGATTTGAATCGTGCAGTTTTATATGAAAACATTCATTTACGTGTTGATAAAATGATGGAAAAAGGCTTGCTAAACGAAGCTGAAAGACTATATCCTCATAAAGAATTGAATGCTTTACAAACCGTAGGTTATCGTGAATTTTTTAGATTTTTCAATCATGAAATCGACTTGGATTTTGCCATTGAAGAAGTTAAAAAAAATACACGGCGTTTTGCCAAAAGACAATTAACGTGGTTCAGAAGAGATTCAAAAATAAAATGGTTTGAACCTGATAAAGTAAATGAAATATCAACCTATATAAAATCGCTTTAAAAATATATTTTTATATAAATTTTCTAATCCAAAGAATCTATTGTATAGTATAAAGATTTGATTTTCCGGAAAATGAACCGTTTCCGGTTGTTCCCGGAGAAAAATCAGTATCTGAAAAACTGATGGCTATTTCGTGGTTTAAACAACTGTCAAAATTTGAAAAGGTAACCGTCATTTCACTTACATCAATTCTTCCAATCGTTCCTCCCGGCGTGTAATCATAAAAAGTTTCTACATCAGAAATGGTTTTTACAGAATTATTTAATGAAAAGAGTCCATCGGGAATATCTTCAGGAGTGGTAATTCTAAATTTCAGGAAATATCCGTCTTGAACTTGAGACGTGTTTTCTATATCATAATTTGAATAAATAAACTGATAAACGAAATTTCCGTTATTATCCTTTCCTTCTCTATCCATATAAGAATACTTTAAATTATTATACGGATATGTGTTGGAGTCAGAACCTTCAATAGTCATACCGCCTTGATTTATTACTTCCGGACAAGGCGTTACGCCGTTATCGTCATCATTACTGCATGATATCATGAATAATAAGGTGCCTAAAATGAATGTTATTTTCTTAAACTTCATAATGTAGATTATTATTAGTGATACAAAAGTACGTAATAATCTTAATTAAAAGTTATATATTAGCAATCATTTACTAAAAAAGTATGTTAAGAAATATAATTGGTATCATTGTGGGGTTAATGGTTGCTTCATTGTTTTTAACAGCAATTCTTTTTATCGGGTGGTCTTTGTATCCTTTACCAGATCGAGTAGAATTTTTACGCCCTGAAACGTATAAACATTTGGATCGCAATATTTACCCCGGAACCTATATTTTTGAAATATTATCGTACATCATCAGTACTTTTTTTGGAGGAATGGCTGTCGCATTGGTTGTAAAACTTGCCAAACCGGCTTATGCAACACTTATCGGAATTATTTTCTTTTTTTCGGTATTGGCTAAGTTTATCCTCATTCCCCACCCGACATGGTTTAATATTGTCGCTGTTTTACCCATTCTCCCTATGGGATATTTTGGAGGAAAATTGGTGGATAGCATAACAAAACGTGATAAGGAAAACACTTAGTTATTATTCATTTAAACTTATCTTAACATTAAACCTTTAAATTTGTCCCCCAACTTGATTGTATGGAGATTCTGACTATTTTGAATATTTTTGGGATTTTTGCACTCTTTATATTCGGTATAAAACTGCTGAATATAGGAATGCAAAATACAATTAGTAAAAATAATTTCAGAAAAAAAATAACCCGTTTTGTTAAAAATGATTGTGTTGCTTTTTTAACAGGACTTTTCACTACTGCCTTTTTACAGTCTTCCACAGCGGTTTCCGTACTAACCATTAGCCTGGCAGATGCACGGTTTATAAGTTTCAGGCGGTCTGCCGGCGTAATCATTGGTGCTAACATTGGAACAACCATTACAGCATGGCTTATTGTATTTTTTGGATTAAAATATAATATCTTACTATTGTATTTACCTTTGTTTTTAATTGGAGTACCTATTTATTTTTTTAAAAGAAATCTGTCGAGAAATTGGGGATTAGCCATTATAGGATTAGCCATTATCTTTCTGTCAATCAGTTTACTAAAAGAAAATATTACACATTCTTTTTTTATAGATTGGATAACAGTTAATGATAATACATCCATTCGTAACATCATACTGTATTTGATCGGTGGATTTTTTATAACCGCTTTCATACAGTCTTCATCGGTTGTTACGGCATTGGCTGTTATAACAGCTTCGCAAGGAGATTTTTCTGTTATGGCAGCTTCAGCACTGATTTTAGGAGCTAACATTGGAACAACCGTTACGGGACAAATAGCAGCTTCTGTAGGAAATATATTTGCAAAAAGAGTTGCTCTTTTTCATACTTTATTTAATGTAACAGGAGTCATCCTATTTTTACCTTTTTTAAACTTTATATCATCTTATATTAGTGATATTACACCCAACGAAGAGTTTTATATTGCGGCTTTTCATACTTTGTTTAATGTAATCACCGGAATAATTTTCTTCTTACTACTCCCAAAAGCAGTCGATTTAATTAAAAAAAAGACTCCAAAAAAAAATATCTCGGAAGAATTACATTATATCGACGCCTCCATGTCTGTAAGCACCTCCATCCACATTATTAAAGCTTATAAAGAAGCTACAAAATTTGCTTCAATCATTGCAAAAACAATCAAAACGTTAGATAGTTTGATTACCGAATCTGATGAAAAGAAATTTGAAAACAGCGTTCAGGAAATTATACGGTTAGAAAAAAAGAGTGATCAGTTAGAAGACACGATTAGAGAATATCTTAATCAATTAATCAAAAATGATTTATCTCCTTCGGGCGTATATAAAATAATGCAATTGTCGGATATTATACACCATTTGGAAAATGTAGGAGATCTTGCTTTGAAATTAGCCTATTTACAAAAAGAACGTAAATTAAAAAATGCTTACCTTAAACCTGAACTTCGTAAAAATATTATTGAAATTCAAGATTTGGTTAATTCAGCAACAAAACTCGTCATTCAAAATATTAATGAAGAAGACTCAGAAAATATACAGTTTAAAGATGCTCAAAAATTAGAAAAACAAATTAATTTATGTTATAAAACCTCTTTAAAAGAATTTTATGACCGCTTAGAAGAAGGAAAAATAAATACAATTTCAGCCATATATTACAAAGAAATCATAGAGATTTATGAAGATATAGGTAATTTTCTCTTTAAAGTTACGATAACACTCATTCGATAACGTCAAACCAAACATATTTTTTATTTATTCATAATTTATATCTAAATTTAGGAGTTTTAAATTTTGAATATGCAAAAAATAACACCCTATATTCCGAAAAATAAAATTAGAATTGTTACAGCAGCTTCTCTTTTTGACGGACACGATGCTGCCATTAATATCATGCGTCGCATCATTCAAGCCACAGGCGTTGAAGTTATCCACTTGGGGCATGACCGCAGTGTTGATGAAGTAGTAAATTGTGCTATCCAAGAAGATGCTAATGCCATAGCCATGACTTCATATCAAGGAGGTCATATAGAGTATTTAAAATATATGTATGATTTGCTTAAAAAATACCATGCCACACATATTAAAATTTTTGCCGGCGGTGGTGGAACTATTCTCCCTTCAGAAATTCAAGAATTACAAAACTATGGTATTGAACGGATTTACCGTCCGGATGATGGTCGTGAAATGGGATTACAAGGTATGATTAACGATTTGGTTGAAAAAAGTGATTTCCCAACAGGTAAAGATCTTAATTTCAATCCTTTTGAATATAAAAACCAAAATGCTCAACAAATAGCCCAACTTATTTCTGCAGCAGAAAATTTTCCTGAAGAACATCGAAAAATACTGGATAAGCTGACTGCAGAAGCTCGAGAAACGATTATTCCGGTTTTAGGAATTACCGGAACAGGTGGAGCAGGTAAATCTTCTTTGGTCGATGAATTAATTCGACGTTTCAACATGGATTTTCCTGAAAAAAAATTAGGCATTATCTCCGTAGATCCTTCCAAAAGGAAAACAGGTGGAGCTCTTTTAGGAGACCGTATCCGTATGAATTCGATTAATCATCCTAATATTTATATGCGTTCTTTGGCAACCCGTCAGTCAAACTTAGTCTTGTCTAAACATGTTCAGAAAGCGGTAGATATTTTAAAAGCTGCACAGTTGGATTTAATCATTTTAGAAACCTCAGGAATAGGACAATCCGATACAGAGATATTAGATCATTCCGATGTTTCTATGTATGTTATGACTCCAGAATACGGTGCTGCAACACAGTTGGAAAAAATTGATATGTTGGATTTTGCAGACATCATTGCATTAAACAAATTTGATAAAAAAGGAGCCTTAGATGCCTTGCGTGATGTAAAAAAACAATACCAACGCAACCACAATTTATTTGAAAAACCAATGGATTCAATGCCTGTTTACAATTCCGTTGCTTCGCAGTTTAATGATCCGGGAACCAATCAATTATATAAGGCTGTTTTAACTAAAATCACAGAAAAAACATCTGTTGAATTTATTTCAAACAACTCATTACCAACAGATAATTCTGAAAAAATCTTTGTGATTCCACCTAAAAGAATACGTTATTTATCCGAGATTGTAGAAAATAATCAATCGTATAATGATTGGGTAGAAAAACAAACGATGATTGCCGATCAGTTATATGCTTTAAAAAAAACTATTGAATTAGTAGATGAGGATACTAAAAAAATATTATCCCAAAAAGAAAAAGAAATTTCACTTGATTTTGATTTGCGAAACCATGAACTTATAGAAAATTGGAAAGCTAAAAAAACATTGTATAAAAATCCTGTATATACATTTAAAGTACGCGATAAAAAGTTGAATATTCAAACACATACCAAATCTCTTTCAGGTTCTCAAATTCCGAAAGTATGCATGCCCAAATACCAATCATGGGGTGATATTTTACGATGGAGTTTACAAGAAAATGTACCGGGCGAATTTCCTTATACTGCAGGAATTTATCCTTTTAAAAGAGAAGGTGAAGATCCAACACGTATGTTTGCCGGAGAAGGAGGTCCTGAGCGTACCAACAAACGTTTTCATTATGTAAGCTTGGGGATGCCTGCCAAACGTTTATCAACAGCTTTCGATAGCGTAACTTTATATGGTAATGACCCTGATATTCGTCCTGATATTTATGGAAAAATAGGAAACTCAGGTGTATCCATCGCAACTTTAGATGATGCGAAGAAGCTCTATTCCGGTTTTAATTTGGCTGATCCGACCACATCGGTAAGTATGACAATTAACGGTCCGGCACCCATGTTATTAGGTTTTTTTATGAATGCTGCAATCGATCAACAATGTGAATTGTACATACAAGAGCATAAACTTGAACATAAAGTAGAAGAAAAACGAAAAGAAAAATTTGATAATAAAGGTATAACACGACCGTCTTATAATGCAGAAATTCCTGAAGGAAATAACGGATTGGGTTTAATGCTTTTGGGTTTAACAGGAGATGAAATACTTCCTTCCAATATTTATCAAAAAATTAAAACGGAGACAATTAGTAAAGTGAGAGGAACTGTTCAAGCTGATATTTTAAAAGAAGACCAAGCACAAAACACGTGTATATTTTCAACGGAATTTGCTTTGCGTTTAATGGGTGATGTACAAGAATATTTCATCAAGGAAAATGTACGAAATTTTTATTCGGTTTCTATTTCAGGATATCATATTGCTGAAGCAGGAGCCAACCCCTTAACCCAACTGGCTTTTACATTGGCAAACGGATTTACTTACGTAGAATATTACCTCAGCAGAGGGATGGATATCAATAAATTCGCTCCCAATCTATCTTTTTTCTTTTCTAACGGAATCGATCCGGAATATGCTGTAATTGGTCGTGTAGCAAGACGTATTTGGGCTAAAGCCATGAAATTAAAATATGAAGCCGATGCACGTTCGCAAATGTTAAAATACCACATTCAAACATCAGGGCGTTCGCTGCATGCTCAAGAAATTGCTTTTAATGATATTCGTACTACTTTACAAGCCTTGTATGCTATTTATGACAATTGTAATTCACTGCATACCAACGCATATGATGAAGCCATTACAACGCCTACTGAAGAATCGGTACGTCGTGCAATGGCAATTCAACTGATTATTAATAAAGAACTTGGTTTAGCCAAAAATGAAAATCCGATTCAAGGTTCATTTATTATTGAAGAATTAACCGATTTGGTAGAAGAAGCCGTTTATGCTGAGTTTGATCGAATTACAGAGCGTGGCGGTGTGTTAGGTGCTATGGAAACGATGTATCAACGTTCTAAAATTCAGGAAGAAAGCCTGTATTATGAAGATTTAAAACATACAGGAAAATACCCGATTATCGGAGTAAATACTTTTTTAGATGACAAAGGTTCGCCAACCATTATACCCAATGAGGTAATCCGCTCTACGGAAGAGGAGAAAAACAGCCAAATTTTCTTTTTACAAAATTATCAAAAAGCAAATGAAGAAAAAAGTACAAAATGGTTGACAAAATTACAAGAAACGGCTGTTAAAAATAAAAATATGTTTGAATGTTTAATGGAAGTTTCAAAATACGCTTCTTTAGGACAAATCACAGAAACATTCTTTAAAGTAGGCGGAAAATACAGAAGAAATATGTAAGCTCCTTCTATTCTTTGTAATAAACGCGTTTTACACGTGGAGAAATAGCAGTCAATACTTCGTATGGAATGGTTTGTTGCCATTGTGCAACCTCAGCTAAAGAAGGCTGTTCGCCCAGCAGAATGACTTCATCCCCTTCTTGGCAAGGAATATTTGTTATATCAATCATTAACATATCCATACATATATTGCCGATAATCGGTGCTTTTTGACCGTGAATACTTACGTAACCCACCTGATTACCTTGCAAACGGCGAACTCCATCTGCATAGCCTATGGGAATCGTAGCTATTTTGATTTCTCCTTCTGCAATAAAACGACGGCTGTATCCTACGGAATCCCCTTTTTTTAAAGTCTTAATTTGAGAAAGTGTGCTTTTTAAAGTTCCTACATTTTTAAGGTATTTTTGAACCTCTTCATCAAAACTATAACCATAAACTCCAATACCTAACCGAACCATATCAAACTGATATTCACTAAAATGGGAAATTCCGGAAGAGTTTAAAATATGTTGAATTGGCTGATAATCCAAAACGGATGCAAGCTCTTGATACAGCGTTTGGAATTTTTTTATTTGATTTAGTGTAAAATCTTTTTCGCCCGGCACATCCGCAGTAGCCAAATGAGAAAAAATCGATTGTACTTTAATAAGATTTTTACTTTCTTTCAAGATTTTTTTTAACCAATCTAAATCCTTCTCTTCAAATCCTAAACGATGCATTCCGGTATCAATCTTTAAATGAATAGGATAATTTTTTTGCTGTGTTTGTTTTACATTTTTTATAAATGACTGCAAAACCCTAAAGCTATAAATTTCAGGTTCTAACTGATTTTCAATTATTGAAAGATGGCTTGAGGTATCAGCATTCATAACCATTACAGGCATTTGAATACCAAAATTTCGTAACACAATCCCTTCATCAGGATAGGCAACACCCAAATAATCAACTTGATGAAATTTCAACAAATTGGCAATTTCATAAACGCCACTTCCGTAAGAAGAAGCCTTAACCATAACCATTATTTTTGTAGAAGGTTTCAGTTTGGTCTTAAAATAATTCAGATTATGAATTAAATGCTCTAAATTAATTTCAAAAACGGTTTCATGATTTTTCTTGATCATTTTCTGAACCACTTTTTCTAACCCAAAATAACGCATTCCTTTAAAAAGAATAGCCTCATTTTTAAAAATAGCCAAATCTGTTTTTTCCAAAAACTCATCGGTACTTTTAAAATGTAAAACATTTTGAGCCAACGAGTTATTTTTTTCAAAAGAACCGATTAAAACAAGATAATGGAGTTTTAATTTTTTTATAAGTGGAAAAACTTCTTGGTTGAAAGAATTAAATTCGGTTAAAATTAATGATTTGGAAGGATACTCTTGATGAGCCAAAACATCTAAAGAAATTTTAACTGAATCTAAATCAGCATTATAAACATCTGATATTAATAAGTTTTCTTGGATGCCTTCTAATAATTCCAAACGCATTTTCAAAGGCTGCAATTTGCTGATTTTCTGATTGATTTTACCTTCGGAAAATCCGAAATACAACAATGTTACGATAATGGTCAAAATATTATCAATGGAAGCCTGATCTGTAAAAGGAATTTTAAATTTAAGATGAAAATGATTGTGAACAGCTTCTACTTTGGTCTCATGATGCTTGCTTTTTAGACGAATAATTTTCAAATAAGCCTTTTCCGAAAAACCCCATGATATTAGTTTTTTGTCGGGAAAACGTTTTACAATGCTTTCATAAATCCATTTTTTAGAAACCGGAAAAATGAGCGTTTCACAATGCGTAAATAAATTTAACTTTTCCTGTAAAAGCTCTTCTTTGGAAGAAAAATTTTCCTGATGTGCTGTTCCAATATGCGTCAAAATGCCTAACTGAGGTTGTATAACGGATTCCAAACAAGCCATTTCTCCTTTTTGGGAAATTCCTGCTTCAAAAATACCCAAAGTATGTTTAGCATTAATATTCCAAACAGAAAGCGGAACGCCTATTTGCGAATTATAACTTTTAGGATTTCGCACAATAAAAAAATCATCGTTTAAACAGGATGAAAGCCATTCTTTTACAATGGTTTTTCCATTACTTCCTGTAACTCCAATTGTTTGTAAATCAAATGATTTCCGATGGTATTTTGCTAAATTTTGTAATGCTTTTAGAGGGTCTTGAACTCGAAGAAAACACGTTTTTTTTAAAGCAGAATATGATTCATCTAAATGAGACACTACAAAGCAACGAGTTCCTTTTTCATAAGCATCACAAACATATTCGTGTCCATTTTTTTGACTTCCTTTAAGTGCAAAAAACAATGTATTTTGGGAGTTTTCTATTGCTCTGGAATCAATGGAAAGATGTGAAATATCCGTTCTAAAATCACCTACTATTTCAGCTTGAATAATTTGAGCAATATGTTTGATAGAATAATTCAAGTTAGGCTTGTTTTTTTACGAATTTCTTCCCAATAAGCCGCTCGACTCAACGGCTCATATTCTTGCTTCTCTCCTAACATGACCACTTGGTCTCCTTCTGCAATTCGATGAGAATAATGTGCCAAATTACCTGTTTTTGAGCAAACGGCATGTACTTTGGTTACGTATTCTGCCGTTGCCATTAAAAAAGGCATTGGACCAAAAGGTTTTCCTCTAAAATCCATATCCAACCCGGCTACTACAACTCGTTTTCCGTTGTTAGCCAATTGGTTACAGACTTCTACAATTCCTTCGTCAAAAAATTGTGCTTCGTCAACTCCAACCACTTCGGCATCGGATGCTAATAAAAGAATATTGGAAGAAGATTCAACCGGAGTACTGCTAATCTCATTGGAATCATGAGAAACTACTTTTTCTTCATCGTATCGAACGTCCATTGAAGGTTTGAAAATCTCTACTTTTTGTTTGGCAATTTGGGCTCGTTTCAATCTACGAATGAGTTCTTCTGTTTTTCCGGAGAACATGGATCCGCAAATTACTTCAATCCACCCACTTTGTTTTGTATGATTTATCGTGTTTTCAAGAAACATTTTGTACTTTTATAAATTGAAAATCATTATAAGGTAAGTTTTGTTGTTTTTTAGTTAAATAAAACCTTTTGAGGTGAAAATTGAACATTTTAATTAAAACTTATGAAAGCAAAAGTACAAATTTTTAGAAAATATGACCACCAAAGATATTAACAATGCTAAGGCTGATTTATTGAAAGAAATCAAAAATCTTTGTCAAGAGATCCAAAAGACACACTCTTTTTCAGGCTTGGTAAGTTTGGAATCAAGAATAAACAAGTTGTATCAAAATTTTATTGTTTTAAAATACTTGGATCAACAATCTATTTTGACAGAACTTTCAATAGAAGAAGAAAAAAATAAGGAAAGTTTGTTGAATATGAATCAACCCATACTCATAGAATCAAATCAACATGATTTACCTAAATTAACGCTAAATTTAAACGATAAAATTGCCTTTAAAAATCAATTATTCAATAAAGATGAGAAACTTTTTGAAAAGGCGATAGTTCAACTAAATTCGAGTAAATCTTTATTGGAAACCAAGCCTATTTTAGACTTTTATGCTACTCAATTTGAATGGCATTTGAAAGAAGAATTTGCCCAACGTTTTGAAGATTTGGTAGAAAAAAGATTTGTTTAACGATGAGTGTTCTCTACATTATACCAACACCCATCGGTAATCTTGAAGATATGACTCTTAGAGGAATTCGTCTCTTAAAAGAAGTTGATTTGATTTTGGCAGAAGATACCAGAACCAGTGGGAAATTGTTGAAACATTTTGATATAAAAACACCGATGAAGTCTTATCACATGCACAATGAACATAAGGTAGTCAAAGAATGGGTGGAAAAGCTAAAATCAAATCAGTGTTTTGCTTTAATTACCGATGCCGGAACGCCTGCCATTTCAGACCCTGGATATCTATTGGTAAACGAATGCATCAAGCATCATATAAAAATAGAATGTTTGCCCGGTGCAACTGCTTTTGTTCCTGCGTTGGTCAGCTCAGGATTGCCGGCGAATGAATTTGTATTTTTAGGTTTTATTCCTGTGAAAAAAGGACGCCAAAAACGATTATCAGAATTGGAAAAAGAATCAAAAACCATGATTTTTTATGAAGCTCCTCATAAACTAAAAAAAACATTAGAAGATTTTTCCAACCATTTTGGGAAAGACCGATTTGTTTCGGTTTCACGGGAATTGAGTAAATTATACGAAGAACACGTTAGAGGAACGTTAGAACACGTTAAAAAACATTTTGAAGAAAAAAATCCAAAAGGAGAATTTGTTATAGTAGTCGATGGAAATAAATCAAAAAAATAAATGGGTTTTAAAGCCCAAAGCAGATACAACAACTGTAGAGCAGTTAGCTTCCGAATTAAGTGTGGGTACTAAAATTGCTGAACTTTTAATTTTAAAAGGTATTCAAACATTTGATGATGCTTACCATTTTTTTAGACCAAAATTGGAAAAATTACACAATCCTTTTTTGATGAAAAACATGGATACTGCTGTTTCCCGTATTATAAAAGCTGTTAATAATGGTGAAAACATGATGATTTACGGTGATTATGATGTAGATGGAACAACCTCTGTGTCTATGATGTATCGGTTTATTTCTTCTCTGAGTAAAAACGTAATGCATTATATTCCCGATCGATATTTAGAAGGCTATGGTGTTTCTTTTCAAGGAATTCAACATGCAATCGATCATAATGTCTCTTTAATTATTTCTTTGGATTGTGGCATAAAAGCCGTTGATAAGGTAAAAAAAGCCAAAGATTCGTTTATCGATTTTATTATTTGCGATCACCATTTACCGGGAGATGTTTTGCCGGATGCCATTGCTATTTTAGACCCTAAACAAAAAGATTGCAACTATCCTTACAAAGAATTAAGCGGATGCGGTGTTGGTTTTAAACTGATTCAGGCAATTTGTACCAAATTACAATTACCCGATGATTTGTACAAACAATATCTTGATTTGGTAACGGTCAGCATCGCCGCTGATATTGTTTCTATAACAGGCGAAAACAGAATACTGGCTTATTACGGATTGAAAAAATTAAAGGAAAAACCTAATTTAGGATTAAAAGCTTTGTCAACTTATTGTAACAAGCCTGATTTCACCATTTCTGATATTGTCTTTAAAATTGCTCCTAAAATTAATGCTGCAGGCAGAATTGACCATGCTGATTTAGCCGTGGACTTACTTACCTCTGAAGATCAAAACCATGTAGAACAAACCGTAAAAATAATAGGAGAGTTAAATTCAGAAAGAAAAACATTGGATGCAGATGTGACCCAAGAAGCTCTATCGCAAATCATTGAAAATCAAGAAGAAAAAAATGCAGCATCGGTTGTTTTTGGAAAAAATTGGCATAAAGGTGTTTTGGGAATCGTGGCTTCCCGCTTAACAGAAAGTTATTACCGCCCTACGATTGTTTTTACGGAAAGTAATGGAAAAATGGTCGCTTCTGCCAGATCTGTTAAAGGTTATAATGTACATGATGCTTTGAAACATTGTTCAGAATTTTTAGAACAATTTGGAGGGCATAAATACGCTGCGGGTTTAACCATGAATCCCAAGCAGTATTCTCTATTTAAAAAGACTTTTGAAGAACATGTAAAAAAAACCATTTCAAAATCATCGTTAATTCCTCAGATTGAAATTGATACTGAATTGGCTTTGGAAGATATTCATCCAAAATTTAACCGGATTTTAAAACAATTTGCCCCTTTTGGTCCTCAAAATATGCGTCCGGTTTTTCTTACTCGAAATGTTTTTGACTCAGGTTATGCTAAAGAAATAGGAAATGACAAAAAGCATTTAAGAATGAATGTATATCAAGAAGGAGCTCGAAATATTTTTAAAGCAGTGGGTTTTGGATTAGGAAATTACTTGCCTTATATTAAAAATAAACCTTTTGATATTGTCTATACAATAGAAGAAAATTATTGGCAAGGAAAATCCTATTTACAACTAAGTGTAAAGGATATTCGAGTGGAAAAAACGAGTTAAAGATAAATTGGTTTAATGAGGTTAATATCCAATTAGAAACACCTAAAATAATCAATCAGAAAGAGTACAAACCTCAGTTTTATCCATTTAAAAAATATCATTATAAAACACGCTGTTAATAATGGAATTGAATTACCTAAGTCGTTGGGTAATAGTTTAGGTGTATCAAAAGAGGATGAATAAAAAAGTGTTATATCTCAAAAGTGATTTTTTGATGTATCTTCATTACAAGTTATCATAACCCTATTGAATATTAAACCTAAATTAATAGAAAATATCTATAAAGTTAAATAATATTTATTCTTATCTTGTAGTACCAAAATAATATATTTGAATACTATGGCTCATGGAATTAAAAAAGCTTGGTTGCTTTATAAAGACGGTTTTGCAAATATGCCTAAATGGGGACGAACCATGTGGATTATTATTCTGATAAAAGGCTTTATAATGTTTGCTGTATTAAAAATGTTCTTCTTTCCTAACTTTTTGAATAACAAGTTTGAAGACAATGAAAGCAAGAGTAATTATGTGATAGAACAAATAACGAATCAAGAATAAAAAAATAAATTGAATTTTAACATGAAAAAGATATACTACTATGAATATTTTTGATGATACGTCTTTGGTAGATTGGTCTAGGTGGCAATTTGCTCTGACGGCCATGTATCACTGGCTCTTTGTTCCCTTAACATTGGGTACTACATTTATCATTGCTATTATGGAGACAATCTATGTCAAAACCGGCGATGAAGAATGGAAAAAAACCACTAAATTCTGGATGAAACTCTTCGGTATTAACTTTGCTATTGGAGTAGCTACGGGAATAATCTTAGAATTTGAATTCGGAACCAACTGGTCTAACTACTCATGGTTTGTAGGTGATATTTTTGGAGCACCTTTGGCGATTGAGGGTATTTTTGCATTCTTTTTAGAAAGTACTTTTATTGCAGTCATGTTTTTTGGATGGGACAAGGTTAGCAAACAGTTTCACTTAGTGTCATCGTGGTTGGTTGCCATAGGAGCCAATTTATCAGCACTGTGGATTTTGGTAGCCAACGGATGGATGCAAAATCCGGTAGGGATGAAATTCAACCCCGACATAGCACGTAATGAAATGGTCAATTTTTGGGATGTAATTCTCTCACCGACTGCAACAAGTAAATTTTTACATACCATCACTTCCGGTTATGTATTAGGGTCTATATTTGTCATCGGTGTTTCAGCATGGTTTTTATTGAAAAAACGGGAAGTTAAATTTGCAAAACGTAGTATCATCGTTGCTACCTCATTTGGGCTTTTATCATCATTTATGCTTGCTCTCAACGGAGATTGGTCAGCTAAACTGGTAGCCAAAACACAACCTATGAAATTTGCAGCAATGGAGGGTTTATATAACGGTGGTAACGATACCGGTCTTACATTGTTTGGTGTCATGAAACCGGGACCTGCTCACGGTGAAGATAACTTTATGTGGCGTTTGGAAGTCCCTAATGTATTGTCATTTTTGATTTTTGGTAAATCCGGAGAGTTTGTTCCGGGTATCAATGATTTGATAAACGGTTATGAAAAAAATGGTAAGAAGTATCTTAGTGCCAAAGAAAAGATGGAACGTGGAGCTTATGCTATGAGTCGTTTAAAGGAACTTAATAAAGCAAAGAATGCAAAAGATTTTGCAAAAGCAGACATGATTAGAAATGAAATAACTAACGAGAAGTTTCAGGATGAATATTTTAAATATTTTGGTTACGGAGCTGTGAAAGATACTGCTTTTCTCATTCCAAATGTAGCATTAACATTTTACTCTTTCCATATTATGTTTGCTTTGGGATGTTTCTTTATTTTGTTATTCTTAGTCGTGCTGATATTAACCTTAAAAAATAAGATACAGAACAATACGTTTTGGCTGAGAGTATCGATTATTTGCATTCCACTGGTTTTTTTGGCATCGCAAGCAGGTTGGATTGTTGCCGAAGTTGGTCGCCAGCCTTGGGTAATTCAAGACTTGATGACAACGACAACAGCCGTTACTCGTATATCATCATCGGCCGTTCAGATTACGTTTTGGCTATTCTTCGTTCTCTTTACAACACTGTTAATAGCAGAACTGAGAATCATGTTTACACAGATTAAAAAAGGACCTAAAATTAAAGAAGTAAAATAATTATGTTTGAAAGTATGGATTATTTAACATTACAACAATACTGGTGGTTTCTGGTATCGTTGTTAGGTGCATTATTTGTATTTCTAAATTTTGTACAAGGCGGACAGTCGTTGCTGTTTTCAATAGGAAAAACACCGAAAGAGAAAGAACTTTTACTTCACACGATTGGTGTCCATTGGGAATTAACATTTACTACTCTTGTTACTTTTGGAGGAGCATTTTTCGCTTCTTTCCCTTTGTTTTATGCCACCAGTTTTGGCGGAGCTTATTGGGTTTGGTTTGCCATTTTGGTATTGTTTATTTTGCAGGCAGTTTCATATAAATTTCATAAGAAGTCAGGTAATTTCCTTGGTGAAAAGACCTACGAAGTTTTTCTTTGGCTCAACGGAACACTTGCACCACTATTAGTAGGTATAGCTGTTGGAACTTTTTTTAATGGTGCCATGTTCACTCTTGACCACTACAATTCGGTTACTTGGCAAACGTCTTTCAGAGGATTAGAAGCTGTACTGGACTGGCATAATGTAAGTCTTGGTCTTGCTTTAGTATTTTTAGCAAGAATACTTGGTGCCATGTTTTACATAAACAGAATTAATGAAGAGGAAATAAGAACAAGAGCACGTAAACAGGTTTTATATAATGCAATCCCTTTCCTTATATGCTTCTTGGCGTTTTCCGTGGCATTGCTTTTTAAATCAGGCGTTTCTTATACAATAGAGAATGGCGAAACTATCTTTACAACTGAAGAAAATAAATATTTATCGAACTTTCTTGAAATGCCAACCGTTCTTGTTATGTTTTTACTTGGAGTGGTAGGAGTGCTATTGGCTCTAGGCAGGACAATCTTTGCCAAGCGTACGAAATGTATCTGGATAGCAAGTTTGAGCACGGTACTGGTTGTACTTTCAGTGTTTCTATTGGCAGGCTACAACAACACTTCATTCTATCCGTCTTTGTCAGATATACAGAGTTCTTTATGTATTCAAAACGCTTCATCAAGTAAATTTACATTGAAAACCATGAGTTATGTATCGCTTGGAATCCCTTTTGTTGCAGCATATATTTGGTATGCATGGAAGTCATTGACTAAAAAAGAAGAGAATTTATCAAAATTGCCGGATGAAGCTCAATATTAACCTACAAAATAAAAAAATATGTATTTAGAATCCATATTATGGTATTTAACTTATCCTGCATTGATAGTAGCGAGTTACTACTTTGCCGTTTATATGATTAAAAAATTTGAGAAAAAACACGGAGATAAAGAATAGGAATCTAATTAATTTTAGTAGTCAAATAACTATTGTAAAGATAAGAAATCTTTCCTTGTTTTTTAATTCATAAAGTTAACTTAAACATCCTAAATATTTAGGATGTTTAAATGTTATTCAATCGCTACCATTTTTCTTCTTTGTATCCGGAATTTCTTTTGCCCGCTGTTCAATCTCCTCCATAATAGGTTTGACCGTACTTTCCGGAATTTCAGCTATTCGAATATACATTAAACCATCAATCGCATCATTAAATTTTGGATCTACGTTAAACGATATAATCCGTGCATTTTGTTTAATGTATTTTTTTAACAGAACTGGAAAACGCAAATCGCCCGGTTCTATTTCATCTATCAATTTATCAAATTTATTCAAATCAGCTTCCGTAGTATCAAAAATAAAGTTTTTATCTTCTTCTTTCAACTTTATCTTGTATTCATTTTTTGGATGAATATATTGTGCAATAGAAGCATCATAATAGTGTGAACGCATAAATTCAATCATTACAGATTTAGAAAATTCGGAAAATTGATTACTAATGCTCACACCTCCCATCAAAAAACGATATTCCGGATATTTTAATGTAATATGAACAATTCCTTTCCACAGTAAAAATAGTGGCATTGGGCGTTGTTGATATTCTTTCGTAATAAAAGCCCGCCCCATTTCAATCGTTCTCGGAAAAAGAAAATGAACATCCTCGTCAAAGCCAAATAATTCACTTGTATAAAAACCATCGGTTCCGTATTTTTCATAGATTTCTTTCCCAAGCCCCATGCGATAAGCTCCTATAATTTTTTTATCCTTATGATCCCACAAAAATAAATGATGATAATATCGATCGTATTTATCCAAATCAATTTCTCGATTTGTTCCTTCTCCAACATCACGAAAAGTGAGCTCTCTTAAACGACCGATTTCAGTTAAAATATTAGGAATTTGATCTGAAGAAGCAAAATAAGCATCATAATAAATTCCTTCAAAAAGTAATGCATCGGTTTCATGTAATTTTTTGATTTCCTTTATCAATAAATCTTCTGAAATAGGTGAAATAATTTTTTTGATTCCTTTATCACAATCATTCGAAGACTGTTGTGCCTTAGTCGTTGATTTTTTTTCTTCCGTAAAAATATTTGCCAACATGTAGGTTTTTTTTCTTAAAAAATCAGATAACGACGAAATATCTTCAAAACCTTGTATCTCTTTGGCTGAGATAGGTTTTCCTATTCTAATCTTTATTTTTTCTTTATTTTTTTTGGCTAATTCACGAGGAAGCATTGCTGTTCGAAGAAGACCGCTCCAATTTGATAGTGTGTAAAAAATCTTTGAGTTACGAGCGTGAAAATAAACAGGTACTACCGGAACATTGGCTTTTTTTATAAGACGTATAGCCGAGTCTTGCCATTCACGGTCTTTTATTATACGCTCTTTTGTGTCGAACATAGAAACTTCTCCTGCAGGAAAAATTCCAATAGGATTTCCTTCTTTAATTTCTAATAAGGCCTTTTTTATTCCTTCTATACTGGATTTTTTATCTTTTAAATTTTCAAAAGGATTTACCTTCAATAAAAAAGGGCGTAAATTTTCTATTTTATACAATAAAAAATTAGCCAGTATTTTATATTCGGGTCTTGCGTCGGTTAAGATTTTCATCAAAAGTATTCCATCTAATCCTCCTAAAGGATGATTGGAAATCGTTATAAAAGCTCCTTCTTTTGGAATGCGTTTTAAGTCATCTTCGTGTATTTCATAATCTGCACCTAAGTCGCTTGGCAATTTATCCAAAAATTGTTTTGAAGGTAAATGATGGTGACGGTCATAAACGGTATTCAAATCATTTATTTTTAAAAGATTCATCATTCCTTTTGCCAACAAATGCCCTATAAAACCTATTTTTTTTAATCCTAGCCCTTCTTGAATTTCTTTTGATGTAACAATTTTTGCCATATTTATTCAACTACAACCAATTGGGCTGTTTCTTTCATTTTTTGTGATACTAAAATATCGTATTTTGAAGTAATTTCCTCTACCGCTTTTGAGTTGTAATGTCTTATAGTATATAAACTTACATTTTCTACTAATTTAATTGCATAATTGGTTTTCAGCTCTTTTACCAATTGCTTTATTCTATCAAATTTATCGTCAATACACAATAAAAAACTAATAGCAGAACTTTGAATCATATTAACTTTCATTCCATGGTTGGATACAAAATTAAAAATTTCACTTATATTTTCTTCTACAATAAACGAAAAATTCAATGTTGAAATAGATATTAAAATTTGATTCTTCTTAACGATAAAGCATGCCGTCTTAGGTTCCAACGGTTGTCCTTTTTTTATAGACGTTCCTTCCGATTGCGGATTATCATACGATTTAACATACAATGGAATCTCTTTATTTTGAAGCGGTTGCAAAGTTTTTGGATGAATAACCGATGCTCCGTAATAAGCCAATTCAATAGCTTCTTCATACGAAATATGCTTGAGGAGTGTTGTGTTTTCAAAATAACGTGGATCAGCATTTAAAACACCTTTAACATCTTTCCAAATCGTTACACTTTCAGCATTTAAGCAATAAGCAAAAATCGACGCCGAATAATCTGAACCTTCTCTGCCTAAGGTTGTTGTGAAACAGTTTTCATCTGATCCCAAAAAACCCTGCGTAATATAAAAACAGTTTTTATCTAAAGCCATTATTTTGGCTCTTGTTGTATCCCAATTTACTTGAGCCTCGCGGTATGTTGTATCGGTTTTAATATAGTCACGAACATCCAACCATGTATTTTTTAAACCCTGATTATTTAGATAAGCACTTACGATTTTGGTAGAAAACATTTCTCCATACGAAACAACTTGATCGTATATAAAATTGTAGTTGGGTGATTTATTTTTCTTCAAAAAAGACCGTAATTCTTCAAAATGTTTTTTTATTTCTTCAAAAATAATATCCTGTGGAAGAAATAAATTGTTTAATACTGTTTTATGATTTTCTTCAACTGTTTCGATGGCTTTTTCATAATTCTCCTGATTAAAATATGCTTGGGCTACTCGTTCTAAAGCATTGGTTGTTTTTCCCATCGCTGAAATTACAACAAACGTTTTCTCTATTCCTGTATTGTTTAAAACGGATACTACATTCCGAATGCTTTCAGCATCTTTTATGGAAGCTCCTCCAAACTTATAAATTTTCATTCACATATTCTTGAACACTCTTTCGAGTCATTTTACATAAAAGCCATTCTTTATCAAAATTAGCACCGTATTTTTTGTAAAAATTCAATGCAGGTGTATTCCATTCTAAAGCTTCCCATTCCATTCTACCTACATTTTGCTCTTGAGCAATTTTTAGAACCGCGTTAAACAATTGTTCTCCAATGCCTTTTTGCCTGTATTTTTTATCCACAATTAAGTCTTCCAAATGCAATGTACGTCCTTTCCAAGTTGAAAAACGATAATAGAACAATGCCATTCCTACAATTTGGTTATCTATTACAGCAACAAAAAAATCAAACAAAGGATTTTCTCCAAAACCTTCTTTCAATAAATCTGCTTCATTAATAGTAACTGCTTCGGGTTGGTGTTCATAAACGGCTAATTCTTTTATCAATTCTAAGATTCTTGAAAGATCTTCTTTTTTTCCTTTTCTTACCAACATTGTTCGTATTCAATCAGTTTATAAAGATATACAAATAATAGTATTTACACCCGACAAATTTTATCTTTTGCTTATTTTAACACTTATTTTTCATAATCATTAATTTTTTTTCATACTTTTGCTTTGTATAATGTAAAAAAATCGCCTATAAGAATATCTACTTTTAAAAAAATTAATAACAATTTATCTAAACTTAGTTAAAAAGTAGAAGTATGGCATTATCACATAATATCAAAGACCAAGTCTTAGTCCAAGATTATATAAATGGAGATGAGAAGGCTTTGCAAAAGCTTCTCACAAGGCATAAGTCGGCTATTTATAATTTTATTTATTCCAAAATACATAACCGGGAATTAGCAGAAGATATTTTTCAGGATACCTTTATAAAAGTAATTCACAATCTTAAATTAAAGAAGTATAATGAAAAAGGGAAGTTTCTTCCTTGGGTCATGCGAATTGCCCATAATTTGGTTATTGATTATTTTAGAAAAAACAACCGATTCAGAAAAGTCGAATTTAAAAATTCCGAAGATGATGATTTTGATATTTTTAAAATATTAGACAATCGGGAAGACAGTATAGAAACGATTATTATAAAAGACCAAATTTTAAACGATCTAAACAATATTTTGGTTTACTTACCTGAAGATCAACAAGAAATAATCCGCTTGCGTTTTTATATGGGATTAAGTTTTAAAGAGATATCAGAAGATACTAATGTGAGCATCAACACCGCTCTGGGACGTATGCGGTATGCTCTGATTAATTTGAGAAAAATAATTAACGAAAAAAACATCACTCTTTTAGAAAGTTAAAACAATATTTTTTTATTTGCCTGCGTTATCAAATTAATGATTAAGCTCTAAAACAACAACGTATGGACAAATTTTATACTAAAAAAGAATATTCATTAAAAAAATTAAAACCTAAAAAATCAACCGTAGAATTTATTTTGAATTATTCAAAAGCCATTGATACCGTTAATATAAAAAATTCGGAATTGGCTCTTGTAATGAAAAATTAAATTGCATTGTATATTTTACGGATTATGCGAATTTCACGATTCTACAATTCAATTGCTCCGTTTTATTCTATTATCGATTTTTTTCTAAAACCTCAAAAAAAGATTTTAGTTCAAGAGATAAATGCACTTTCTAAAGGAAATCTTTTAGAAATCGGAGCAGGTTCTGCACACTTGAATCACTATGAAAATCATTACATAACAGTGATTGACGTATCGTATAAAATGCTTGAAAAAGCAAAACAGCAGAACAATGTTCATTCTTTTTATTTAATGAATGGTGAATGCACTTCTTTTCCTGATAATCACTTTGATTATATTGTTATGAGCCATATTTTATCCGTAACTTGTCATCCTCACCAAATGCTTTTAGAAGCATATCGTCTGTTAAAACCCCATGGAAAACTTTTTGTATTAAATCATTTTACTCCTCAAAACGCTTTATATTACATCGATTACGGATTTCATTTCATTTCAAATCTTTTTCATTTTAAATCTTTCTTCAAAATTGATACTTTAGCTGTTTTAAATTTGTTTAAGAAAGAAAAAGAAATTTCACTGGGAACGTTAAATTATTATAAACTCATTATCTTTAAAAAAGAATGAAAAAATATCATTTTTATATTATTTTTCCTTTATTTATAAGCCTTGTAATATACACTTTTTTTCGTTCAGAAAATATTATTATCAATCAAATTATTCATGATTTTTACCCAAAATCCCATCAATTTTCGTTCAACTTTTCTGATTTTTTAATTTACAACCTCCCGCAAGGGCTTTGGGTTTTTAGCACTACTTTAATTTCAAAAAATTTATATGTCAAAAAATTTAATTTGGCTTTTTCTCCTTTAATTTTTAGTTTTTATATTGAAATCATTCAGTATTTTCACTTTACCAACGGAACTTTTGATTATTGGGATTTAATTACCGCTCTTTTCGGTTTTTTAATTGCTTATTCAGTTGATTGTCCTTACAAAAAAGAACAACTTTTAAATAACTTTAATTTTAGAACCATTTTATTCAGCTTTAGTTACTTTATTGTTATTTTATCGGTTTATAATGCCAATCATCATTTTTTAAATATTTAATATTTCGTTGCAAACCTTTAAACTTGGTTCGCTTTACAGCTGATTTTCTAAACAAAGTCTGAAAGACTTCTTCTGTAATTTCTTCCCACTCTTTTTTTTCATAATTCAACAAGTCTTCATGAGGTAAGAATTTTTCTTCATAATGAGGTGATGAAAAACGATTCCACGGACATACATCCTGACAAATATCACATCCAAATATCCAATCTTCAAATGAATACCCTTTAGGAATTTCATCCTTTAACTCAATGGTGAAATAGGATATACATTGGCTTCCATCAACCATATAGGGTTCTATGATGGCATCAGTCGGGCAGGCATCCATACATTTTGTACATGTACCGCAATGGTCAGTTGTAACCGTATCATATTCTAAGTCTAAATCAATCATTAATTCTGCCAAAAAGAAAAAAGAACCTGTTTTTTTTGAAATTAAATTTCCGTTTTTACCTCGCCATCCCAAACCACTTTTAAAAGCCCATGCTTTTTCTAACACAGGAGCAGAATCCACAAAAGCCTGCCCTTGAACTTCGCCTATTTCTTCTTGAATAAACTGCAACAATTCCCATACTTTTTTTTTCACTACATAATGGTAATCCTGTCCGTAAGCATATTTGGCAATTTTGTACGTATTATTTTTTTGAATATTTTGAGGGTAATAACCGTATAACAATGAAATAACCGATTTTGAGCCCTCCACCAGTTTGGTTGGATCTAAGCGTTTGTCAAAATAATTTTGCATATAGCTCATTTTTCCAAACCGATTTTCTTTTAACCATTTTTCTAATCTTGGGGCTTCTTCTTCCAGAAATCCGGCTTTTGAAATACCACAATTCAAAAATCCAAGCGATAAGGCTTTTTGTTTAATTAATTGCGTATGTTTCCGGTGAAAATTCATTCCTGCAAAAATACATTTATTATTTTTTTATCTTGCGGGCAAATTGTAATCTTTTATATGGATGAAAAAAAATTACAAAAAAGGATCTCAATGTCTTAATTGTAATCACGTTATTTCTAAAAATCATTATTATTGTCCTCATTGTGGGCAAAAAAATAATTTAGATCGCTATACGGTTTATAACCTTATTCACGATTTTTTTCATGATTTTGTTTCGTACGATTCTAAATTAAGAACTTCTGTAAGAGGGCTTATCAAACAGCCTGGAAATGTGGTTAAAAATTTTGTTATGGGAAAACGTGTTCGGTATGTAAACCCTTTTCGACTGTATTTTATTCTTTCGGTTATTTTAATTCTTTAATTTTTAGTTAAATATTTCTTAGCTTCTCGTAAAGCATTATCAATCCCTTTCATATCTTTACCTCCTGCGGTAGCAAAAAAAGCTTGTCCGCCACCACCGCCTTTAATAAATTGTCCCAATTCACGAACGATTTGCCCTGCATCCAACGATTTTGAGGCTACCAGATTTTCTGAAACAAATACAGTTAAAGTTGGTTTTTGGTTTGCTGTTGAACCTATTACCATAAATAAATTTTCTACTTCACTTTTTAATTGAAAAGCAATATTTTTTATAGCTCCTGCATCTAAATCTGTCTTTTCAGCTATAAAAGTTATATTTTCTATCTTTTCGGCTTTGTTGATCCATTCTGTTTTTGCATATTTTGCTTTTTCTTTAACCAATTGTTCTATCTGCTTGCGTAATACCGTATTTTCTTTTTGAATCGATTCTATAGCCTTAATCGGTTGTTTCGAATTTTTCATCAACTTTAAAACCTTCGAATATTCTACAAAATATTTTTTTAAATGATCGATGGCTTTCTGCCCTGTAATCGCTTCTATTCTTCGGATTCCTGAAGCAATCGAACTCTCAGATTCAATATGAAACATCATAATATCCGTCGTTGATTTTACATGGCATCCTCCGCATAATTCATACGAATCACCAAATTTTATGGTACGAACCACATCATCATATTTTTCTCCAAACAAAGCTATGGCACCCTTTTCAATCGCTACATTTACAGGAACGGAGCGATTTTCTTCTAACAAATGTCCGGTTATAACGTTTTTAAACACAATTTCTTCAATTTTTCGGAGCTCTTCCTCTGTTATTTTTGAATAATGTGAAAAATCAAACCGCAAACGTTCTTCACTTACATGAGAACCTCTTTGCTCTACATGATCGCCCAGAATCTCTCTTAAAGCCTGATGCAACAAGTGTGTAGCCGTATGATTTTTTGTGATAGCTTCTCTTCTTTTTTGATTAACAATTGCTTTAAATGAAGCTCTCATATTTTTGGGTAACGATTGTGCTATATGAATAATCAAATTATTCTCTTTTTTGGTATCGATTATTTCTATTTTTTCTCCCAGAGCTTCTATATAACCTGTATCACCTACCTGACCTCCACTTTCAGCATAAAAAGGAGTGAAATTGAATACTATTTGATAATGAGTTCCTTTTTTGTTAGTAATTTTTCGGTATTTTGTAATTTTTACATCGGCTTCTAAATAATCATATCCTATAAACTCTTCTTTTTCATCTTCCAAAATAGTAATCCAATCTCCTGTTTGCGATTCTGAGTCTTTTTTTGCACGATTCTTTTGATATTGCATCTGTTCTTTAAATCCTTCTTCGTCAATGGTCATTCCAAAATTTTCAGCAACTAACGCAGATAAATCTGTTGGAAAACCAAAAGTATCATACAACTCAAAAACTATTTTACCTTCAATAACGGTTTTCTTTTCTTTTTTGTTTAATTCTATTATTTGTAAGATACGATTCAAGCCTTGTTCCAAAGTTCTCAAAAAGGAAATTTCCTCTTCTTTAATTACATTAATAATCAATTCTTTTTGCTTTATAACTTCGGGAAAAAATTCACCCATTTCTTTTTCTAAAATATCAACTAATTTGAAAATAAAAGGTGTTTTTTGGTCTAAAAAACGATAGCCGTATGAAATGGCACGTCTTAAAATGCGGCGAATAACATAGCCTGCTCCGCTATTTGAAGGCAACTGACCATCTGCTATGGCAAAAGAAACCGCTCTTAAATGATCTGCTACCACTCGAATAGCGATATCATCTTCTTCTTTTTCACCATATATTTTCCCTGAAATTTCTTCAATTTTGTTAATAATCGGCATAAAGACATCTGTGTCGTAATTGGATTCTTTTTTTTGTACCGTCATACACAAACGTTCAAACCCCATTCCTGTATCGATGTGTTTTTGAGGTAATTTTTCGAGAGAACCATCAGCTTTACGCATAAATTCCATAAAAACCAAATTCCATATTTCGATCACCAAAGGATGGTCTGCATTTACTAATTCTTTTCCGGAAATTTTTTGTTTTTCTTCTTCAGAACGTAAATCAACATGAATTTCAGAACAAGGTCCACAAGGTCCGGTTTCGCCCATTTCCCAAAAATTATCTTTTTTATCAAACTCCAATATTCTATTTTCTGCAATATATTTTTTCCAAATTGCAACAGCATCCGTGTCTTTTGGTAAATTATCTTCTTTATCTCCCCCAAAAACGGATACATAGATATTATCTATTGGGATTTTATATGTTTCTGTTAAAAGTTCCCAAGCCCAAGCAATTGCTTCTTCTTTAAAATAGTCTCCAAAAGACCAATTTCCCAGCATTTCAAACATTGTATGATGGTATGTGTCATGCCCTACTTCGTCTAAATCATTATGCTTTCCGGAAACGCGTAAACATTTTTGTGTATCAGCTATACGAGAATGTTTGGGTTCTTTATAGCCTAAAAAATAATCTTTAAATTGATTCATCCCTGCATTGGTAAACATCAAGGTTGGATCATCTTTTAAAACAATGGGAGCTGAAGCTATAATTTCGTGTTGTTTTTGCTGAAAAAAATCAAAAAATACCTGACGAATTTCTCTCGATTTCATATAATTTTTGCTAAATTTTTCACAAAATTAATAAAATCACGTTCATATAACGTAATTTATTTATAAATTTGCTTTGCTTAAAAATCAAAATATGTCTAAAGAAAAGTTTTATTACGACAGTAAAACCGCTACTTATACCAAAATAGAAGAATCATTTCTTAAACGATTTAAAAAAACAGCTGTTGCTCTGTCTGTAATTGGTTTAGGATTTGCTTCTGCATTTCTTTTTTCCAATAATAGTGATTCCAATCATCTGTCTTTTTCAAATAAGAATTCGTCATCCGAATTAAATAAAATGGCTAAACAATATGAGGCTTTAAACGAAAAATTAGAAAAAGCTCATACGGTTTTAGAAAATTTACAAGAACGTGATAATCATTTATACCGTACTTATTTTGAGTTGGATCCTATTTCTGATGAAGTTAGAAAAGGTGGATTTGGAGGTACAGATCGTTATAAAGATTTAAAAAATCTATCAAAAGCTGATTTGGTTATTGAAACCAGCAAAAAAGTAGATATATTGAGCAAACAGCTTTTGGTTCAATCACAATCCATCGAAGAAATTGCGAAGCGAGCAAAAGAAAAAGAAAAAATGCTGGCTAGTATTCCTGCAATACAACCTGTTTCTAAAAACAAACTTAAACGATTGGCTTCAGGATACGGAATGCGTCGTCATCCTATTTTAAAAATTGGCAAAATGCATTGGGGGCTTGATTTTAGTGCTGATACAGGTACACCTATTTATGCAACTGGAGATGCCGTCGTGAAAAGTGCAGGAAGAATGGGAGGATACGGAAACGTAGTTGTTTTAGATCATGGTTACAGCTATGAAACTTATTATGCCCATATGAGCAGATTTGGAAAATATAAAGCAGGACAAAAAGTAAAAAGAGGCGATATTATAGGTTATGTAGGAAGTACCGGTTTGTCTTCCGGACCGCACTTACATTATGAAGTACACAAAAATGGCGAAAAAATAGATCCTATTTCATTTTTCTACAAAAGTGTTAGCCCGGACGAATATAAAAAACTGCACGATCAAGCACAAGAAGCCGGACAGTCAATGGATTGATCTATATGCATATAGAATTACCTGAAAAATTATATTATACAATAGGAGAAGTAGCTCAAGCTTTTAAGGTGAATACTTCTCTTATTCGTTTTTGGGAAAAAGAGTTTGACATTATCAAACCAAAAAAAAACAAAAAAGGAAACCGCCTTTTTACTCCAAATGATATTACGCATTTTAAATTAATTTATTACTTGGTCAAAGAAAAAGGGTACACACTAGACGGTGCTAAAACCGCTTTAAAAGCGGAACCCGAAAAAACTCATACACAGTTTGAAGTAGTCTCCAGATTAGAAAAAATTCGTGCAGAACTTTTAAAAATTAAGCATGAATTGGATTTAGATGATGATTAATTTAAACTATAAAAAAATCCTTCTGAGTTTTTTATCAAAAGGATTTTTGATTTAGAATCTCTTCTTAAATTAAACTTGAAAAATGCTTAGTTAAGCGAATCAATTGAGCTACATAAGACATTTCATTATCATACCACGTTATAATCTTCACCAATTGCTTACCCTCTTGCTCCATTACTTTTGTTGATAACCCGTCAAACAATGAACCGTACGTAATTCCTACAATGTCTGAAGAAACTATTGGATCTTCTGTGTAACCTAATGTATCTTTCAAATCATTTTCCGAAGCTAACTTAATAGCATTGTTTATTTCTTCAGCTGTAACCTTTTGATCTAACTCAACCACCAAATCAACTAAAGAGCCTGTAGGAATCGGAACACGCATGGCTCCTCCATCTAACTTTCCTTTTAATTCAGGCAATACTAATCCTACTGCTACAGCAGCTCCTGTTGAGGTTGGAACAATATTTTCTGCAGCAGCACGTCCTCTTCGCAAATCAGAATGGGGTCCGTCTAACGTATTTTGATCATTGGTATAACCATGAATAGTCGTCATTAACCCTTTTTTGATTCCAAAAGTATCGTTCAACACTTTTGCTACAGGTGCTAAACAGTTTGTTGTACACGAAGCTCCTGATAGAACTGTTTCTAACCCATCTAAAATAGTATGATTCACGTTGTAAACAACCGTTTTCATATCTCCTTTTGCCGGTGCTGAAATAATTACTTTTCTGGCACCTGCTTTAATATGTTTTTCTGCTAATTCTTTGGTTCGGAAAAAGCCTGTGCATTCTAAAACGACATCTACTTTTAAATCTTTCCAAGGCAGATTTTCCGGATCTCTTTCAGAATAAATAGTCGTTGCATTTCCATCCACTATCAACCGATTTTCTTTTATTTCTAAAGAATCTGTCTTAAAACGCCCCTGTGTGGTATCGTATTTTAATAAATGACCTAATGTTTTGGCGTCTGTCAAATCATTAATGGCTACAACTTCAAATTCCGGACTGTCTTCAATTAAACGAAAAGCTAAGCGTCCAATTCTACCAAACCCGTTAATGGCAACTCTTACTTTATTCATTGTACTATTTTTTAATATGTTAAAATTTATTTTTTTTAAATAGCTAACATTTCAGCTACTTTAATCAAATTCTTATTGATTTCATTGTGTTTTTTTATTGCTTCTTCAAAAGACGTGTAAACCACTTTATTACTTCTAATTCCTGCCATAATATTGGTTTTTCCGTCCCTTAAAGCCTCTATGGATGCAACACCCAAACGAGAGGATAATACACGGTCTGCACATGATGGATCTCCTCCTCTCTGAATATGTCCCAAAACCGCAACACGAATATCATATTTAGGATATTTCATCTTAACAAATTTAGCCAAATCATAAACTCTTCCTAATTCTTCACCCTCTGCTACGACAATAATGTTTGATTTTTTTCCTACTTTTTCTGCTTTTTTAACCGTTTTTAATAAATCGTCTATACTATCTTTTTGCTCAGGAATTAAAATATCAGAGGCACCGGAAGCAATTCCTGTACTTAAAGCAATAAATCCTGCATCACGACCCATAACTTCTACAAAAAACATCCTGTTATGAGATTGTGCCGTATCACGAATTTTATCAATAGCCGAAACGACCGTATTTAAGGCGGTATCGTATCCTATGGTAAAATCTGTTCCAAAAATATCATTGTCAATCGTTCCCGGAATTCCTACAACCGGCACGCCGTATTCTTCGTAAAATATTTTAGCTCCTGTAAACGATCCGTCTCCTCCGATTACAACCAAAGCATCCAATCCGTTTGCAACGAAATTGTCATACGCTTTTTTACGTCCTTCTTGAGTTCTAAACTCCTCAGAACGAGCTGTTTTTAAAATAGTTCCTCCTCGATTGATAATATTCCGTACATCCCGAGGTCCTAAATCTCTAATATCGTTTTCAATCAAGCCACTATATCCCAGTCGAATCCCTTTACATTCAATTTTATAATAAGCACACGTTCTTGCCACAGCTCTAATTGCTGCGTTCATACCGGGAGCATCTCCACCGGATGTCATCACGCCTATTTTGTTTATTTTCTTTTTTGCCATAATTTTTATAAAATTGAAGTGTAAAAATACTCTTTTTTCGTGTCTTTACAAAGTTAGCGTTTTTAATTTTAGTGTTTAAAAAACACTTATCAAAATACACTAAAATATAATTAAATCATTTATATTTGTTAAAAAGTAAACAAGGTATGAGTAAAAACACAGAAAATCTATTAGATCTCTCCGTAGATTGTGTTGTTTTTGGCTTTGATAACGAGAAACTGAAATTATTAGTAATAGAACAAGAACGTGTTTCAGAAAATAAACCACCTCGAAAAGCTCTGCCTGGTGATTTGGTTTTTGAAAGTGAGAGTTTGGATAATGCCGCAACTCGAGTTTTAAAAGAATTGACCGGATTAAATGGTATTTATTTAAGACAGTTTTATACTTTTGGAAATCCTGAGCGTATGCGTAATTTAAAAGATCAGGATTGGTTTCGAAAATTCAGGCAACATCCTAACTCCAGAGTTATTTCAGTGGCTTATTACTCATTGGTTAAAATGGAAGATTATCATTTAAGTCCTTCTTCTTTTGCTGAAAATGCTGAATGGATTAATATTGACGAAATACCCCAGTTGGCTTTTGATCATAATGAAATCGTAAATCGTGCTCTTGGAAAACTGCGTAAAGACACTCAAAACTATAATATTAGCTTCAAATTACTCCCCAATAAATTTACTTTAGGACAACTACAGAAATTATATGAAGTAATCTTAAATAAAAAACTGGATAAGCGTAATTTTAGAAAGTCCATCCGGAAAATTGAAGAATTGATTCCTCTAAACGAAAAGCAAAAAAATGTAGATCATAAACCGGCACAACTTTTTATGTTTAGACAGTTAAATAAAAATATTCCTTTTTAAAAATACAATATGATATCTATCATAATTTAAAATAGTTAAGAATTAATATACGAATCTTATCTTTGTAATGTCGTTCTTGTTCTCATAACTTTTAGTTGCCTTTAATTTTTAAAGGTTTTAGTTAAAAAACCAAGTTGAAGAAACTTGGTTTTTTTATTCTGTAAAATGTTCTTTTTTAAAACCCAATAAATAAATTTTCTTCTTAGCCCGTGTAAAAGCGGTATAAATCCATCTCAAATAATTTTCATCGATACACTCTGTATAGGGTTGTTCTACAAAAACATGATCCCACTGCCCGCCCTGAGCTTTATGACACGTTACTGCGTAAGCATATTTGACTTGAAGAGCATTAAAATACGGATTTTTCTTTACTTTTTTAAAACGTTTGTATTTAGTAGGTTCATCTTGATAATCCTCCATCACTTTTTCATACAATTGATTGCTTTGTTCATAAGAAAGTCCCGGTGTTTCGGCTTGAATTGTATCTAAAATCAAAACGGTATTAAATGCAGGCTCATCCGGATAATCAGGTAATGCTATTTTCACTTCGGCAAATTGAAAACCATACAAGAATTTTATATTTATAACTTTTTCAATTTCAATAACTTCTCCATTTGCAATAAACCCCGGTTTTGAAGTTTGAGGCAACCAATAATAATTATTTTTTAAAACCATTAACCGGTCTCCTTTCTCTATCATTTCTTCACGCGACAAAATCCGTTTTCGTATTTGTTCGTTGTACATATTTGCTCTTTTGTTGGAACGTACCACGATTAATGTTTCATCTATATTTTGCGTTAAATTACTCACCAAAGCGTTTTCAACGTCATAACCGTCGGTAAATCGTTCAAAATCAATTTTTGATGTATCAAGTTGCAAGTCATAAATTCGTTCTGTGACTGATTTTCGAATACGCGTGGCATTTTTTATTATGGTAGAAGATTCCTCTTGACGCACAACTTCTGTCAGTTCAAAATTATCTACTTCTTTGCAATAATTAAAATTAACATAATGCTGATCCAAGGCAGGACTTATTTCTAAATGAACCGGTGGCAATTGAGCTACGTCTCCTATGAACAATATTTTATTTTGTGATTTTAATTGAAAAATATATTGAAACAAATCATCCATCAAAGCTCCTCCTGATATTCCTTTTGAATTTACCGACTGATTTGTTATCATGGACGCTTCATCAATAATAAACAATGTGTTTTTTAATTTGTTTTTTTTTAACGAAAATGCTACTCCGTTTTTATCATTTTTAATAAGATAAATATGACTGTGAATGGTGAATGCTTTTTTTCCTGAATAATTACCCAAAACTTTGGCAGCTCTTCCTGTCGGAGCTAAAAGAACTACATTGTATTTGGTTTTCCGTAATGTTTTTACAATAGCTTTTGTCAAGCTGGTTTTTCCGGTTCCCGCATATCCTTTTAAAATAAATACTTCTTTGTTTTTATCTGAGATGAATTGGGAGAATTTTTCGAAAAAACTAAATTGTTCTTTTGTGGGTTCAAAACTAAACTGTAACAAGAGTTCGGATTTAATAACATCTGGAGTCATATTTCAAAAATAGCCAAAATATTTCTTTTATAACTGAAAAAAATTGTAGTTTTGTTTTCTGTGAAAGTTAAGTTTTAAAATAATATAACTATTTATTTATGAACAAAGGTTTAAGAGTTGGTTTGCAGTTATTTTTATTAATAGGAGCTTCGTTAATTGCTTATTTTGGATGGAAAAGTGTAAATGAGCCTGTACAGTTCGATAAAGAACGTGATGAAAAATACATTGAAGTTATTCATAAAATGAGAGAAATCCGTGATGCACAAATTGCCTACCGTGATTATCATAACCAATATGCTCCCACATGGGATGACTTAATTTCTTTTATCGACACTGGAAAATATGTTGTGTTGGAAAAGAAAGATATAAAAGTGATGAAAACACAACGTGGATTAACCTACGAAGGAACCGAAACCGTAATAGATACTTTGGATATTGTTCCGTTAAAGGACTCTCTATTTAAAAAATATAAAAATGCCTCAAAAGCAACCATTAATGAATTGCGTTACATTCCCGGATTACAAGAAAAAAAAGAATTTGAAATAGAATCTACGTTAGATGAAAAGTACGACAGCTTGAACGAACGTAACATCCGCACAATTCGCTTTGAGGTTCGTGCTCCAAAAAGAGACTTGTTAAACGCCTTGGATGATTATGACCCTTTTTATATAGAAAGAGAAATCAATGCTGAAAAAGGCATTAAAGATTCCATCTTGAAAGTAGGTTCTTTATATGTTAATTCTACCGATGGAAATTGGCCAAAATCATACGACCTTATGGTTGATGATATGTATAAAAAAAAGAAATAATTTTCTTTTAAAATCATTCTATCGACAAAATGACTTTTAATACTATTGATACATTATCCATTCACCTTAATGTGGATGGATTTTCTTTTTATTTTTTTGAAAAAGACCAGCCTCTAATAACCAAAAAGAATTTTTTTGTTGAAACCCAACCTATCCAAAATTATATCGATGTATTGATTAAATCTGTTAAAGAAGAAAAAACCGAACATTTTTCTAAAATCAGACTTCTTTTCTCTAACAAACTGTTTACTTTAATTCCCAATGAAATCTATAACGAAAACAGAATTTCAGATTACATCGAATTTAATAGCTTTTTGCTTCCCAATGACCCTATTGAATCTAAACTCATACAAGAATTAGATATTCAGTTTCTGTACAGTTACCTCGAACCTGTTGAAATTGAAATAAAAAGACTCTTTCTCGAAAAGGAAATTGAAGTTTTGCACAGTGGTATTTCTCTTATACAACAATTAAATGCTTTTTCGTCTGAGATAGCGTTTTTTGCCTGGTTTAATTTTTCCAGTATTGAACTGCTTTATTTTAAAAATCAAAAACTTATATTTTATAATTATTTTGATACATATTCTAAAGAAGATATTATTTATTATATTTTATTTACTGCCCAACAACTTAACATGGACGTTAATAAAGAACGATTACACTTGTTGGGAAACATAGAAAATCATAGTGAAACCATTGTCATGATGAAAAAATATATTCGCCATGTAAAAATCGGGATTGATGAAAATATTACGTTCAAAGATTTTGTACTCTAATGCGGATTATTTCGGGAAAATATAGAGGAAAACGTTTAACAGCTCCTAAAAATTTACCTGTTCGACCCACTACCGACATGGCAAAAGAGTCACTATTCAACATCTTAAATAACCGCTATTATTTTCAAAATATTCGTGTTTTAGATTTATTTTCAGGAACCGGAAATATAAGCTACGAATTTGCCTCACGAGGAACAATGGATATAATTTGTATCGACCAAAATTTTCATTGTATTAAATTCATCAAAAAAATAATATCAGAGTTGTCTCTTGAAAAAGAAATCACACCTGTTAAAAGTGATGTTTTTAAATTTTTGAGGAATCATCAGTCTTCCTACAATTTAATTTTTGCTGATCCTCCATACGATTTTTCAAAAGAACAATATCACTCTATTCCTGATTTAATTTTTCAAAACCGTTTACTTTATGAAGACGGTTTATTGGTTATCGAGCATTCTCCTTATACTGAGCTTTCACAACATCCTCACTTTATGGAACAAAGGAAATACGGAAGTGTATGTTTTAGTTTTTTCAATAATCTGTGAACTTTTTACCTAACATACTCTATGACATACAAATCAAAAATGCGTTCTTTTTCAATTTTAAATTTCAGCATGGTTCTGACTTTATGAAAACCCTGTTTCCCTATTGCTCCGGGATTCATGTACAGTAACCCTAATTTTGAATCCGGCATGACTTTTAAGATATGAGAATGTCCACAAACCAATAATTTAGGAGGATTTTTTTTCAACTCATTACGAATATCTCCATCATAACGATTGGGATATCCTCCAATATGAGTAATCCACACGTCCACCGCTTCACACATAAAACGATTATTCAGTGGAAATTCACTCCTTATTTCCGTTCCATCAACATTTCCGTAAACAGCACGAAAAGTTCCATATTTTTTTAACTCATCCGAAACGCTTATGTTTCCTATATCTCCTGCATGCCAAATTTCATCTGCTTCTTTAGCATGTCTGATTATTTCTTCTCCTAAGTAGCCATGCGTATCTGAAAGTAATAAAATGTTTTTCATAAAATACAAATTTATTTTTCTTCTTACCTTTGCCTGATAAAATTACAAAAATTGAGATATTTTATAGAATTAGCATACGATGGAACACATTATCATGGCTGGCAAACTCAGCCTAATGCTATTTCTGTACAAGAAACTACCGAAAAATGTCTTTCCGTTTTACTTTCTTCTACCATTAAAATTACCGGAGCAGGAAGAACCGATTCAGGTGTTCATGCCAAACAAATGTTTGCCCATTTTGATTGGGAAAAACCTTTAACAGAAGATTTTACTGTTCGCATGAACAATTTTTTACCCAAAGACATTGTCATCAAAGCTATTTTTCCTGTTAAAGAAGAGGCTCATGCCCGTTTTGATGCTCTTTCTCGAAAATACAATTATTATATTTCTTTAAAAAAAAATCCTTTTAATTATCATTCCTCTTGGCAATTTTCAAAAATAAATTTAACTCTTAATTTGATGAATCAGGCAGCACAAATATTACAAGAATATACCGATTTCACAAGTTTTTCAAAATTACATACCGATGTAAAAACCAATGATTGTAAAATTTTCAAAGCTGAATGGACTTTTGTAGAAAAAGATCTAATTTGTTTTGAAATCATAGCAGATCGTTTCTTACGCAACATGGTTAGAGCCATTGTAGGAACTTTAGTTGAAGTAGGAAAAAATAAATTATCTTTAGATGAGTTTAGAGCAATCATCAAAAGCAAAAACCGAAATAATGCCGGTGTCTCAGCTCCTGCAAAAGGACTTTTTTTGGTTAAAATCAATTATCCTGATACGATTAAATGAATTCGATAAGAAAAAATATCATACAAAAATTAGCCGAGTATCCTTTACGATACAAAGGGTTATTTTTCATCACTATTTTAATTGCTTTATTTAGTTCATGGGCTTCTTCTTACCGCCCAAAATTGGTTAGTGATGTAATTGATATTGCTATTCCTAATAAGAACTCGGAATTGTTGCTGGAAGGTATCTATATAATTGCCGGCATTATTCTACTGGAAATCTTTTTACAATTTATTTTCATCATCTTAGCCAATACTTTTGCACAAAATATCATACAAGATATTCGGGACGATTTATTTAAAAAACTCATTTACTTTAAGTTAAAGTTTTTTAACAACACGCCCAACGGTGTTTTAGTTACTCGGGTAGTTTCTGATATCGAAACTATTTCTACCGTTTTTAGTGATGGGTTAATCATGATTTTTGGAGATGTTTTAAAAATATTTTTTGTTATTTTTATGATGTACACCATTAATTGGCAAATAGCCACTATCGTACTAATGATTATTCCGGTTATGATTATTTTAACCCGTTATTTTCAAAAATCTATACGAAAAACCTTTCAAGACGAACGATCATTATCTGCCAAGTTAAACAGCTTTGTTCAAGAACGCGTTTCAGGAATCCGTATTATACAAATTTTTAACCGAGAAAAAGAAGAATTTGAAAAATTCAAAAAAATTAATACCGATCTGAAGGAAGCTAATATACGGACGGTTTTTTATTTTGCTATTTTTTTCCCTATTACAGAAATCATTTCATCCCTTGCCATCGGGCTTATTATTGTATATGGAGGCTACGCTGTTATAAATCAAACACCTATAAACGCCGGAGAAATTATTGCCTTTATTCTTTATATTCAAATGCTTTTTCGTCCTATGCGACAAATTGCCGACCGATTTAACAACATGCAACGAGGATTAGTAGGAGCAGAACGTGTCATAAAACTGATGGACACCCACGAAATAATTCCTGATTACGGAACAGTAAAGTTAGATCGTATAAAAGGAAATATTGAATTTGAAAATGTACATTTTTCGTATGAAGAAGGGGAAGAAGTTTTAAAAGGTATTTCTTTTCAAGTTAAAGCAGGTGAAACAGTTGCTATTGTTGGTACTACCGGTGCTGGAAAATCAACCATTATCAATCTAATAACCCGTTTTTTTGATATAGATTCAGGAAAAATTACAATTGATGGTATTGATATTAAAGATATTCCGATTCAGACACTAAGAGAAAAGATAGCGGTTGTTTTGCAAGATGTTTTTTTATTCAATGACACCATCTACCAAAATATAACACTTGGAGACACTACTATTTCAAAAGAACGAGTTATAAACGCCTCAAAAGACATTAAACTTCATCCATTTATTCAAAATCTACCTAACAAATACGATTATGAAGTTAAAGAACGAGGAGCAACGCTTTCTGTAGGACAACGTCAGTTGATTTCTTTTTTAAGAGCTTTGGTTTATAATCCTGATATTTTAATTCTTGACGAAGCCACATCATCCATTGACAATCAATCGGAACAATTAATACAAGAAGCAATAAAAAAAATAACCCAAAACCGTACTTCAATTATTATTGCACATCATTTGGTAACTATTCAGAATGCTGATAAAATTATTGCTTTAGAAAATGGCATTATTAAAGAAACAGGAACACACCGTACACTTTTACAAAAACCAAACGGCTATTATAAAAAACTTTATGAAGCCCAATTCTCCACATCCGATTTATAAGTTGAAAACCTTTTATTTTAACATAAATTCACAAATTATAAACTATAAATGTCATAATTTTCCAATCACTCTATATATTTTATAATAACTTTGCTTTTTATTAACAAATTTTATTCTATATTTGCCCCATATTTAATTACATTTTAAAACTTAAAAGTATGAAAAAGACATTATTAGCATTGTCAATAATCGGATTAGTAGGATTAACATCTTGCAAAAAAACAGCAGAAGGTGTTGCTGAAGATGCAGCTAATGCAGTAGAAGCAACCGGAGACGCAGCAACTAACGTTGTTGAAGGAACTGCCAATGCAGTAGAAGATACTGCTGAATCTGTAAAAGAATTAGTTTCTGGTATTCCAGCGACAGGAAATGAAAAAATTGATACTTTTCTAAATGATGCTGAAGAGTATTTTAAACTTGCTAAAGAAGCATATGCTTCTAAAGATGCTACCAAATTAGCTGAAATTCAAAAATCAGGTGAGGAGTTTGCTAAAAAACAGCAAGAAATGGCTGCCGAATTTCAAAATTTACCTGCTGATGTTCAAACTAAAATAAACGAGTATTTTACCGCAAAGAGTAATGAACTGATGGAGGCTGTGAAAACTGCTCAATAAATTAAAAAAATATTTTAATTTAATAAAAAACCCGACGAAATAACGTCGGGTTTTCTTATTTTTGATTATCTTTTCTTAATATATTTATTCTTGTTAAAAGATTTTTTATATAAATCAGGCTATACTTTATTAACTCTGTGGGGAGTTGTTAACGTTATTTTTTGTTTGTTTTTTATTCTTCCCGGAGATCCTGCCCGAATGATGTTAGACCAAAGAGAGGATGAAGAACAGTTGAAAATAATACGTCAAAAATTAGGATTGGATTTACCTGTTTTTGAGCAATACTTGTATTATCTGAACGACTTATCCCCTATTTCTTTTCACAATACAACAACCCCAAACAGTATTGATTATTTTTCAACCGATAAATACAATGCCATTGTATTATTTAAAACAACTACACATAATATCGTTTTAAAAACACCTTATTTGAGAGAGTCTTTTCAAAATCAAGGAAAAAAAGTAAGCCAAATTTTAAAAGAAGTCTTGCCCAATACCATTTTGTTGGCATGTTGTTCAATCAGCATTGCCTTTTTTTTAGGGATTATTTTAGGCATTTTTTCAGCTTTAACAAAAGACCGCTGGTTTGACCGATTTATAGCTTTGGTTACCTCTGTGGGGATGAGCGTTCCTTCATTTTTTTCGGCTGTATTAATGGCTTGGATTTTTGCTTTTGTTTTAAAAGAATATACGGGACTTAACATGTCCGGAAGTCTTTATGAAATTGATGATATGGGAGAAGGAAGGCACTTGGCTTTGAAAAACTTAATTCTTCCTGCTCTAACTTTAGGAATACGTCCATTGGCTGTTATTACACAACTTATGAGAAACTCTTTATTGGAAGTCTTGAATCAGGATTATATCCAAACGGCGAAGGCGAAGGGACTTTCAACTTTTGTTATTATCAGAAAACATGCTTTGAAAAACGCATTAAATCCAGTAATAACCGCTATTTCAGGATGGTTTGCCGGTATGCTGGCAGGAGCTGTTTTTGTAGAATATATTTTTGGATGGAATGGTTTAGGAAAAGAAATTGTCGATGCATTGAACAGCTTAGATTTACCTCTTATAATGGGTGCTGTTCTTACGATTTCTTTCATGTTCATTTTTATTAATATTTTGGTTGACTTAATTTATAAATTATTGGATCCCAGAGTTCGATAAATTATTATATTTTCAATTATATATTTCATTTATTAAATAAATTTTTATTTTATTGTTGTTTTTGTATGAATTTATTCTATATCATCATTTTTATTCAATAAATAATTTTGCTAAATTGACATATTTTTACTAAATTAGTGCTTACGATGGTATATGTTCATTGCCTGAAACGGTAACAAAGTTTTACATTTTAGAAAAAAATCCCAATACTGTCCGTTGGATATTACCATGCTCCATATTGACAGATATAAGACTTTAAACCATTTTTAAAACACCTAAAAGTGTTTTTTCTTTCTGACAAAAACACAATTGAAGATATTGATCAAGGACTTCAGTTGGGAGCAGATTTATATTTATTAAAACCTTTTTCTATAAAAAGTATTTACTGAGATAAACCGATTAATACATTACTAAAATCTTTTAAAAAAATTGTTATGAGTCAAAAAAAATTTCAAATTAAAACCTTTGCTGAGTATAAAAAAGCTTACAAAGAAAGTGTTAAAAATCCAGAAGCCTTTTGGGAAAATATTGCCCATGAATTTCTCTGGAGAAAACCTTGGGATAAAATGTTGGAATACGACTTTACTAAACCCGAAGTCAAATGGTTTCAAGGAGGAAAACTTAATATTACTGAAAACTGTTTGGATCGTCATCTGAAAAAAAGAGGCAATAAAACAGCTATTATTTGGGAACCCAATGATCCTGATGAAGAATCCCGACACATTACCTACCGACAATTATACGTTAAAGTTTGTCGTTTTGCCAATGTATTAAAAAACAATGGTGTTAAAAAAGGAGACCGTGTCTGTATATACATGCCTATGATTCCTGAACTGGCTATTGCCATGCTGGCTTGTGCCCGAATCGGAGCTATACATTCTATCGTATTTGCCGGATTTTCCTCTAAAGCCATTGCCAGTCGAATTAATGATGCTAAATGCAAATTATTAATTACAGCAAATGAAGTTTATAGAGGAACCAAACGCGTTGCATTGAAAGAGATTTGCGATGAAGCACTAAAAGACTGTCCTACCATTGAACGCGTTATTGTGTACCGAAGAATGGTAGAATCAACTCCTATGATGGGTGGTCGTGATGTTTTTTGGGCAAATGAATTATTAAGAGCTGATAATGAATGTCCTGCAGAAGAAATGGACGCAGAAGATATACTTTTCATACTCTATACTTCAGGTTCAACCGGTAAACCTAAAGGAATGGTTCATACATGCGGAGGTTATATGGTAAACTCAACCTATACTTTTGAAAATGTATTTCAAATGGAAGAAAACGATCGGTATTGGTGTACTGCTGATATTGGATGGATTACGGGACATTCCTATATTATATACGGACCCTTATGCTCCGGAGCAACTACCGTAATGTTTGAAGGAATTCCTTCGTATCCCGATTACGGGCGTTTTTGGGAAATATGTTCCAAACTGAGAATCACACATTTTTATACTGCTCCAACTGCTATTCGTGCGTTAGAAAAGCAACCGTTAGAATTGGTTGAAAAACATGATTTATCACACCTAAAAGTTTTAGGAACCGTTGGAGAACCTATTAATGAAGAGGCTTGGCATTGGTATAATGATCATATTGGAAAGTCTAATTGTCCTATTGTAGATACTTGGTGGCAAACTGAAACCGGCACAATTATGATTTCTCCTCTTGCCGGAATTACACCGACACGTCCTACTTTTGCTACGCTACCATTACCTGGAATTCAACCTGCTTTAATGGATGAAAAAGGTCAAGAAATAGAAATTAATAGTATTGCAAGAGAAGGACGTTTAGCTATTAAATATCCTTGGCCTTCCATAGCCCGAACTATTTATGGAGACCACCAGCGTTACAAAGAAGTTTATTTTTCTACTTACGAAGGTAAATACTTTACAGGAGATGGTGCTTATCGGGATGCCACCGGAAATTATCGTATTACAGGACGTGTGGATGATGTTGTAATTGTTTCCGGACACAATTTAGGAACAGCTCCAATCGAAAATGCTATTAATGAACATGAAAAAGTAGTTGAATCTGCTATTGTTGGTTTTCCTCATGATATTAAAGGAAATGCTTTATATGCCTACATCACCGTTTATAATGATGTTGAAATCAATGAAGAATTAGAACGCGAAATTAAAGATTTGGTTTCTAAAAATATTGGAGCTATTGCAAAACCGGATAAAATTCAATTTGTTAGCGGATTACCTAAAACACGTTCCGGAAAAATTATGCGACGTATTTTACGTAAAATAGCTTCTAATGATACTTCAAATCTTGGTGATACCTCTACATTATTAAATCCAGATATTGTTGATGAAATTATAAAAAATGCTTTAGTATAATTAAGATTATAAAGATAAAAACCTTGTCATATAACTAAATTGATAAGGTTTTTAATTTTCAGCCAACCTTTTTTCCCATTCCCAAGCTGTTCCTAACGATTCTTTTAAAGGTGTATCAGCTGTCCAATCTAAAATATTTTTTGCTTTTTTAGTATCTGCATACGCTGCTTCAATATCGCCTGCTCTGCGTGGAGCTATTTTGTAATTTAATTTCTTCCCTGATGCTTCTTCAAAAGCCTGAATAACTTCTAAAACGGTACTTCCCGTTCCCGTTCCTAAATTGAAAACTTCGTATTTTTCTGTATTTTCTCCTTTTAATAACCTTTTTAATGATTTTACATGTGCTTTTGCTAAATCTGAAACATAAATATAATCTCGGATAGCTGTTCCATCTCTTGTCTTGTAATCATTTCCAAAAACAGACAAGCATTCTCTAATCCCTATTGCCGTTTGTGTTACATAAGGAATTAAATTTTGAGGAACTCCAATGGGTAACTCTCCTATTTTTGCCGTTTTATGAGCTCCTATCGGGTTAAAATACCGAAGAGCAATCACATTTTTATCATAGGCTTTTGTATAATCCATTAAAATATCTTCACACATTTGTTTGGTTTTCCCATACGGCGATTCGGCAGGTTTGAAAGGAGCTTCTTCTGTAATAGGTAAAATAGCTGCCTGACCGTAAACTGTGCATGAAGAACTGAATATGAAATGGTCTTTATCATTGTTTTTAAATTCAGTTAATAAATTCATTAACGAAATCAAATTGTTTTGGTAATACAGTAGCGGTTTTTCGACACTCTCTCCTACTGCTTTTGAAGCGGCAAAATGTATAATTCCTTCAATATTATTTTGCTTGAAAAGAGCTGTTACTTTTTTTTGGTTTTTTAAATCAAATTGTTCAAAATCAGGTTTTATACCTGTTATAGAGGTAATCTTATCTAATACATTTCGTTTGGAATTGGATAAATCGTCTACAATAAGAACCTCAAACCCTTCGTTTTGTAGTTCTACAACGGTATGTGAGCCTATATAACCTAAACCGCCGGTAACTAAAATTTTATTTTTCATCTTTTTATTTTTTCCAAATAGAACAATGCTAAAATCAATATGATTCCTATAATGGGTTGAATTAAAAATCTTCTTATGTAGAAACCTATCATGAGACTGTATTCAAATTCTGTATTAATAAACAAATAATATATGGGTAAAAATATAACCCATCCTATTAAAAATACAATTCCTGAAATTTTTATATAATTTTTTTTGTTAAACAACATGTAAATAATCCCTATTGACAAAAGAGTATTAATTCCATACCGAATTGTAACGGAAATTAGATGCTTTGTTATATCTATTTCCAAAAGGGTTACCTCATAGCTATTTTTAAAGTAATACAACAAAGGATCGTAAAAAAGACTTTCTTCGTTTAACCGAATTAAAATCAATCCTATGGTCAATATTCCTGCTATACTATACCGAAGCCATTTATTCATCTTTTCTTTTTTTAAAAACAAAAAACTTTATCCATACAATACATATCAAAATAATCGTTCCGTAAATAATTCCAGGAAACAATGCGTCATGAGCCAATTTGACATATTTCGATTGAGAAAGAATAATATTTGAAAGAAGACTTATCCTAAAAATATTAACCACATGAACCAGTACGAGGCTAAATAATAGATAGAGTATTGTTGAGATTATGTTCGTTCCAAAAGCAATAATGAACGAAACCATAATAATCATAACAGAAACTGCGTTACATCCTTCATTTATTACAGCAATTCTTTTTTCTCCAATAAAAAAATCTTCGTAAGGATGGTATGGATTTTGCTTAACATACGATGCCCGATGTACCAAATTGTATAATGCCGAAGCCTCTTTTGCCACTTCTTTCGTATAAGGATCCGTCTGTGAGTTACCGTCATTAAAAACCTGTGTTTCTTTTAAATAGAAATCATAGCTTAAGGTAATTATAAAATAGGTTATAAAAAATTTAAGTAAAAAAAATATCAACGGTTTATATTCCTTCATTTATACATTTTAAACTGCAAATTTACTAATTTTATAATTGAACTCATTTAAAAACTTTTAGTAAGATAAGAGCAAAGGCTAAATAATGCTTTTTCCTTTTGGTTGTTTAAAACCATTTGTTCAACTTGATGTACTAAGTTGTAATCTGTCCAGTAACCAATCCCACTATAGGAGGATATAAATTTATTTTTTTAATCTATTTGGGCAAATTCAAATGCAACCCTAACATCCCAACAGAAAAATATTATCATCAAAATAAAAATTTCTGCTACTTTATTTAGACTGTTTTTACAAAAAATCGATACAATTTTTGGGTTTTAAGTCCTACAAATATAGAAGTTTCTTGAATAAAGAAAGTGTGTTAATAGTACTCTCAGATTCTCATCTAATTTTTACGGAGTTGAAAAGTGTGATTACCCAAAACCCTTATCCTCATTGACCTTGCAAGCTATTCGAGAGCAGGCATAAAAAACGTCTGATTCGACATTGAAAATCAGACGTTTACGATTTGTTTTTGTGGTACCTCCAGGAATCGAACCAGGGACACATGGATTTTCAGTCCATTGCTCTACCAACTGAGCTAAGGTACCAAATATGTTTTGAGAAGGCAAATATAAAATATCTTTTAAAATCTTAAAAACTTTTTTAAAAATATATTATTTTTTTATTTTCCGTAACACTTTTTTTTATTTTTTCTAAATTTGAAAACCTCTTATAAAATAATTGATATGAATTTTGATGTAAATACGATTAGGAAAGAATTTCCTATTTTAAACCAAAAGATTAATGGAAAACCACTAATTTATTTGGATAATGGAGCAAGTTCTCAAAAACCTAAAAAAGTAATTGATGCTATTGTAACGTATTATTCCACAATAAATTCCAATGTGCATAGAGGAATTCATACATTAAGTCAGTTGGCAACCGACCAAATGGAGCAGTCGCGTTTAAAAGTACAAGATTTTATAAATGCCGAAAAAGCAAAAGAAATTATTTTTACAAAAGGAACAACAGAAAGTATAAATATCGTGGCAAATGGAATAAGTCATTTGATTTCAAAAGGAGATGAAATCTTAATTTCAGGTTTAGAACATCATGCGAATATCGTTCCGTGGCAAATGCTTTGTAAAAAAACGGGTGCTGTTTTAAAAGTTATTCCGATGGACGAAAATGGAGGATTGGATTTATCAAAAATAGATGAAGTTATTTCTCGTAGGACAAAAATGGTAGCATTTAATCAGATTTCAAATGCCTTTGGCGTGATTAATCCTGTGAAAGAAATCGTTGCAAAAGCTAAAAGATCAAAGGCTTATATTTTGATTGATGGAGCACAGGCTATTCCTCATTTAAAAATTGATGTACAAGATTTGGGGTGTGATTTTTATACTTTTTCAGGGCATAAAATGTACGGACCTACAGGAATTGGAATTTTGTACGGTAAAGAAGAAATTTTAAATCAACTTTCACCATGGCAAGGAGGAGGAGAAATGATCAAAGAAGTTACATTTGAAAAAACAACGTATGCTGAATTGCCTTTTCGATTGGAAGCGGGGACGCCTCATATTGAAGGAGCCATCGTTTTGGGAACGGCTATTGATTGGATAAATGAAGTAGGAATAGCAAATATTCAAAAATATGAAAATGATTTGATGGTTTACGCTACAAAAAAATTAGCAACGATAAAATCTATAGAAATTTATGCCAAAAATACTAAACGAGCAGGAGCTATTTCGTTTAACTTAAAAATAAACGGAGTACACCCTTCAGATGTAGGAACTATTTTAGATAAATTCGGAATTGCCGTTCGAACCGGACATCATTGTGCACAACCCGTTATGCAACATTACGGTATTTCAGGAACAGTCAGGGCTTCATTTGCGGTTTATAATACAAAAGAAGAAATTGATGAATTGGTAAAAGCGATTAAATTTGCTCAAGATATGTTGATTTAAGTTTTTTAAAATCAAGCGATTAAATTTAAAGCAATTCCTAAAGAAACGACCAAATTCATAGAAGAATTTTCTCCATACATAGGAATAAAATATACCACACTACAAAGTTCTAAAGCCTCTTCTGAAACACCTTGTATTTCATTCCCAAGAATAAGTACGATTTTATCAGAAAACGAAGCCTGATGTATATTCTGAGCATTTGTGGTCAATTCCAATGCAACAATTTTAAACCCTTGTGATTGAAGATCTTTTAAAACGGTATAATCGGATACTTTTTCAAAAGTTACTTTTTGATTCGTATTCCGAGCTATTTTAGTTATCTTTTTGTTATAAAAATCAATAGAAGAATCTTTCCAATAGATTTTTTGAACGCCCATAGCTTCCGCTACTCGAAAAATACCACCTATGTTTTCCGGAGAAGAAATAGATTCTATGAAAAGAATAATGTTTTTATTTATGGTGAAATTTTGAACCTCATGATGTTCTAATTGCTTAAATTTCATGATATTAAATTTCAATAAGATGGTTTGATTTAATCCAAAAGGTGTTTTCGCCTTGTTTGATTTGAATCCAGTTTTCAATTTTTTCCAATACCCATACTTTTTGTCCGGAATTTAGAATCTTAATCTTTGTGCTTTTTTCAACAGGATTTTCATACACCTCTGATTTTGAGATGATAACAGCCTCTTTTTCTTCAAAGAAATAAGAACTGTATCCTATTAATGAAAAAGCTAAGAAGATTCCGATTATAATAAAAGTCATTAAAAAAAACGTTTTAATTTTTGGATTGGTGCTAATCTTAAAAAGGAGAAAAGAAAAACATATCAATACGGTGAACAATAAGGCTACTAAAAGCCATGTGTGTTGGGTAAATAACTGAAGGGGATGATCGATAGAATCTATTTTTTTATACGAAGAGCCTTCAATTTCTTTTAAAGTTAAATTTAAGTTGATTAGCGTTTGTTCGTCTGTTGGAGCTAATTTTAGTGCTTTTTCAAAATAAGCCCGGGCATATCCCCACTCTTTAAGATGGTAATAACAATTTCCCTTATTATAAAAAACTGATTGAGAAGGAATTGCTGAAGAGTTTTCAATTTCTTGATATAACTTCAAAGCTTCTTGAAATTGGTTTTGTTGTTGAAATTGATTTGCTTTATCAAATAAGGAATCATAATCTTTATTTTGAGTAGCTTTTAAAATAAAGAAAGAGAATAAAAACCCTATAAAAAGATATTTTTTCATTTATTTCTTAAAAAAAGTATTAATAAAATCCGTTGTTTTTTGATAAATAGTTTCCATAGAAAAAGTTGGTTCAGAAGACGAATATTTTTGATAATTACACAGGTTTAAAATTTCTTCTAATTGGCTGATTTTTTCTCTTGAAATATTTCTGCCTTCTAATAAATCACTGATTTTCTTTGTGTTATAATCGACGTTGTTTATATCTAATCGATCGGCGAGAAACCAATACAACGCCTTTTCTATAGCATTATAAAAAGAGAGAGAATCTTGTTTTGCCAAGTATTCCTTAGCATGAATCAAATATTGTTTAGATAATGCTTTAGATTCTTTTTTTTCTATGTCTATTTTTCTTTTTTTCCAATAAGGATACAATCCGGTTATTAATGTTGTAAAAATAACCAAACCAATGATTATCATCCAAATAACTCTTTCCGAAAGAATAGGATTATAAAAAGTTAGAGATTCTTTCAAAGGCTGTAAAAACAGCGTATCTTGGACATTTTTTTGCTGATTTACAGGATTTGCTATTTCTGTTGGTTTTTTTGAAGGATCGTTTTTTGGTTTTTCAGAACCGTTAATAATATGTAAAACCGTTTTAGGAGATGTTTTTGTTTCATACTCACTTGTTTTAGGATTAAAATAAGAAAATTCTAAAACAGGAATTTCATAATCTCCTTTGTATTGAGGAACAACAATATAGCTTTTAGAAATTTTCCCTTTATGCCCTTCTTGAGTTAGCACTACGGATTCATACGCATTAGGATCGTAAATTTCCAACTCGCTTGGTAAAGATAATTGAGGAATGTTAACCATTTTAAAATCACCTTTTCCGGAAACTTCAACGTCAAACTGAACAGATTCTCCTGCATTTAAACGTGTTTTGTCCGTAAAAACATTTAAGTTAAAATCACCGACGGCACCACTGAAATTTTCAGGTTTATTGGCTTCAGGTAAAGGTTTTACATTAAAAATTAATGAATTGGAATTTATCTTAGTCCAAACGTACCGACTTACAAGTCTACCAAAAAAATCGCGTTGATCGGTTTCAATTAAAAACGGAAATTCTAATTGGAAAGGCTCTATAGCAATCTGACCGATTTGTTGAGGAACGATAATTTTTTGAGTTATAATCCGAGAATAATATACGTCACCTTGATAATTTTCCTGTTCTATAGCTGTTTTTTTTATAGGATAATCGGTCGTTGTGAAATTTTTAAATCGGTTTAATTTAGACTCTCGAAGACGATGCAACACATTGTAGTCTTTTGATAGAATGCGTAAACTAATCAAAATTTCTTCTCCAACATAAGGTGATAAATTAGTAGCCGTAACCAAGAATTTTGTGTTTTTTGAGGTTTTATTGGTTAAAATTTCACCTCCTTGCGGAGTATTTTTTTGATTAGGTTGATTCTTTTGGGTAGAAGAAGATTTAGTGCCTGTTATCTTAATTTGAAGAGGATGGGTTTTATAAAGATTTCCTTCAACTTGTATATCGGCACTTCCTATATCAAAAGTTCCTTTTTTTAAAGCTCTGAATGTAAAGGTTTTTGATATGATGGAATTTTTTAAATTTGATTGTGTAGAACTGGAACTTCCAATCATGTCAAAATTTGAAAAATCAGGATAATGGATATCATCTATTTCATGTATTCCATTATCAACTTTTAATTGAAACGTTACAGAAAATATCCCGTTTACAGAGATTTCTTTGGGTTCTAAAATTGCTTTAAAAGAAATTTGCCCTTTTATGGTAAAATTAAAAAAAATTAAACCTAGTAAAATTATATATTGAATAATCCGCTTCATTGTTTACCAATCTTTTTCCAATTTCTCAGTCCTTTTTTGTTTTCTTCGGTCTTTATCAAGCATTCTTCTTTGAACGGATTTTTCTTCGTTCTCTAAAGCACGCAAAATGGCTTCTACTTGTTCTTTTGAAATACTTAAATCCGCTTTTTCGCCACGTTCTTGATTTTGGGTTGAACTTTGTGGCTGAGAAGATGAAGAATCTTTTGTTTTTTCTTCTTCTTTTTTCTTCTCCGATTTAGATTTTTGTTCTTCCTGTTTTTTCTCGTTTTCTTGTTTTTTGTTTTGCTGTTGCTTTTGTTGCTGATTTTGTTTTTGCTTTTCTCCCGATTTCTTTTCGTCGTTTTTTCCTTGCTGGTTTTGTTGTTGGTCTTGCTTTTTTTGTTCCTGTTGTTGTTGTTTTTGTTGCTCCTCTTTCTTCTTTTGACGTTCTTCTTGCTCTTCTTTCTGTTTGATTTTTTCTAAAGCAACATTCAAATTGTATTGGGTTTCTTCATCATCAGGATTGTTTCTCAGGGCTTCTTTATAAGCATCCAAAGCTTTGTCAAACTGTTGTGCTTTTATGTACGCATTTCCTTCGTTGTGTTTAGCTTCAGCTCGGGTATTGGAATAAAGGCTTAAAGAATCAGTTGTTTTGTAATAATCTGCCGCTTTTTCAAATTCTTTAATTCGGTATAATCCATTACCGATATTGTAATTGGCTATTGTGTCTGTTTTACTTAAAAACAAGGCTTTTTTATAATCTGTAATAGCATTTTCAAAATCACGTTTGTAATAATCGTTATTGCCATTAGCAATATGATCTTTTACCCTATAATGATCATTACAAGAATAGATGCCCAAAAATGATATGAGTAGAATAAAATATCTCATTTTTTTGAAATTAATTTTTGAATCCAAACAGTTTTTTTGGAAAACATTAAACTATCTAAAAGTATCAAAACTAATGCTATAAAGGCAAAATATTGATAATATAACCGATAATTGGTATAATTAGAACTACCTTTTTGTACTCTTTTATAATTTAAAAAAGCCAGCTTTATATCTTCTATGATTTTTTGAGTTGAGTCAGAGTGAATATATGTTCCATTGGCATCTTCTGCAATATTTTTAAGAGCTTTTTCGTTTAATTGGGTTATAACAGTTTCGCCGTATTGTTCTTTGTATCCTATTTTTCGACCACCTTGAAGAATAGGAATCGGACCACCATTTTTAGTTCCGATACCTATGGTGATAATATTAACGTGGGCTTCTTTAGCTCGATCAACAGCATCTTCAATATCTTCTTCATGATCTTCTCCATCTGAGATGATGACAATGGCTCGGTCTCCGGGAGCATCTTTCTCAAATAAATCTACAGATTGATTGATAGCATTTGCCAAAGAAGTTCCCTGGCTACTTATAATATCAGAATTAATTCCGTTTAGCAAAATCTGTAAAGAGGTGTAGTCTTCGGTTAAAGACATCATCTTATGGGCTGTTCCGGCATAAGCAACCAAACCGATTCGGTCTCCCGCCAATTCTCCCATAAGTTCTTTTATGATTTTTTTAGATTTGATTAAACGGCTCGGCGAAATATCTTCCGAATCCATACTTCGTGAAACATCCAAAGCAAATACCAAGTCGATTCCCTCTTGTTTCATCTGTTGGATTTCTCCGCGTTTTTGAGGTCCTATAATGGCTGTGATTAAAAAACATAAAGAAGTTAGAACTAATAGAGCTTTAAGCCAATATTTAAAAGATGATTTATTTTGAACAATTTGTTGGAATAGATGTGAATCTGCAAATTCTGTTTGTTTGCGTTTTTTCCAAAGATCAAGCAAAACATAACCCGACAATAAAATAATAAGCGGTATAATTAACCATAAGTAGTGTATTTCATCCCATTCAAGCATCTTAAATAAAACTTTTATAAAAGGTTAATCTCAATATAATTTCCACGAACAGCAACATAAAAGAATAAAGCAAGAATTTTTTGAAAAACTCCTGATAAGTATAGTATTTAATATCTTTTATTTCTGATTTTTCCAATTGATTGATTTCATCATAAATACTTGACAAACTAGTGCTACTGGAGGCTCGAAAATAAAATCCTCCGGTGTTTTTGGCAATTTGTTTCAGTAACGCTTCATCTAAACCTCCGCCTAAATTAAATAAAGAACTTCGTTGGTTACTGCCAATTCCGATGGTATAGACTTTAATATGATTATCGGCAGCAATTTCAGAGGCGATAACAGGATCTACAAAACCGTCATTATTTACACCATCTGTTAAAAGAATGATGATTTTACTTTTCGCCTTGCTGTCTTTTAAATGATTAACGGCAGTTCCTAATCCATTTCCTATGGCGGTTCCTCCTGATAGTTCTTGTGTATCAAGTTCCTTTATAGCTTGAATTAAAATAGTACGGTCTGTTGTTAAAGGTACTTTAGTAAAAGCCTCACCGGCATAGGCAACCAAACCGATTCGGTCTAATTTTCGCTCTTCAGCAAATCGGATGGCTACTTTTTTTAGAGCTTCGATTCGTGTGGGAGAAAGGTCGATATCTTCCATACTTCCTGAAACATCAACTGCCATTATAATATCAACCCCTTTATTCGAGTTTACTTTTCGTACTTCATTTACAGCTCTGGGTCTTGCTAAAGCAATGATGAGGGAGCTGATGGCTAATAAACGTAAAACGTAAAGTGCCGGGCGTAATTTTTCTACCCAATTAAAAGAATTTGCCACAGGCTCGATGGATGGCATGCGGAGAACGGCTCCTTTTTTCCGGTTAAAGAAGAACCAAAAAATCAGCAAAGGAAGTAACCCTAATAAAAGGAGCATCCAAGGTGATTCAAATTCTATGTTGGTAAAAAAATCCATCCGTTGTTTTTATTTTTTTAAAACATTAATCATTCGATTATTCTAACTTTTTTCCGGCAATCTGATTGATTACTTTTCTTTGTTTTTCAGATTTGATAACCATTCCTTTAATAAATGAGTACCAGTTTTTTGCCTGAGTTCCGTATGACTTTTTTTTGTATTCATTTTGTTTGTGTTTTGGTATTTCGTTTTTAGTAAAATCTTGAATGGAAATAGACCATTTGATTAGAAAATGACGTCGTTGCTCCTTCGTTACAGTTCGTGTATTCATCAAAATCATAAATCCTTTTTCTTTTGAGATGGAAACTAAATAAACGCCAATATGATCGTTTTCAAATACAAATTGTTGTTCTATTTCGGGAAAGAAAACTTCTTCTTTTTTAACACTTAATTTTTTTTCATACAAAAAAGCTCCTAAAATATATGGGCAGAAAATAAGTTGATGTTCATAAAATGTATCCCAAACTTTCTGGGAAACCGAATCGGTAAAATAATCGTCTAAATCGTTTTTCCACCATAAAGCAAAATTTCCTTTGGGTAATTGTTTGCGGTTTGTTCCCATAAAATCAAAATATGTAGTTTTAATTTCAATAGGAGCAGCGATTTCTTCCTCCTCTTCTTCCACTATTTTTTCTTCTAAAGATTGCACCAAATTTACAGCACCATCCATATATTCTATATGTTTTGCTTCATCAGGAGATGATTTGGCAAATTTTACCAAATCAGATTCATGTAACAAACGATGTAAGCTGTTATATTCGTCGTCGTCAAGAAACGGCTTCATTTCACATAGAATTTCATCGGAAGTGGATTCCGGTGCATCAAACTTTAACTTTCGTTCAAAATAATACCGTAAAACATCCGTCAGTTTAGAATAATAAATTTTAGTGTCCTGCTTCCATACCTTTTCTTTTTTTAAGTTGGATAGAGCCAGTAAAGCCTCTTCACCCGGCGGAATTTCAGGTTTTCCCTTTTTAGAAAAAGGTTTATTTTTTACAAGCCAATATATCAAAAAACCAATGATTCCAAGGATAAATGAACCTAATATTCCGGTTAAAATCCAACGGTATTTATTAAAATAGTCATTAAGAGTCCTTGAAGATTCTTTAATGGGTTTGATGTCATAAATAGGTTTTTGAAGTGTATTGACTTTTACACGAGATACATGAATATCTTTTGCAAAAGAATGAATTTCTTGATTTCCTTTTGAAAATTTAAAAGAAGGTATAGTGTAAATACCTGAATCAAAAGCAATTAATTGAAGATTCAGATATGGTTTTTCTGAAATGGTATCAAATGTTACTTTAACAATTTCTAAATTTTTTTGTAAAACAAGCCGTTTTTTTAAAGTAGGCAGTGTCCATTTGCTTTCTTTTGAAAGTTCATACCGAACCATAAAAGGCTCCGCCACTCTTTGTTCATCAGAATCTAAAATAGGTTCTATCTGAGCTGAAAGTTCTAAGGAGATGAAAAGCATTATGTATAAAAGAATCCGATTCATTGTTAAGCATATCGTTTAAAGTAACCCATGAGTTTTTTTACGTAATCTTCATTCGATTGTAAATGGATTGTTCCTGCTCCTGCTTTGGTAAAACTATTTATAAAATAATGATACCGTTTTTGGTAATATTTAGCATATTCCATGCGTACTTTTTTAAAAGAAGTATTAACAGCCTTAATTTTTCCTGTTTCCATATCTTGCATATAAACCAATCCGATATTGGGAATACGCTGTTCTTTTTCATCATAAATACGGATTCCGGTTACATCGTGTTTTCTCGCCACAACATCCAATGCTTTTTTATAGTTCAAATCCGTAAAATCGGATAAGGCAAATAAAATAGCATGACGTTTTAAAACACCTCCTATAAATTGAAAAGCTTTAACTAAGTCAGTTTGTGTATCGGAAGGCTCAAATTCAATCAATTCACGAATGATGCGTAAAACGTGAGACCGTCCTTTTTTAGGAGGAATGTAAAGTTCTATTTGATTGCTAAAAAGCAACAAACCTACTTTGTCATTATTTTGGATGGCAGCAAAAGCTAATGTAGCAGCTATCTCTGTGATGGTTTCTCTTTTTAGTTGCTTCCGTGTTCCAAAAAAAACGGATTGACTAATATCAACCACTAAAAGCAAAGTTAATTCACGCTCTTCTTCAAAAATTTTAATATACGGTTCATTAAACCGAGCTGTTTTATTCCAATCAATCGTTCGGACATCATCTCCGAATTGGTAAGGGCGTACTTCGGAGAAAGTCATTCCTCGTCCTTTAAAAACAGAATGATACTCTCCCGAAAAAATATGGTTACTCAACCTTCGGGTTTTAATTTCAATTTTACGTACTTTCTTTATAATTTCCTTAGTGTCCAAGGTAGCAAATTAAATAAAATATTTTTTTAATTAAGGAACTTGAATAGCATTAATGATTTGATTGATGATATCGTCCGTAGTCATATTTTCAGCTTCAGCTTCATAGGTAATTCCTATTCGGTGGCGTAGCACATCGTGTACGATAGCACGCACATCTTCAGGAATTACAAAAGCACGTTTCATTAAAAAGGCATGAGCTTTGGCTGCCGTTGCTAAATTGATGCTTCCACGTGGAGAAGAACCAAAAGAAATTAACGGTTTTAAATTTTCCAATCCATATTTTTCGGGAAAACGTGTAGCAAAAATAATGTCTAAGATATAATGTTCTATTTTTTCATCCATATAAATCATCTTAACCATTTTACGGGCTTTGATTATATCTTGCAATGAAACAACAGATTCCGTATTGCCAAAACCATCGTTTAAACTCATACGCATAATGCGTCGCTCGTCTTCCAGATTAGGATACGTAATAACACATTTTAACATGAATCGATCCATTTGTGCTTCAGGTAAAGGATAAGTACCTTCTTGTTCCACAGGGTTTTGTGTAGCCATAACCAAAAAAGGTTCTTCTAGTTTAAATGTTTCTTCACCAATGGTAATCTGGCGTTCTTGCATGGCTTCCAATAAAGCTGATTGGACTTTGGCAGGAGCACGGTTAATCTCATCAGCTAAAACAAAATTAGCAAATACCGGTCCTTTTTTTACTGAAAAATTGTTATCCTTTATATTATAAATAATGGTTCCTACTACATCAGCGGGAAGTAAATCAGGCGTGAATTGAATCCTTGAAAAGCTACCGCTTACGGCTTTAGAAAGTGTATTGATAGCTAAAGTCTTAGCTAAACCGGGAACTCCTTCCAACAGAATATGCCCATTTCCCAACAAACCAATCATCAAACGCTGAACCATATAATTCTGACCGATAATGGTCTGATTTATGGCATGAATCAGGTGATCAATCGGCTGGCTTTCTTGTTGAATTTTTTGGCTTAAAGCTGAAATATCTGTACTTTGATTTGTCTCCATCGGTTGTAAATAAATTTTTTAGGTATGCAAGATGCAATTTTTTTTAAAAAAAGAACGTCATTTTTCTCCTAAGTTATATGTTAATGAATGTTAAAGTACAATAAAATTTATACTGACATATATTTCTCGTTATATTTATACATCAAACAATGGATTCTGATTCAGAAATGTATATTAGGTATAGAAGATTTAATAACATCTATCTAATGGTTAGCAAACCTGATAAAATACGAGTGGACAACGGACCGGAATTTATTGTGGAAAAGCTGAAAAATTGGTGCGGTTATCACGGAATTGAGTTGCATTACATCCAACCCGGAAAACCTACTCAAAACTCGTTGATTGAGAGATTTAACAGAACATTTAGAACAGATTTTTTAGATGTTTATCTCTTTGAGAACATCAAACAAATGAGAAATTACGCAGAAGTCCGGATGTGGAAATACAACAACGAAAGACCACACAGTACACTGCAATACTTAATGCCAAGAGATTTTTTGTTGAAATATGGAAAAATCAGCCACACAAATCCGGTAGATTTTCTCACATTCCAACAAAGTTTTTCGACAACAACTAAAATATTAACTAAAAACGCTACTTTTGAGTGTTACTAAGTTTGGGAAGATTACATAAGGGGTTTAAAAAATACATCGGGGGTATTTCAATTAACTACTACACAAGCTATTGGAAAAACAACATACACAAAATTTTTAAATCAGGGTAAAAAATGGTTTACAAGCAAGTAATTTTATATTTATTCATTATTGCCTTAAATTTTAGTTGTGATAAAAATAAAAGATTATCTAATTTAGAATGCAAAAACAATTTAAGTCTCTATGAGAGGAAAAGAGTAAAGAATGATAACTATTGCTTTAATACAATTTCAGATAGTTTAAATAAGAAAGGGGCTTTAAATAGAAATAAATATTATGAAATTAAAAATAATGCATCTTTAGATAATTTTTATAAAAATAATTACTATGATGAGTTAATTAAAAACTTCTATCAATATAATTCTTTCGTAGAAAGGTATATTTTAGAAAATTTTAATAGAAAGTATTTAATACTTATTGGTCAGGCAAAAGGAGCTACAGGTATCGGTATTGATTATTGGAATTATGAATGTTTTCTATTAACTAAAAAAAGTGATGTTATAAAATTTTCTTCACTATCAAAAACGCCATTATCTCTATTTTTTTAATCAGAAAGGTCAATTACGATATTTGACGATAGACGATAATTATCCACGTCCAGCCAGCGACTCTGTGGAATTAAATTACTATCCCGTTATAGGCTCTTTAGTTAATGAGAATAATGAAATTATTAATAAAATAAATTTAGATTGTAAGTAAATTAACGTTTTGGTGATGCTCCAGACATGTTGTTTTTGGGATATATACTTGTAAGATACTGATAAACAATTTATAATTAAATAAAATCTAAAGACTATTTAAAATGACAAGTTATGTTTTAAAAATTAATACCGAACCAGAGCATTATTCAAAAATTTCAAATATTCTTGGAGTGAGTCCTACAAATAGGAAGGCATTTTGGGAGTTTTCAATAGATGAAGATAATGATTTGTATACTAATTCAATCAACTGGTTCATGGATTTAATCGAATTGAATTTTAAGAACTTAAAAAATTTAGGAATTAAAAAAGAACAAATATCATTATGGTTTTACAAGCCCTATCAAGGTGAATGTAGCATGGAATTTTCACCTGAAGAAATGAAAAGGCTATCAGATAATAATATTACTTTATGCATAAGTTGTTGGGAACTTTAAAAGGGTCATGCTCCAAACGTGTTGTTTTTCCACCCCTCCCCTAAACCACCTTTCTACAACCCGCATGTACAGGGTGTTTGGGAGAGGGTGCTACAGGGCACGTCAGGAAAAAACTTCCGTACGGGAGGAGCAAACGCTCCCTTTAGGAGGAAAAAACCGTAGGATAGGGGAAACGTAAAAAAAGAACAGGTTAAAACCACTGATTTGATATAAAATCATAGAATTTTTTATGTAAGTGGAAAAGATAATAGTCAAAACCCAAAAAATCTTTTTACAATGAAAAAGCATCTCATATTTAGTTTAAGTTTATTACTTTTGGTTTGTTGTAAAGAAAAGTCTATGAACTCAGATACAAAATGGAAAGCTCCTAAAGCTAAAACGATTCCACATAAAATCACTACTCACGGTCATACTCGATTAGATCCTTATTATTGGATGAATGATCGTGAAAATCCTGAAGTTATAGACTATTTAAACCAAGAAAACGATTATCTGAAGAAAGTTTTACAGCATACGGAATCTTTACAGAGTACACTTTTTGAAGAAATGAAAAGCCGAATCAAAGAAGATGACGAGAGTGTTCCGTACAAATTAAACGGATATTGGTATAAAGTCCGGTTTGAAAAAGGAAAAGAATATCCGATTTATATCCGTTTTAAAGATTCTTTGCACAATCAAGAAGAGATTATGTTTAATGCTAATGAAATGGCGGAAGGACACGATTTCTTTAATTTAGGTGGTATAAAAATAAGTGAGGATAATCGATTGGCTGCTTTTTCAACGGATACGATTGGACGTAGAATCTATACCTTGCAGTTTAAAAATTTAGATACGGGAGCGATTTTACCTGATACTATTGAAAATACCACGGGTTCGGCTACGTGGGCAGCGGATAATAAAACCATCTTTTACACGCGGAAAGATGATGCTTTGCGTCCGTTTCAAATATACAAACATGTTCTGGGAACAAATCCTTCGGAAGACACTCTGATTTTTCATGAAAAAGACGAAACCTATAATGTAGGTGTTCATAAAACAAAATCTCGAGAGTATATTATGATCTCTTCGCACAACACGGTTTCAGATGAATATCGTTTTATAAAAGCAAATGAGCCTGATGCTAAATTTATCACAATTCAGTCCAGAGAACGTAATTTGGAATATAGTGTTGAACATTATAAAGATTATTTTTACATCATTACCAATAAAGATGAGGCAATCAATTTTAAAGTTATGAAAACGGAAATTGAAAAGCCTTCAAAAGAAAATTGGGAAGATGTAATTCCTCATAGGAAAGAGGCTTATATAGAAGATATTGAAATTTACAGCAATTATTTGGTGGTTGAAGAACGTTCAAATGGATTGGTTAAATTCAATATTAAAAAATGGGACAATTCAGAAGATTATTATATGGATTTTCCGGAAGAGACTTATTCTGCTTATATTGGCTTCAACCCTGATTTTAATTCTTCTACTTTACGGTATGTATATAATTCTATGACTACGCCTTCTTCAGTCATTGAGTATGATTTAGTTGACAAATCAAAGAAAGTTTTAAAAGAGCAAGAAGTTCCTGACCCTGATTTTAATAAAGAAAATTATGTGTCAGAGCGTGTTTGGGCAACGGCAAGAAACGGAAAAAAAATTGCTATATCCATCGTACGAAAAAAAGACACTGAATTAGGAAAAGATACCCCACTTTTATTATATGCTTATGGTTCTTACGGAAATACAGTCGATCCGTATTTTAGTGTAGTTAGATTAAGTTTATTAGACAGGGGATTTGTTTATGCTATCGCTCATATACGAGGAGGACAATATTTGGGAAGAGAGTGGTATGAAGATGGGAAAATGCTAAAAAAAATGAATACATTCACCGATTTCATAGCTTGTGGTGAGCATTTGGTGACTGAAAATTATACTTCTTCCAGACATTTGTATGCTATGGGAGGCTCTGCCGGAGGATTGCTTATGGGAACGGTTATTAACTTAAATCCTGATTTGTTTCACGGAGTTGTAGCCCAAGTTCCTTTTGTAGATGTAGTTACGACTATGTTAGATGAAACCATTCCTTTAACCACCGGAGAATTTGATGAATGGGGAAATCCAAAAAATAAAGAATATTATGATTATATGTTGCAATATTCTCCTTACGATAATGTTGAAAAAAAAGCATATCCTCATCTACTGGTTACCAGTGGACTTCATGATTCTCAAGTGCAATACTGGGAACCAACCAAATGGATTGCAAAATTACGTAGCTTAAAAGCAGGGCAAAATATTCTTTTACTTCATACAAATATGGATGCAGGGCATGGAGGAGCTTCCGGACGTTTTGAACGTTTAAAAGAAGTAGCTCTTGAGTATGCTTTTTTATTAAATTTAGAACATGTAAACAAATAAGTCATAAAAAAAGAAGTTTACCAAAAAGCAAACTTCTTTTTTATTTGAATGATAATACAAACTATTATTTAGCAATAGCTAAGTTGTTAGTGCTAACAAATGTATTAATCATAGCAATTCCTTTTTCTGTATCGGTGTTGGCATCAATTTTAATTGCTTCACCTTGTGGTGTATAAACGTAGATGAATCCGTCTTTGTAAGAAGAAAGTTTTACTTTTTCACCTTGAGGAGTAACGGCGTTCCAAGATTGGTCTTCTTCTTGATATACCAATTCCATTTTTTCACCTTTGTTTTCACCTTTTAAAACTTCGATGGTAAATTTGTTTTTAGTAGCTGTAATTTCATACTTTTTCCCGTTTTTACGAACAATTTGTTTTTGAATTTCACCTTCTTTCATTCCGATAGGATTAGAACCTGTCCAAAATTCGATCGTATTAAAAATAAGAACATCTCCTAAATAGAAAAGTGGGTAGATAGGAATAATATTTAACCCCCAAAAGACCAAGTTGTTTACAAATTTATTATCTGATAATTCAGTATTCCAGTCTTTTAATCCATTCCACGCATTAAAAGAACCTAAGCAGCTAGTTGTTACAATAGCAGCTGCTAAAACCATTGAAATTGTTGTTTTTTTCATAATCTTAGTTTTTGTTTAAAATTTCATAATAAAACGTAAATATACATTATTTATTATTTTAATAATAATTTCCGTAATTTTTTCATTAAATTAGATGAATATACAAAATCTAATATATTTTCATCATTGGTTGTAAGTAAATCTTCTTTTGTTCCCTCCCAAACTTTATCTCCAAAACGTAAATAAATAATAGTTTCTCCTATTTCCATTACAGAGTTCATATCATGGCTGTTGATGATCGTAGTTGTATTGTATTCTTCGGTAATTTCTGAGATTAGATTGTCAATTACAATAGCAGTTTTAGGGTCTAAACCCGAATTAGGTTCATCACAAAAAAGATATTTTGGATTGTTTACAATAGCTCGGGCAATGGCAACTCTTTTTTGCATTCCTCCTGATAGCTCAGAAGGTAGTTTTAGGTTAGAATCAGGTAATTTGACACGTTCCAACACTTCGTTTACTCGATTTAACATTTCTTCAAGAGACATTTTGGTAAACATTTTGAGAGGAAACATGACATTTTCTTCCACGGTCATGTAGTCAAACAATGCACTTCCCTGAAAAACCATTCCAATATCTGCACGAAGTTGTTTTTGTTCTTTAAAAGTCATCTCTTGGCTGGAGATCCCTTCGTACAAAATTTCTCCGGAGGAGGCTTCAAAAAGACCTAAAAGACATTTTAGAAAAACGGTTTTTCCCGAACCGCTTTGTCCAATGATTAAATTGGTTTTTCCTTTCTGAAATTCAGCAGAAATTCCGTTTAAGATTTGGACGTCTCCAAATGATTTATATAAATTTTTAACTTGAATCATTATCCGAGCATTAATTGAGTAATTACTAAATCTAAAATAATAATTAAAACAGATGTCCAAACTACGGCTGTAGTTGAAGCTCTACCGACATCCAAAGAGCCTCCTTCAACAAAATAACCGTGATAGGATGGGACCGTTGCAATCACAAATGCAAATATGAAAGATTTGAATATACTGTAAAAAATATTAAAACTACTGTAACCTACTTGCAATCCTTCTATATAATCTACTGTAGCCCAATACCCTGTTATAACGCCAATTAACCAACCTCCAAAAATTCCTAGTACAATACTTAACATAATTAAAAGAGGAAAACAAAAAATAGAAGCTATAATTTTAGGTAGAATTAAAAAACTAGCGGAATTAATTCCCATAACATCTAAAACATCAATTTGTTCTGTAACACGCATGGTACCTATGCTAGATGAAATAAAAGATCCTACTTTTCCTACTAAAATAACAGAAATCATGGTAGGAGCAAATTCCAATATCAAAATTTCTTTGGTGGAATATCCGATTAAATAATCACCTAAAAGTACATTGATAGAGAGCTGATTACGCATTTGTAAAGCAATAACGGCTCCGACAAAAATGGCTACAAAAGATACAATACCGAAAGAACTGGTTCCCAAATCATGAATTTCTCTTATAATTAGATCTTTATAAATACGTACTTTTTCAGGCTTTTTAAATACTCTTCCCAAAAGTAAGAAATAAGCTCCTGTATGTTTTAAAACCTTGTAAGTAAAAGATTTTCTTTTTATGAATGAAATGATTTTTTCCAAAAACGAAATTAATTTTAATAATACAAAGGTAATATAAAAACCTCCAAAAGTATAATTTTTGTATTAAACAATATTAATCGTTACTTTGTAGCTTTTATTAATTTTATGTTAATGAATAAACAATTAACAAACTTTTTACCCAAAGGTTCTGTTCCATTAATTGAACAATGGGTTTATAATTATTCGGTAGAAATTATAATTTCTAAACCTCGAAAAACAAAATGGGGTGATTATCGATATTTTCCTAAGTTTGGAAAACATCAAATATCTGTTAATAAAAACCTTACATCTGAATTATTTTTATTGACTTTAACTCATGAAATTGCTCATATGCATACATTTACAAAATATGGAAGAAAAATTAAACCGCATGGAAAAGATTGGAAATCAATATTTAAGAATTTAATTCTTCAAACATTTTCTTATTACAGTTTAGCCGTTCAAAAAAAGTTAGCCCAATATACTAAAAATCCAAAAGCTACGTTAAGTTCTCATCCCAATTTATTAAAAGAGTTAAAAGGTAGGAGGGAAGAAGAGCATTTTTATTATCTTGACGAATTAAATGATGGATCTTTGTTTATAATCAATCAAAAAATATTGAAAAAAGGTATATTAAAACGAACACGTTATCTTTGTGAAGAATATCAATCCGAACGGAAATATTTGGTTAATCGTGCAGTTCAAGTAGAAAAATATGAAATTTAATTAATGGAGAATCATTACGCAGTTATTATGGCAGGAGGAGTAGGTTCAAGGTTTTGGCCTGCCAGCACAGAAGAACAACCTAAACAGTTCCATGATTTTTTAGGAACGGGAAGAACATTGTTGCAGCAAACTTATGATCGTTTATCAAAAGTAGTTCCTCAAGAAAATATTTATTTTGTAATTAATGAAAAATATAAGGATTTGGTAATGAGTCAAATACCAAAAACAACCATTCGTCATTTGATTATGGAACCGACAGCGATGAATACCGCTCCTTGTATTGCTTATGCTTCGTATAAAATTCATGCTAAAAATCCCAAAGCAAAATTATTCATAGCTCCTTCAGATCATTTGATTATATTTCAAGATGAATTTGTACGAATCGCTAAAATAGCTTTAAAAGAAGCTGAAAAAGAAAATCATTTGATTACATTGGGAATACAACCCAACCGACCGGAAACCGGTTTTGGTTATATTCAATATGAGTTTTCTGAAAAACGGGTTAAAAAAGTTAAACAATTTACCGAGAAGCCGGAACTAAAAACAGCAAGAGAATTTTTACGGTCAGGAGATTATTTATGGAATTCCGGTATGTTTATTTGGAGTACGCAATCCATTATAAAGTCGTTTGAAACTTTAGCCCCTAGTTTACATACGGTATTTTCAAAAGCTCGTAATATTTATTTTACAGATCAAGAAGAAAAATATATAAAAAAAGAATATCCTAAAGTGAGAAAAGATTCCATTGATTATGCCATTATGGAAAAATCCAATCATGTTTTTGTGATCCCTTCATCTTTTGGGTGGAGTGATTTGGGTACGTGGAACTCGATTTATGATCATTTGGAAAAAGATGAAAATAAAAATGCTATAAGAGGAAATGTTTTAACTTATAACACAAAAGATTCACTTATTGTAGGAAATTCTGATAAAGTAACTGTAATAGAAGGATTAAAAGATTATTTTATAGTAGATACAGATGAAGTTTTGGTTATCTGCAAAAAAGAAAATGCACAAGATGTAAAGTTGTACGTAAATGATGTACGCAAAAATTTCAGAAAAAAATTTATATAATTTAAACAAAAATGGAAGATAGTAATAAAGAAAACATACAACCTGAAGTAAAAATTTTCACAGCAGAATTTTTCAAAGGAATTTTAGATATTACCAAAGGGGTCTCAAAGCCCAAAGCGGTAGAGGAAATTGAAAGTAGTATTAGTTTCCGTGGTCATCAGGCATGGATTTTAGTCTTTTCCATATTAATTGCATCCATCGGATTAAGTGCTGATTCTCCGGCAGTTGTTATCGGAGCCATGTTAATCTCTCCTTTAATGGGTCCTATTGTAGGAGTCGGTTATTCTATTGGTGTTAATGATTTTGAAATATTGAGAAGATCTTTGATGAATCTGCTTATTATGGTTGTAATTTCTTTAATCACATCGTATATTTATTTTTACTTAAACTCTTTTAGTGAATTAAATCCTACAAAAGAGTTATTGGCAAGAACTTACCCTACTATTTTGGATGTATTTATAGCAACTTTTGGTGGATTGGCGGGAGCTGTTGCTTTAACACGAAAATCGAAAGGTAATGCTGTTCCTGGTGTAGCGATTGCCACAGCTTTAATGCCTCCTTTGTGTACTGCCGGCTATGGATTGGCTATTGGAAATTATGCTTATTTCGGAGGTGCAATCTATCTTTTCTTTATCAATTCAGTTTTTATAGCTTTAACTACCTTGTTGATTATTAAAATTTTAAGATTTCCTTTGGCAAAGTATCAAGAGGCTGTTAAAAGAAGAAGAACCAACATTGTTATCACCTTAATCGCTGTCGTAACGATTGTTCCGAGTGCTTTCTTTTTTATAAGTGCTTTACGGGAAAGTATTTTTAAAACACAGGCTGTAAAATTTATTAATAATGAAATGATTAGAGATCTTCCAAAAAGTAACTTTATTTACGATACAGATAAGGATTTTAAATATAATAAAGATTCTGTCAGTTATGTAACGGTTTGGAATTCGGGCGAACGAGTTTCTGAAGATATGATTACCATGTGGAATCATAAAATAAAAAAGGAACCTTATGAACAGAATATACAATTTTTAATTCGCCAAGATAAAGATGTAGAACAGCAATTGAGCCAGATGAAAGAAGGTGTAATTCAAGAATTAATCTTTGACCAAAAAAATACCATAGCACAAAAAGATTCATTAATTGAAGTTTTAAGAAAAGAAATGTCAAACCGAAAAAATGTAGAAAAAAATGACTTTCCAACCGTTTCGGAAAAAGCAAAAGCACTATTTCCTAATTTAGATTATTTTGGGTATGCAATGCTACACGAAACCAATTTTGAACAAAAATCAGCTAACCTGCCAACCGTTATCATTTCTTGGAAAGAAAATACACCGTTGGAGCTGAAAAAAGAAAATAATGAAAAACTCAAAAAATGGTTAAAAGTAGAATTAAAGGTTAATACGCTTCAAATAATTGAAAATTAAGTTGGAAATGAATAGAAATACATTTATTAAAACCTCTTTTTTAGGAAGTTTGGGAATGCTTGGGTGGAATAGTTTAATGAGTTTTCAGCAATTTTCTATTTATTCCGAAAATGATTTGATAGGAAAAGGAAAAATTCCATTAGAAGGAAATGGTTATAAGTTAAGAAAAGAAGCATCGGAACAATTTTTAGCTATGAAAAAAGCGGCTGCTAAAGAGGGATTTAATATATACTCCGTTTCCAGTTTTCGTTCATATGACCGCCAAAATACCATTTGGACTCGAAAATATAAACGCTTCCAAAATCAAGGCTTCTCATCATTGAAATCAATTGAAAAGATTATTGAATATTCTACTATTCCGGGAACTTCAAGGCATCATTGGGGAACCGATTTGGATATTGTAGATGCTCATAAAAAAATACCTTCCAATCCTTTAAATGCAAAACATTTTGAAAAACACGGAATTTATTATACCTTTAAGCAATGGTTAAACGAAAATAGTACGAATTTTGGTTTTTATGAAGTCTATACAAATGATGTTGATCGAAAAGGCTTTAAATATGAACCTTGGCATTTTTCTTATCAACCATTAGCAAAAATAATGTTGGAGGAATATAAGAAGATGGATATCAAATTGTTATTACAAAAAAATAATTTGATTGGAAGTGATTATTTTACGGATGAGTTTATTGAGAAATATACGAAAGAAAATATATTGGATATTAATAAAAAACTACTATAATGAAAAAACTAATTTTAAATGCTTTGATTATAGGAGTTACAGTACTAAACTTAGCTTCTTGTTCTGATGATGATTCTGTAACCCCCACAGGCGGTAATAATGCGGATATAAATACTTTTGTATGGAAAGGATTAAATCAATGGTATTATTGGCAAAGTAACGTGCCTAATTTGGCTGATAATATTAAATCAACCGATACGTATAAAAATCTTATACAAAATAATACGCCTGAAAATTTATTTAAAAATCTGCTTTATCAAAGAGGTACAGCCGATCGAAACTCTATTATTATGAGTGATTATACGGTGTTGGAAAATTTATTTAGTGGAGTTTCTCTTTCATCCGGATTTGAATACGGATCAGTAGAAATTCCCGGTACAAATAATTTAATTTTACTCGTTATTTATGTAGAGTCCAATACATCCGTAGCTTTGGCAGGAGTTAAAAGAGGTGATATTATTACAGCGATTAACAACACGGACATTACAAGAGATAATATGAGTACTTTAATGTCAAATACTACACTTAGCTTAACGATGGCAACAATGGATGGCAACAATAATTTTATATACAAAGGAACCGTAACGGTACAAAATTCTGAAAGACAAGAAAATCCGGTATTATTATCCAAAGTATTTGAAAAAAACGGAAAAAAAGTAGGTTATCTGGTTTATAACGGGTTTATAACAGAGTTTAATGATGAATTGAACGCCGTATTTGCAGATTTTAAAACACAAGGAATCAATGATTTGGTATTGGATTTGCGATACAACGGAGGAGGTGATGTTGAAACTTCATCTTACTTAGGAAGTATGATAACCGGTCAATACAACGGGAGTGTTTATTCAGAACTTAGAACCAATGCAAAAATAGGAGAAGTATATACGTATCCTTTAACCAATCAAATGAAAGTATATAATTCTTCGGGTCAAATAGGAACAGAAGCCATAAACCAGTTAAATTTGAACCGTTTGTTCGTTATTGGTACAGGGAATACAGCTTCTGCCAGTGAGTTGGTTATTAATGGATTAAGAGGATTAGGTGTAGAAGTAGTTTTAGTAGGCACAAAAACTTATGGAAAAGATGTAGCTTCAATTACCTTGTATGACTCCGAAAGTTTCTACAAAGTAAATGTAAATCCTGACCATAAGTACGCCATGCAACCTATTGTTGCAAAAAACTATAACGGAAAAGGTGAAAGTAATTACAGCAACGGCTTTGAACCACAAGTAGCCGCAGCAGATTTTCCAAACGGATTAAGAGACATTTATCAATTAGGTGATGTGAATGAGCCTATGTTGAATGCGGCATTACAATATATTGATCCTGCTTTTATATCAGCTAAAAGAAAAACGGCTTCAAAGAGTGTTCCTTTCAACATGGTTTTATTTTCCAAAGATTTAAAAAATCCTTTTAATAAAGATATGGTTATACATCCTTTACAATAAAAAACTGTAGAAATTCTATGAAACCACTCTTTAAAAGGGTGGTTTTCTTTTGTAAAACCAAGAAAAAACCAAAAATCTTTTCATAATCACCCGTAGTTTCCTATTTTTGTTACCTGTTTTTAATCAGTAATAACAGTACATGTCAGCTACAAAATACATTTTCGTAACAGGTGGTGTTACTTCCTCTTTAGGAAAAGGAATTGTATCCGCATCTTTAGCAACCTTACTTCAAGGAAGAGGTTATCGAGTAACCATCCAAAAATTGGACCCTTACATCAATATCGATCCCGGAACTTTAAATCCCTACGAACATGGAGAATGTTATGTAACAGATGACGGTGCTGAAACCGATTTGGATTTAGGACATTATGAACGTTTTTTGAATCGCCCGACTTCACAAGCCAATAACGTAACTTCAGGGCGTATTTACCAAACGGTCATCCATAAGGAAAGGAAAGGTGATTATTTAGGAAAAACAGTACAAGTAATTCCTCATATTACTAATGAAATAAAACGACGAATCAAATTGTTAGGCGATTCGGAAAAATACGATATTGTTATTACAGAAATAGGAGGAACTGTGGGAGATATAGAATCATTACCTTATATTGAAACGGTTCGTCAGTTAAAATTAGAATTGGGAAAACAAAATTCGTTGGTAGTTCATCTAACATTAATACCTTATTTAGCAGCTGCGGGCGAGTTAAAAACAAAACCCACACAACATTCCGTTCGGTTTTTAATGGAAAGCGGTGTGCAAGCTGATATATTGGTCTGTCGCACCGAACACACCATTCCGGATGATGTGAAATCAAAATTAGCACTATTCTGTAACGTGCGTAAAGAAAATGTTATCGAATCGATTGATGCCCCTACGATTTATCATGTACCCAATTTTCTTCAAAAAGAAGGCTTGGATAAAGTTGTTTTACAGGAATTAGCTTTGGATTCTGATAAAAAACCTGATTTGACGGACTGGAATAATTTTTTAGATAATCATAACAACCCTACCCATGAAATTACCATAGGCTTGGTTGGTAAATATGTGCGTTTACAAGATTCCTACAAATCTATTGCAGAAGCCTTTATTCATGCGGGAGCAAAAAATAAAACAAAAGTGAATGTAAAGTGGATTTATTCGGGTGATTTGACAAAGAAAAATATAAAAAGTTATCTATCTGATGTGGACGGAATTTTAGTTGCACCCGGATTTGGAGATCGTGCAATTCAAGGAAAAATAGAGGCTTGTAAATACGCTCGTGAAAATAAAATTCCTTTCTTGGGGATTTGTTTAGGAATGCAAATGGCTGTCATCGAATATGCTCGAAATGTATTGGGACTTGAAAATGCAGAAAGTTTTGAAATGGATACGCAAACACCTTATCCGGTAATTAGCTTGATGGAAGAACAAAAACAAATTACCAATATGGGGGGTACTATGCGTTTGGGTGCTTGGGATTGTCAATTGAAAGAAGGAACAAAAATTTACGAAACATATAAAAAGAAGAATATTTCAGAACGCCATCGTCATCGTTATGAATTTAATAATAAATATTTAACCGATTTTAAAGAAAAAGGATTGATTATAAGTGGAATTAATCCCAATACCGGTTTGGTGGAGACAATTGAAATTGCCGATCATCCGTTTTATATAGGTGTACAATATCATCCGGAGTATAAAAGTACAGTAGTAAATCCTCACCCGTTATTTATAAAATTTATCGAAACTAGCACAAAAAATAAGAAGTAAAACTCTATTATGGAAGAAAAAAGAAAGATTGATATTAATTCAATAATCGGATTTGTTTTAATCGGATTGATTATGTTCATTTATTTTAATTGGTTTATGCCTAAGCCTGAAAATCAACCAATTAAAGAGGAAACAAAAACCCAACAAATTATTGAAGAAAAACCAACCATTACCGAGCCTATTTCAACAGGAAATTTTACTTCAGCAACTCCTGAAGAAGAAGTGGTTTTACAAGATGATTTGCTCAATTTAACTTTTTCATCAAAAGGAGCTAAAATCAAAACAGCAGAAATTAAACAATATCAATCGTATGATAAAAAACAAAAAGATCATCACAGTAAATTATTCTTAATCACAGAAAAAAATACAGATTTCAACATTAAATTTACCGAAAATGGTCAGACCGTTAATACACGTGATTTACTTTTTAATACACAGCAAAATGATAATCAAGTTGTCTTCTCTACTCAAACTAATTCAGGAGGTAAATTAAATATCGTATATACCTTAAAAGAAAATTATTTGATTGATTTTGATATTCAATCAGAAGGTTTGACCATTACCGAAAAACCGATAATACAATTTGATTTAAAAGCACTGGCTCATGAAAAAGGTCGTTCGGAGGAGTTGCGTAGAACGGAGTTTTATTATGCCTTAGATCATTTAAAAGACATTGATTATACACAATCCGGTACGGATGAAAAAGGCGTAAATTGGATTGCCTACAAAGGACAATTTTTTTCTGTTATTTTAGATAATCAAAAGGCATTTGACTCCTCTAAGATGGTATTAACCAACGTAGATGATGATTCTCTTTACTTAAAACAATTTAAAATGGAATCGACTTTTACAGACCAATCGTTAAATGCTGATATGCAATGGTATATCGGACCAAATGATAGAGATGTAATGAAGTTGCACAACCGTGATTATCAAGAAGTCATACCGTTTGGATGGTTTATTTTCGGAATGCTGAATAAATGGTTCTTTATTCCGATGTATAAATTTTTGACGGGGTTAGGATGGTTCGGAGCAGGAATTGTAATCATGATTATGACCATCATCGTAAAATTGATTACGGCCCCCATCATGTATAAACAATACAGACAAGGAGCTATTATGCGAGTGTTACGCCCTGAATTAGATGAAATTAATGAAAAGCATAAAAATGCGGATGCCATGAAAAGACAACAAGCTACGATGGAGTTGTATCGAAAAGCGGGCGTAAATCCTATGGCAGGATGTATTCCTGCTTTATTGCAAATGCCTATTTTCTTAGCTTTGTTTCATTTATTTCCAAATTTAATTAACCTGAGAGGAGAATCGTTCCTTTGGGCAGATGATTTATCAGCGTACGATTCGGTTTTTTCTTTACCAATTAATATTCCATTGTATGGAGCACATGTCAGTCTGTTTACATTAATGTATGCAGCTACAATGTTTATATACACACGGTTATCTTCAAGCAATATGCAGCAACCTACACAACCCGGTATGCCGGATATGGGCTATATTATGTATTTTATGCCGGTTATGTTAGTTGTGTGGATTAATAGCTATGCTTCAGGACTTTCGTGGTACTACTTTGTTTCCAATACAATTTCAATTATATTGGTATTGGTTATAAAGAGGTTTTTTATTGATGAAGATAAAATACATGCTCAATTACAAGAAAATAAAAAGAAACCGCCTAAAAAGAAAGGACGATTCGCTCAAATGTTAGAAGAAGCCCAAAAACAACAAGCACGGCAAACAGCGACAAAAAAGAAAAAGTAATTCTCTAAAAAATAGTAGAATTTTATCGGTTAGTTTTATAAGATATTTTATCATACTAACTGCTTCAAAATAATCTAAATGAAAATAAACGGGAAAATTACGATAACAGGTTCTAAAAGCGAAACCAATCGGTTGCTGATGTTGCAAGCCTTGTCAAGTCATGCTTTTGAAATTTTGAATACTTCTAATTCAAAAGATTCGCAAGTTATGCGAGAGGCTCTAACATCAAAAGAAAAAAAAATAAATATTGGAATAGCAGGAACTGCCATGCGGTTTTTAACTGCTTATTTTGCTGTAAAAGAAAATCGGGAAATTATTTTAACGGGTGAAGGGAGAATGCTTGAACGCCCGATAGGTATCTTAGTGGATGCTTTAAATAATTTAGGATCAGAGATTTCATACGTAAATAAATTGGGATTTCCGCCTTTGAGAATTAAAGGAAAGAAAATTACAAAAAATAAAGTAGAAATTCCGGCAGATATAAGTAGTCAGTATATTACCGCCTTAATGCTTATTGCTCCTTTTTTAGAAAATGGTTTAACTATTTGTTTAAAAGGAAAAATAACTTCAATTCCTTATATAAAAATGACGAAAGGATTATTGAATAGAGTAGGAATTGACTGTATATTTAAAGAAAATAAAATTGAAATTAAATCTTCTGTTCTTTCAGAAGAAACACAAACTGTTGAATCAGATTGGAGCTCGGCATCGTATTATTATTCTTTATCTGCTATTTCTGAAGGAGGAGAAATAAGTTTGGCATCGTATCGAGAAGATAGTTTACAAGGTGATAAGAAGTTGATAACCATTTATAAAAGATTTGGAGTTGAATCTAAATTTCAAGGAAACCAATTAGTTTTAAGAAAAAAAGAAAATTTTCAACCGCCGGAATTTATTTTATTAGATTTAAACAATACACCGGATATTGCCCAAACAATTGCGGTAACATGCACAGCTTTAAAAATCAAGTGTAAATTAACGGGTTTGGCTACGTTAAAAATCAAAGAAACCGACCGTTTGGAAGCATTGAAAACGGAGTTAACAAAGTTTGGAGTAGAAGTTTTTATTACAGAGGATTCATTAGAAATTTTGAATTTTAAAAAAACGCAGCAAAATATAGTCGTTAAAACGTATCACGACCACCGAATGGCGATGGCCTTTGCTCCTTTAAAACTGTATTATGATTTTGTCATCGAAGATCAAAAGGTAGTGGAAAAATCCTATCCTGATTTTTGGAAAGATTTGGAGAAACTGAATATAATATTTAATGAGACAAGTTAATATTCATGCGTGTCTGTTACCACCGATAAAAGTTTGGTCTAAATTTTGAAATATTATTATAAAAGATAAAATAAATATGAAAAATTTTAAGATATTTTTTGCTTTAGCAACGGTAATTATTTTAGTGAACTGTAACTCAACACAAAAGGTAATACAGGAAAATATGAAAACAGAAATATTTTGGATTAATAGTACAAAGGTTAATTGTGTAGGTGTTGGACCTATGTCATGTATGCAGATTCAAAAAGGAGATTACATGCTTTTTGGAAATTGGAAAAACTTTTATAGTAAAATAGAAGGTTTTGAATATCAACCGGGATACATCTACAAATTAAAAGTAGCAGTAGAAGATTTAGATCCTAAAAATATTCCGGCTGACACTTCATCCAAACGTTATAAATTAATAGAAGTTTTAAAAAAAGAAGCTGATAAAAAAGCTCAAGTAAACAATACTTGGAAATTAATTCAAATCGATGGAAAAGATATTTCGGTTTCAGATGAAAAAGGAAGACCTCAGCTGGAAATTAATTTAACACAGCGTAAAATTACAGGGAAAGGTGTTTGTAACAATATGTTGGGAGAATTAAAAAACCTTACAGCCGAAAAAATAGAATTTGGAGCAATAGGCGTAACGAGAAAAATGTGTATTCATAATATGGATTTAGAAGATCAATACACAAAAACATTGGGAAATACGGCTCAATACACTATTAAAAAAGATCAATTAATATTGAAAGACAATACCGGAAAAGAAATTTTACGGTTTAAAAAAGCAGATTGATTTTTTTGTATATAAAATTTAAAAACAGCTGTAAATCAATTACCAATTTTTAAATTACCTTTGTCGGTGTATGGAAATTTCAAAAAAAACATTAACTGATTTAGAATTTCAGCGTGTTATCGAAGACGTTTTGAAGCATTGTAAAAGTGATTTAGCTAAAAAGAAAATACAACAATTACAACCTATAGAAAATAAAAAAAGACTGGTTGCTGAATTAAAGTTTGTAAATGAATTTTTAGCTTCTTTTGAAAACGAAAATACATTTCCATCGGTTGAGTTTGACGAAGTAACAGAAGAAATTAGAATATTAAATATTGAAGATTCTTTTTTAGAGGCAGATTCTTGCTTGAAAATTAAAAGGCTTTCCGAAAGAGCTAATGAAAATATTCAATTTGTAGAAAAATTTAAAGAATATTATCCTACGCTTCATCTTTTAATTTCAAAAGTTCCGTTTACTAAAGAAATTATTAAAAAAATTAATAAAGTTTTTAACCGTTTTGGAGAAATAAAAGATGACTCAACACCTTTGTTAAAAGAAATCAGAAATCAAATTATCAGTCAAAACCGATCGATATCGGATAAATTTCGCCAAGAATTGAAAAAATACGGAGCACAAGATTATTTAGATTCCATTCAAGAATCTGTCATTGATAATAAACGGGTTTTGGCTGTTAAATCAGCTAATAAAAAACGTATTCCGGGTGTTATTTTAGGACAGTCAAAAACGGGTTCCATTGTTTTTATAGAACCAGATTCTATGATTCGCGTAAACCGAGCTTTGCAACAATTAAAAGAAGGTGAAAGAGAAGAGGAGATAAAAGTATTAAAAGCCTTGTCAGAGGAGCTTCGTGAGAATATTGATTTATTTGGTAAATATCAAAGCCTGTTGGCTCATTTGGATTTTGTAAGAGCTAAATCATTATATGCCAAAGAAATAGATGCTATTTTGCCTAAGATAAATCAACGGCATTATTTAAAACTTATCAACGCTTATCATCCCATTTTATATAAAACCAATCGTGATGAAGGAAAAGAAACCATTCCGCAGAATATAGAGTTAAACACAGAACAGCGTATTATAACTATTTCAGGACCTAATGCAGGAGGAAAAAGTATTTCATTGAAAACCATAGGATTATTACAAGTTATGATTCAAAGCGGGTTACTAATTCCGGTTCATTTCAGAAGTTCTGTTTGTTTTTATGATAAAATTTTAACCGATATCGGAGATAATCAATCGATAGAAAACCATTTAAGTACTTACAGCTATCGTTTAAAACAAATGCGTACATTTCTAAAAAAATGTGATGAACAAACCTTATTTTTAATTGATGAATTTGGAACCGGTTCTGACCCTGAATTAGGAGGAGCTTTAGCTGAAGTATTTTTAGAAGAATTTTATGAATGTGGAGCTACCGGAGTTTTGACAACTCATTATACCAATATAAAATTAAAAGTAGAGGAATTACCCCATGCGATTAATGCATGCATGTTGTTTGACGAAAAAACATTGGAACCGCTGTATGTTTTAGAAATAGGGCAAGCAGGTAGCTCATTTACATTTGAAGTAGCACAAAAAAACGGAATACCTTTTTCGTTGTTAAATCGAGCTAAGAAAAAAGTAGAGAAAGACACCGTTCGGTTAGACAAAACCATGGTTAAATTGCAACAAGAAAAATTTCGTGTAGAAAAATCCAAAAAGGAGTTAGAAGAAACGGAACAAAAAGTAGCCCGAAAACATGAATCATTAGGTTCTTTACAAGATAAAGTAGAAACTAAATTACATCAGTACCAAGAAGCTTTTGACCGTAACCAAAAATACATCTCATTAGGAAAGAAAATAGCTATTTTGAGCGAAAAATATTTTTATAACAAACGTAAAAAAGATTTAATGAAAGAAGTATTGCGTATTGTTGAAATGGAGAATGCAAAACGCAAAAAAGAGACAAAAAAGGAAACAAAAAAGCGTAAAGAAAAAGAAAATCAAACCGATAACGAATTAAAACAGAAACTAATGCCAATTCGTGAAAAGAAAAAATCAAATGAAATTTATATTAAAGAATTGAAAAATAATGAATTTAAAAATTATATAAAAACTCTGACCATAGGAAATCGTGTGAAAATAAAAGATGGAACATCAATAGGAACAATTGAAAAAATTGAAAAGAAAATAGCTTTTGTTAACTTTGGTATAGCCACCATGAAAGTCGCCCTACAAGACTTAAAAAAAGTAAACTGATATTGTTTACCTTTTTTGCTTATCTTGCTAAAAGTTCTTTTTTCATTTTGCTAAGATATAAATATATTTTTTAGACTAAAGCCAATAAAATTAATAAAATGAAGAAATATATAATTTTGACATTAGTGCTATCAATGAATTGTTTAAATGGACAACGAGTTTTTTTTGGTTATCCTAATAAGGATATTTCTTTGAAGTCAGGAGATCTCATTATGATTAATTTATTTGAATGGAGGAACACACCTAATCAACTTACAGAGATAGGGATAAAAGAGAAAAACAGATTAATTTGTTTTTTAAGTAAAAATGAGAATACGAATTTAGAAATAAATATTAATAACCTGTTGTGCATTTAGGATAAGTTCACTTTAATTTTATTCAATGGTCTATTGAATAAAAAAACATTGAGATACTGAATCATTGTAAAAGCAGTAATTTTAGACAGTAATCTTATGGCTAATCCTTTGAACGATTTTGCGTGGTTTATCATCCAAGAAAATTGTCCGTGTAATTGCGAAAAATTAGTTTCTATTCTTTTTCTGATTTTGGATTTTATTTTAGAAAAATGCTCAAATTGTACTTGGTTTTGACGCATCGGAACAGCTAATTTTATGTTAGAATGTGTGAACAAATCTAATTGATAATCAG
>JBKEDE010000043.1:0-13331 GCA_047975265.1 Flavobacteriales bacterium
CCTCATCACCTGCAGGTCCGTATAAGGTAGATTCAGAATTTTCCCAATAAACCCGCATTGCTCTCCATGCATTTTGTGCTTCGGTTAATGCTGCATCATCGCCAATAGTCAAGGCATTACATTTGGTTGAGGCTTCTGATGAAGCCGTTTTTAAATTAGTATAATTTTTATTGACTACATGGGTTACAATATCACTTAAATAGGTTGAATAATCTGCTTGTTCTATGATTGGATCATCATCATCCGAACAAGAAAAAGTAAAAGCAAACAATGTTGCAACGGCTAATGTGCTGACTTTCTTAATTATTTGTGTTCTTTTCATTTTGTATTATTTAAAAGGTTATTATTTATTAAAATTGAAATCCGAGTCCGCAACCCCAAAAGTTTTCTTTTTCTTTGCCATTTACAGCACCGGTTACTTTATCAATATTATCAGAGCCAAGCGTTCTGGCTGTATATTGAAGTTTAAAAACGATGTGTTTGTAAGGCAGCCAATTTAATCCTCCGGTAATGACACTTCTCTCCCAACGTTTGTTTGCTGTTATAGAACCGGCTGTTTCGTGCATTGTATTGTAATAATCGTAACGTACAAAAGGATATAACTTGCTTTGGGTATCGGGTCTTATAAAGGTTAATATATCATAACCCAATTCTGCCGAAAAACCGATGGCGTTTTTAGCAACAGGCGTTTTCTTAATTCCTAAAGTAGCCGGAAGGTTAGTATTTCTTATAGAAATTCGTTCAGAGTTTTGTAAATCGCCAAAAATAAATTGTGAAGCAAATCTGAAAGGAGCTTCAAAAATAGAAACATGAGCTCCGAATATTTTTACATTTCCATCAACACTCAAATCAGGTTTTGGTCTATTGTCTGTCGTATTTCCATAATAATACGAAACGCCTGCAAATGTATAACGACTTTTTCCGAAATGATAATTTAAATTTCCAAACAATGCAAAATTTTCTGCATTGACCATTTCAAATTTTGTTTGATAACCCAATTTTATCCAGTTTGCGGAACTAAATCCACTGGACTCTAAGCTGTTTACCAAAGCCAAACGGTAAGAGAGTTTGTTTTTAAGAAATTTACCGTCTAATTCAATTCCGGTTTCATACCAGCCCAACGGTAAAATAATATTTTCCATTTCAGGTCGCTGAATAGTAAAATATTCATCGGGTTCATCTAAAATTTGTGCCAAATTGAAGTACAATTTAAACTTACCTGCTTTAACTTTCAAGTAGGGTTTAAATTTATATTCTAAATACAATTGTTCTAAGTTTACTTCTCCACCTTGTTCAATTTCTTGTTCGTACTCTCCAAATTCCTCCTGAACGTCCAATTCTAAAGTTGAACCTGTTCCACCATGCTCAAATTCTAATTCTGTATGTAATGTAAATTTATCGCTAAAAAAGTAATCAAAATATAGATTTAGTCGTTCGGCATCAACCTTATCTCTGATTCCCGGATCGGTATCGTATTGACCGTAGTTGTAATAATTAACAACCCCATAACCCTTCAGTCTCATTTTAGAAAAAGTATTGGCTATTTTTTGTTTAATACTTATTGTATCTTTCTCTTGTTTGAGTTCTTCCTTTAACTCTTGCTTGATTACTGATTTCAGACTATCTATATCTATGTTTTGTGCGTTTGCAAAAGCGGTAAAAAGCATAAAACTAATTAATTTAAACTTCATTATTTGGACTAAGTTAAAATAAAAACAAATATCAATAGAAAAATTAACAACTAAAAATGTTTTTTAATTTTTTATTTAAAAACAATGATTTTTTATTCATTATTCAATAAATGAAGTATTTTTTATAAAAAATCTATAATATCAAGCTAAATAGGGCGATTGAGTTTTTGGGCAATTTTTTGACGAATTTTTTGCATTTTTATTAGTTGCGTCATATTTTCTGTATGATTTTCACCTTGTTTAATGTTCTCCAAAAATTGTTTTTCAGATTCTAAAACACGTAAAAATTTATAACGATAAACGGCTTCTATAACTGCTTTAGGGATGATTTTATCAATAGGAGTTACCATAATTTCTTTTCGTTTCCAATCATGTAAATGATATTTTTCTGTCAAAAGATGAGAAACTTGGTTTTGAATATCTTCATCCACCAATTTCATAAAAAAGGAAGTGTTGCGTATTTCGCCCTTCCGGATTCCCTCTACAAACAAATCATATATTTTTTTTTGCTGAGGATTTTTTAGAAACAAATCATCTTCTTGTAAACGATCAATAATTTCTTCAGCAACCGTTACTTCAAATTCAGCTTCTTTTCCTTCTTCATCCAAATCTTTAATGGTAATTTTTTTGCTTCCGTAAGTCATCAGAAGTTCTATAATACGTTGTTCTAATTCGTAAGTAGAATTGACGTCTATTGTTTTGGGCTGAATGGTTTCTAACGAAGAAATTGAGTTGGAAGAGCGTGAAAGTTGTTTTTTGGTTTCCCTGTCTTTGGCTTGGTCTAATTGTGAGAGTTCTTTAAACAATGTTTCTTCACGAACATCTAATAAATCCGCAGTTTCTCGAATATAGAGTTCTCGTTTAATCAAATGTTCAATCTTTCCTATGCTGGAAACAATATCGCGTATTAAACCGGCTTTTTTTATAGGATCGTTTTGTGTTTCGTTTAATAGAATTTGCGTTTTAAACCGTATAAAATCGTTGGTATTTTCAGCTAAATATTTTTTTAGTTCCGATTGGGCATTTTTTCGGGCAAAAGAATCAGGATCTTCTCCGTCAGGAAACAACAAAACTTTAACATTCATATCTTGCTCCAAAATCAAATCAATTCCTCTAAATGAAGCTTTAATTCCTGCCGTATCGCCATCATATAAAATGGTAATATTATTGGTTAAACGTTTTATTAAACGGATTTGCTCTTTTGTCAAAGCCGTTCCGGATGAGGCAACAACGTTTTCAATACCATTTTGATGAAGCGAAATCACATCGGTGTAACCCTCAACCAAAAAACAAGTGTCTTCCCGTATGATAGCTTGTTTGGCATGATAAATCCCGTATAAAATATGGCTCTTATGATAAATAGAACTTTCGGGAGAATTTAGGTATTTTGTAGCTTTATCATTGGAATTTAAGATACGTCCTCCAAAACCTAAAACACGCCCTGAAAAACTATGAATAGGGAATAAAACGCGTCCTTTGAAGCGGTCAAATTTTTTATCTTCTTTAACAATGGTTAACCCAGCTTTTGATAAATAATCCAACTTATATCCGTCTTCCAAAGCATTGTTTGTAAAAGCATCCCACTGGTCGGGAGAAAAACCTAAATGAAATTTTTTAATGGTTTCTTCGTTAAAATCGCGTTCTTTAAAATAGGATAATCCTACGGTTTTTCCTTCTTCCGTATTCCATAATTGGTCTTGAAAGTATTTGTTGGCGTATTCGTTGAGCAAAAAGAGGCTTTCTTTTTCAGCAGTTTTCTCTTTTTGTTCCTCGTTTTGAATGCGGTCTTCTTTAACTTCAATATTATATTTTTTGGCGATATAACGTAATGCTTCAGGATAGGTATATTGCTCTATTTCCATTAAAAAAGTTACGGCATTCCCTCCTTTTCCGGAACTGAAGTCTTTCCAAATTTGCTTGGCGGGAGAAACTACAAAAGAAGGCGTCTTTTCCTCTGAAAAAGGAGAAAGTCCTTTCAAATTGCTTCCTGCTCGCTTGAGGTTTACGTAATCACCAATAATCTCTTCAACACGAACAGCAGCAAATATTTCATCTATAGTTTCTTGTGTAATCATGTTACAAAGATAGGCTTTTCTTGCAAGATTGTAAGAGCATGATGATTGCGTAAAATGTTTCTGACCCTAAAGGTTACAGAAAGGTGGTTTTTGGGTGGTCTTGAGCTGTTGGGATTCATTTTAAATATTAGAACAATATTACTAATCAACCCTTTAGCTGAATGTATTCAATAGGTAATTTGACTAACAGATTTTACTTTTAAAACCTTAAGAATTTATTGAACATTGCTCCTTATCTCTTGCTTAACAGTTCTGACGCAATAAAGAGCAACATAAAAATAAAAGATGACAAGCACAACAACGAAATGAATTGCAAGCACAAATTTGGAAAATAGCCAACGATGTGCGTGGCTCTGTGGATGGGTGGGACTTTAAGCAATTTGTATTGGGAACTCTTTTTTATCGATTTATCAGTGAGAATTTTACAATTATATAGAGGCAGGAGACGCAAGCATTAACTATGCCGCCATGTCTGATGATGTGATAAATCCTGAAATTAAGGAAGATGCCGTAAAAACAAAAGGAATATCATTTCTGATATTCCTTTTTTGTTGTGGGAAATGAGGGATTCGAACCCCCGACCCCCTCGGTGTAAACGAGGTGCTCTGAACCAGCTGAGCTAATTTCCCTTTGTTGCGGTTGCAAATATAGACGTTTTTTTATTTCAATCAAATGTTTTTTTACAAAATTTCTGCTACAACAAATGTACTGCCTCCTACAAAAATAACATCTTCTTTATTAGCCTTTTTTCTCGCTTTTTCAAAGGCTTCCGATATTGTTGAAAAGTACTGTACATTCGGTTTTCTTACTTGTTTTTTTAAATCTTCAAGTAACATTTTTCTTGGGATGTCCGGCTCTGCAAAATAATAATACGCATCTTCCGGAAATTCATCTAATATTTTACTTACTTCTTTATCATTTACAAAACCTAAAACCAAGTGTAATTTTTCTTTTTTTAAAGTCTCTAATTGTTTGGCAATTTCTTTAATTCCGGCTAAGTTATGCCCTGTATCACAAATAATTTTAGGATTTTCTTCTAAAATTTGCCAACGACCTGATAATGAAGTGTTTTTAATTGTATTTTGTAATCCTTTTATACTATTTTTTTTTGTTAATTTAAAGGTTTTTGATAATTCATCTAAGGTTACTAAAACGGTTCGAATATTTTTTTGTTGATAAAATCCTTTTAAATCTGATGTAAAATTATGCTTTGGCATTAAATCTTCCGCAAAGATAATTTTAGCATTTGCCTGTTTTGCTTTTTGAATAAAAACGGCATCGGTTTCTATATGTTTTTCACCTATAATCACAGGAACATTCTTTTTTATAATTCCTGCTTTTTCAAAGGCAATTGAAGTTAGTGTATTTCCCAACATTTCCGTATGATCTAAGCTGATATTTGTAATAACACTTAGGATGGGATTAATAATGTTGGTAGAATCTAAACGACCGCCTAAACCAACTTCTACAACCGCTATATCAACTTGTTGTTCTTTAAAGTATTGAAAAGCCATCCCAACAGTCATTTCAAAAAAAGACAGTTGATTTTCCTCAAAAAAAGATTTATGTTTTTCTATAAAGTTTATAACGAAGTCTTTTGAAGCGGGTTTTCCATTTACTTTTATCCGTTCCCTAAAATCTTTTAAATGAGGTGATGTATATAAACCTACTGTATAGCCTGATTCTTGTAAAACAGAGGCTAACATATGTGTTGTTGAGCCTTTCCCGTTTGTTCCTCCTACATGAATGGTTTTATATTCATTCTGAGGATTGTGTAACAATTTGGTTAATTTAACGATATTGGTTAAATCTTTTTTAAAAGCACTTTTTCCATTACGTTGATACATAGGTAATTGTGAAAACATCCAATCTAATACTTCCTGATAAGTCATTGTTATCGACTATTCTTAAAAACAATCAAAAATAGTCTTTTAATGTTGAATTTAATTATAAATTTTATTAATAATTCTAATTCTATTTCGGTTTCAAATTAAATGTTTGGGAAGTTGCTTCAAAAGTTTTGTTGCTTTTTGAATATTGAAATTTAGACAAATACGTTTTTATAATATTTTTAATACAGGTATTTACTGTAATATTTGTTCCTTTTCCGTTAAAATCAATCGTATTGGAAACAATGTTGCCCACGGCGTTTACTTTATAGGCAACTACCAATTTGCCGTATTCATTATTCGGGCATTGATTAAAATCAGGCGTTGGCGGTCTATTTATTAATTTTCGAGTTCCTTTTGCTATTGATCCTTCATAATTTTCTGCCCCGGGATCTCCTTCTAAAACACCTTGATTTCCTCTTTCAGATCCTGTTCCGTCTCCTCCTGAAGAAGATTTTCCTTTTCCTCCTAAAGAACCTCTCAAACCACTCAAACGTCCGTCCAATTTTTCTTTTTCAGATTTTTCCGTTGTTTTATCTGCTTTCACCGTTTGTTTTTTTGCAGTTTGGTCTTTAACGTTCTCTTTCGATAGATTTTTAGATTTTGACTTGATAACCGGAGATTCTTTTTCTTGTGTCAAAACTTTTTCCTTAATCGGTTCTCTCTGTACTTGTTGTTGAGCTTCTATTCGAGAAGCCTGATTGTCATTGACATTTCCTTTAGAGGGTGCCGGTTCTTCTTTTCCTGTCCCTTCTTCATCATATCCAAAATTAATGACAATTGCATTTTCAATAGGAGGATCATAATATTTAAAACTAAAAAAAAACAAACCGCATAAAACAACCACTGTAATAATCGTTGTGATTACCGTACTTCTTTTTTTTGCTTTTTGCTCTGTTTGTTTATTCATTGTTATTCAATCGGTTGTGTTGCCAATACGGTTTTATATTTATATTTATTTGCTATGGATAATATTTCCACTACTTTTTCAATCGGTACACCTTGTTCTGCCCGAATGGTTAACGTACGGTCTTCTTCAGGTGTATCTTGAAACTTATAAAGCAATTCTTGTTCTACTTTATCAGCTTCAGTCTCTGTTTCGTTTATATAGTATTTTCCTTGCACAGAAATACTTACTGAAATGGGTTCTCCTCCTTGAATAACTTGTCCCTCCCCTTTTGGTAACAACAAATCAATGGCATGAGGTGAAACAAAGGAGGATGTTATAATAAAAAAGATTAATAATAAGAAAACAATGTCCGTCATGGAAGACATGTTGAAATTTGGATTGACTTTATTCCTTCCTCGTATGTCCATTTTACACAGGTTTATTGATTACATCTAGAAAGTTTACAGCCGATGCTTGTAACTGATATACCGTATGATCTACTTTTGAAACAAGGTAATTATATCCAATATAGGCTGCAATTCCTACAATTAACCCTACAGCAGTCGTTCCCATAGCAGTGAATAATCCACCTGCCAAATCTTGTGGATTGATGTTCCCGCCTGTTGCATGCGTAATATTAAAAAACACAATAATTACACCCACCACAGTTCCTAAAAACCCTAACATAGGAGCAGCTCCGGCAATGGTTGCCATTGTATTTAACCTTTTCTCTAATTGATAAACTTCTAATTTTGCCGTGTTTTCAATAGCCTGCGATATATCTTCCAGAGGTCTTCCGATTCGGGTTAAACCTTTTTCAATCATGCGTGCTTCCGGAGAGTTGGTTGATTTACATAAATCCAATCCGGATTCAATTTTTCCATCGTATACAAAATCACGGATGGCATTCATAAAAAGTGCATCCGCTTTTGACGCTTTTTCGATAATGAAATAACGTTCAAAAAAGATATACACAGTTGCTACAAAAAGTATAAAAAGAATTACCATAATAATAGTTCCCGCTATTCCTCCTCCAAAAAGCATTTCCCAAACTGATAATTCCTTTACAATGGGTCCTTTTACAGTTTCGTTTATCGCTTTTAATGTATCTACGGTATCGTTCATTCGGTTTAATAATTTTAAGATTATTCAAAAATACAAAAAATAGTATGCTTATTCTTAATAAAAAAACGATCCGAAGATCGTTTTATTGTTTATTTATGTGCTATTTAAAAATACATTACACCTATCAATCCCATTCCACCCATAACAATGGTATAAGGCAGTGCCATTTTAATCATTTTCCCATAAGAAAGATTAATTAAAGGTGCTAAGGCAGAAGTCAATAAAAATAAGAACGCTGCCTGACCGTTTGGAGTGGCTACTGAAGGTAAATTGGTTCCTGTATTGATGGCTACAGCTAATTCATGTAAATGTTCGTGGGTAATAATTCCTGCATCAGCTGCTGCCTTGACTTCTCCAATATAAACGGTTGCAACAAATACATTATCAGAAATGGCTGATAATATTCCGTTTGCTAAATAAAATATGGCCGGTTGTTGATCTTCAGGGAATGATAATGCCCACTCAATAATTGGTTTAAACAAATGCTGGTCATGAATCATTGCTACAATAACAAAGAAAACGACTAAAAGACCCGTAAAAGGCAATGCTTCCTCAAAGGCTTTTCCTAACTGGTGCTCTTCTATAATTCCCATAAAAGATGTTTGGAAAATAATCAAAGCTAATCCTATAAATCCGACAGGAGCAATGTGCGTTGCCAATCCTATAATCAATAATACGGCTGCAATCCCTTGTACAATTAATCCGTATTTTTCTTTTTCAGTACGTTTGGCATCTTCTTCTTCTGTGTAATTTTCTATAATTTTACGTGCCACTTCGGGTAATTTAGCTCCGTATCCGAACCATCCTGTTTTTTCTAAAATAACCGTTGTTACCAATCCTGAAAAAAGAACCGGAAGTGTTACATGATCCATGTGTTTCATAAAATCTATAAAACTCCAACCCATTTTTTCTCCAATCAACAAGTTTTGAGGTTCTCCTACCAATGTACAAACACCTCCCAATGCTGTACCAACTGCTCCATGCATAATTAAACTTCTCAAAAAACTTCTGAATTGTTCTAACGTTTCACCACTCAATTCTCTCCGATCCATTTCTCCACTTTCGTTATAATCAGAATTACTGGAATGAATTTTGTGATATACTCCGTAAAAGCCTACGGCAACACTTATTAGAACAGCCGTTACCGTTAATGCATCTAAAAAGGCTGATAATAGTGCCGAAAGACCGACAAACAATAACGATAAAGCTACTTTGGATTTTATTTTGGTAAATACTTTACTAAAAATAAACATTAATAAAGGTTTCATAAAATAAATTCCTGCTACCATAAACATCAACAGTAAAATAACCTCTAAATTTGAATCTACTTCATGATAGGCATTGTCCGGATTTGTTAAACCTAATGCCAATACTTGTATGGCTAACAGCCCCCCTGACTGTAACGGATAACAGTTTAATGCCATAGCCAATGTAAAAATAAATTCTCCGATAAATAACCATGCCACGATCATATGAGCCTGATGTGGGTTCATTACCATTGGTAAACCGTAATACAAAATTATATTCATAACCAAAAATCCAATCATGGTCATTTTAAACCATTTTGGACTATTTCCTAAGAAGTGCTTTAACATAATCTATTTTTTTAAGAAGTTCTTGTAATACCTTTTTTAATTTTATACTAAATTAAAATCAATTTTCGAAAGTATAAATTTTTCAACAATTATACACTATACCCGATGAATGATTTTTATTTGCTCCGGTAACCGATTTTAATACATTTATTTTATTTTCTACTCTCAAGACACCTAAAAACGCAAAAATAAGAGCTTCTTTATAAGAAATTAAGAATTTTGAAGGAATTTGTATATCATTTTTTGTATAAAATTGAATTCGTTCCATCAAAAAAGAATTTAAAGTTCCACCTCCCGTACAAAGTATTTTTTTCTTTTTTTCAATATGTTGCCCTATTTGAAATGCACTATGTTCTACAAAAGTCGCCAATTGATCTTCTATCGAACTTAAATCATTCTGTAAAATAGGCTCAATTTCTTTTCCAACCCATTCTACACCCAGCGATTTAGGATATTTTTTTGTATAATACGATAAATTATTTAGATTTTTTAATAATTTTTCATTGACTACGCCTTTTTTTGCTAATTTTCCGTCAATATCATAAGCCAATCCTTTTTTTTGAGCCAATGTATTTAATACAATATTCACCGGAGCAATATCGTAAGCTATTCGTTTTCCATCTTTCTTAAACGATATATTAGAGAATCCACCTAAATTCAAGCAATAATCATATTCTGAAAATAATAATTCATCCCCTATCGGAACAAGAGGAGCTCCTTGACCGCCTAACATAACATCTTGAAAACGAAAATCATACACAACAAGATAGCGAGTTATTTTTGAAATCCAACGACCATCACCTATTTGTAATGTAAAGCCCTTTTCAGGTTGATGAAAGACTGTATGACCATGCGAAGCAATCAAATCAAGTTTTTTAATGTGATGTTTTTCTATAAATTGTTGTGTATGAGTCCCTAAAAATTGAGCAAATTGTACATCTAAATTCAGAAGTTGTTCACTTGTAATTTTTATAGAATCAGCTAATTTTTCTTTCCAAAAAGAATCATATGAAATCGTTTCGGCTTGTAAAATCTCAAACGACCAACTTATATCAAAATTAAATTTTGCGTAACAAATATCCAGTCCATCTAATGAAGTTCCTGACATCAAACCAACAGCATAATATGTTTTCATATAAATTGATTCAACATTTTATATAACAAATGAGTGGGCAATCCCATCACGTTTGTGTAAGAACCTTCTATTTTTTCTACTCCGATATAGCCCAACCAATCTTGAATTCCATACGCTCCGGCTTTATCAAAAGGACTAAATTGATTTACATAAAAAATAATTTCGTCTGATGAAAATTTTTTAAAGAAAACTTGTGTTGTTTCAAATTCTATAATTTGCTTTCCCAAAGAGGTTAAGCAAACCGATGTAATCACTTCATGTTTTTTTCCTGATAATTCTTCTAACATTTTAATAGCTTGTTCTTTATCTTTTGGTTTTTCTAGCGGTTTATTTCTAAACCAAACAATGGTATCCGAAGTAATGATAAGCTCTTTTTTATTCAAATTTATAAAAACCGATGCTTTTAATTTTGCCAAATAATGGGTTATTTCTTCTCTTTTTAAATGGCTTGGATAATCTTCTTTAACCGATTTTATTTGAGTTTTAAAATCAATACCCAACTCTTTAAGTAATTGTTGCCTTCTAGGAGATTGAGAGGCTAAAACAATATTCCAATCGTATAATTTTTGTTGCAACATTACGCTACATCTGAATTTATTTAATCATAACTACCGTGAAGGAATAATAACATCTCCTTTTTCCATCCATTTATTTTGCACTTTCAGCGTTTGTTCAATCACATCCCGAACACAACCTTTTCCTCCTTTAATATTGGAAATATACTTTGAGGCATTTTTTACTTCAATTACCGCATCGTTAGGGCAGCATGGCATCCCAACTATGTTCAACAAAGGTAAATCGGGAAGATCATCGCCCATATAAAGCACTTCCTCCGGCTTTATATTGTTTTTTACAGAAAATTCCTTGAAAACACGTGTCTTATCACGAGCATTTAAGAATACATGGGTTACTCCCAAATTACGAAATCGTATTTCAACTGCCTCGTCTGTTCCTCCTGTAATAATTGCTGCATGCAATCCTTTTTTTATAGCTAATTGCAAGGCGTAACCGTCTTTTGCATTAAACCTTCGAGATAAATAACCGTCTGCGTGCAAAGAAAGTGTTCCGTCTGTAAAAACACCATCACAATCAAAAACCAATGCTTTTATTTCTTTTAATTTCTCCTTATAATTCATGTTGCTGTTTTAAAATTTCTTTACTCATTAGAGCATATAACTGGGCTAAATCCGATTGATTTTTTAACATTTCCAAATGCTTTTCAATGATATTTTGGTCATCCCTTTTTGCCGGACCTGTTTGTGCCTTTGATGGAGGTATTTCATGAATTTTTTGACAAGTTTCATCAATTAAGGGAATTAACATCTTAAAAGGCAAATCAGCTTGCTCAAGCAATTTTTCTCCTATGGTGTACATGTAATTGGTAAAATTACAAACAAATACGGCACTTAAATGCAAATAGATACGCTGCTCAGAAGTCATTCTATATACTTTCTCGGATACTTTCAACAAAAGTTTCTCTAATTTTATAAAATCTTCATCGTTTTCAGTTTCTATAAAAAAAGGAACTTTTTCGTAACGAACGCCCTTATCCATGGAAAAGGTTTGTAAAGGATACAAAACACCTTTTCTGTAATTTCCTTTTAAAGAATCCATTCCTAAACTGCCGGCTGTATGCACCACTAAAACATCTTCAAAAGGAATGTGGCATGAAATTTCTTTTACCGCTTTGTCAGAAGCAGAAATAATGTACAAATCCGCTTTTTGAAGTTCTGAGATTTTATCTGTAAAAGCTAAATTATAAGGTTTTGCAATCGCCTCAGCTTTTTTTAGTGTCCGATTGTATATTTGAGCAACGTGAACCGTACTCTCCAATAATGCTCTGGTTAAATGTGATGCTACGTTTCCGGCTCCTAATATGACTACTTTCATTTAAAATACGTTTTGAAGACAAAAATAGAGAATAAAATAAAAAAGAAGCTAATTGATTTTTAATATTTTACAGGACAATAAATTTCTGTTATTTTTTTATTGTTCGAAACAGACGGTTTTTACCCAATTTCCTTATCCGGATTGGTTTGGTCAAATACCGGTCCTTCTAATAGTTTTACATGGATGATGAACTATGGTAGCAGTTATTTTGGATTTAATCATTTTAGCGAGGATAAAAAAGGAGGTAACCTTTACAAAGGAGGTAGCGTTGTGATGTATTTCTCGGCAGGAGAAAAACTTACACTGGGTGGAGAGCCTTGTCAGGGGTGTACGGGTGCATCTTACTATTTAGCTAAAACGCGTGCTTTTTCTATTACATATCTGGGTGAATAAGAAACAAAAAGCTACATAACACCATAAGAGGAATAAGAGCCGTTAAGGCAAACGAATGATTTTTTCGTTTTTCATTTTTAATTATTTAGTTGTTTTCATCTTTTTTATCATTAGAGCGATTGTTCTCTTACCCAGTGGAAGGTTTTTCCGGTGGTTTTATCCAATAAATCGTATTCTATACGATACAAAGTGTATATTTTGTTTGCCGTACGGGAAAACAACTGAACATTTCTCAGTACAAACTCTTCTGCATTGGTATTGGTATCGTCGGGTTTAAAATTAAATAGCCAAACGTTATCCGTCTCAATGGTGTATTGCTCTCTTATAATTGAATTGGGTTCTGTACTGTTGCATTTGGTCTTAAAATAATAGGAATATCCTTTACTTCCTGCTGTTGTAACATAAAAACCAAAATCATCATCAAATTGGCAATAAGCCATTTGGTTTTTAATATCGGTAGAGGCATTGCCGTCGTTATTGTAATCATAAGACTCAGAGGAGGTAATAGAAATCGTTTTTGATGAAGTTTTTGATGTCGCCTCTTCCAAATTCCCATCGTTAAGAGGTAAGGCAACCCATCCGGTGTTTACATTGTCGTCATCGTTACTGCAGTTGGTTGTTAGGATTGTTACCAATGCAACCGTTAATA
>JBKEDE010000050.1:0-9120 GCA_047975265.1 Flavobacteriales bacterium
AAAATAAGAGGTAATAAATGGTCTTTAAATAATCCAAATTCTTTGCTGTCCAAAGCTACTGGAATTGCATTATTTTTTGTTCCATTGGCTACTAATTACTTTTCAGAAGAAGCAAGACGTGCATTAGCTGAAAATGCTATACAAGATGCAACCAATTCAATAAGCGTAATGACATCAAATTAAAAACACTGCATGCAACATCGTATATATGCAATAGCCGGTTAAGTGCTAAATCAAATGGTAGTACTGTTCTTGTCGCTACTTGCAAATTCATTTCTATTTTCTAAATTTAACAAATGAAATTTGCAAGTAGCTTACGTCAGTCTAAACCGAAACTTTCGGCTTCCCTACTCCGCTACTGCATATATACGTAAACCGTTGCATGTAATGTTAACCAAAAAAACGCCTAAATTGAAAACACGATGGAATACAAAATTCACAAAGTTGTGGCTGAAGAAAAACTAGCTGATATTGCTGAAAAATATAATGTTTCAATTGATGATATAAAAAAAGAAAATCCTAATGCACGTTTTTTCAAAACTTTTTTAGGTCCAGAGTATGCGGGTCATTTACAAGATTTAAAAATTCCAATTCATAAAAAAGTTATTCCTAAAGTTGAAAAATCAGATTTTCCAGTAGAGAAAATAGAATTTAATTCTAAAGCAAGGTATCGTTGTGAACAAACAAATTCAACAAAAATAAATTCAATACTCACTTCCTATACGAATCAAAAAACTCAAATTCTATTAGAACAAAATTTAGAGGAACGCTTTGCCAAAATAAAACTTGAAGAATTTATTTATGAGGTTATCCCCCCTGTTTTAGAATCTTCTTTTGAATTGGTTAAAGAAACGGAGTTTATCAAAAATGATGCTTATTTTAAACTTTCAGAAAGTGGGAAGTTAGACGAAATATTGAATCGTTCCGTTATCAATAAAAAGTGGGAGAATTTTAGAAATCACGGCTTCAAAAGTTTAGAATTTATAAAATCATTACAAAACGTTCCAAATTCGATAAAAGAATTAGAAAAAACAGGTAATCAACAGTTCAAAAACTTAAATATTCAAGAATATCAGAGAAGCCTGTTTAATTTTATTTGCTTTGACCAATTTCTTTACAAACCTTTTGAAGAATTAATAAATGAAGAATTTTTATATACTTCTACAATTCTGCCAAATATTGTTATCCCTCTCGGATTTAAGTTTGACAAAGTCAGAGAAGACAAAGACTCTATAGTCTTGAAAAAAATAGCAACTACTTCCATTTCAGAAAAACTAAACGAAGACTTGGTAAAAGAATATAATAAAGAGTTGAAACCAACTTTACAGTTTGGATTTACACAATTCAAATTATTTTTTTCATGCACCATCCAATTTAATTTTTCTCAAAAATTAGTAGAATCAGCTTCCGTAAACATTCGAGAGGAAATTGCGGATAATATTGAAAACACTTGTGAGTTTACTTTAACTCGTTTACAAAACCATACGCCTGAATAATATGAAACAAGATAATAATCAATATGGGTTTAGGGCAATGACCATTCAAAAAACTGTCATTGGTGGAGTTTTATTCCTTTTCATTTTTTATATCAATGGATAAGTTACTTTTTTATAATGAAAAGGGATCAGACGTTTTTACAACACTAATGACTGTTGGTACCCCTTTAATAGCTTCGTGGATTATTATGTTAATAATTTCACAGACAATTATTAGTTCAAAATATACAATTCAGCTTTTAAAAAACAAAGTTGTCATTCATAAAAAAAATAAGATGAAATACCATTTTTTACTAGAAGAAATTGAATATATCCAGTTAGGTATTTCTAACAAACCTGCAACAAGTGGTATGATAATTAAAACTTTAAAAAATAAATTAATACTTTATAACGGACTATTTTTAACCTTTTCTAAAGAAAAAAAGATATTGGAAAACATCATAATAAAAAATATTAATCCATTTTTTGAAAATTTAGAGATTTTCGATTTAGAAATTAAAAAAGACAAAAATAGTATAGCATATATCTACACTAAAAAATAAAGATATGGCATCATCTTATTTACCCGAAGAAACCTATGTTGTTTGTACTAATCAAGCAGGGAATAGTTATCGAGAGCTTGTTGCAGACTCTTATATGAGAAAGGTTTCAGTTTTCTACAAGAAGAAAATAGCAGCTACCTCCATTTCAGAAAAATTTAACGAAGACTTGGTAAAAGAATATAATAAAGAGTTGAAACCAACTTTACAGTTTGGATTTACACAATTCAAATTATTTTTTTCCTGCACCATTCAATTTAATTTTTCTCAAAAATTAGTAGAATCAGCTTCTGTAAACATTCGAGAAGAAATTGCAGACAATATTGAAAATACTTGCGAGTTTACTTTAACCCGTTTACAAAACCATACACCTGAATAATATGAAACAAGATAATAATGAATATGAGTTTAGGGCAATGACAATAAGTAAACTTATTTTAGCAATGACAATATGGATTTTTATTTTTTTCTGTATTACTCCTCCGATAGAGCAAATGTTTAATTATGATACTATCAAAAAACCTTCGGTTTTTGATAATGTTAAAATTTATGGGCTCATACTTACTATTTCTTTAATTTTTATTCTTATAATTAACCAATTCATTATAAGTTCAAAATATAATATAAAATTTATTGAAGATACAATAATTATCTTTAAAAATAAAGTAACACAATATCAAATTCCTTTAGAAAATATAAATTTTATTGAATTGAAAATCTCAAGCAAACCTGTAGGAGGATTTATACAAATTTCTCATAATAATAAATCTAAACTTAGGTTATTTAATGGTTTTATATTTACTTTTTTCAAAGAAAAAAAAATATTGGAAGAGTTAATAGTTAATAAAATAAAACCCTTTCTTGAAAAAAAAGAATATTTTAAAATGAAAATAAAACAAGACAATAATAATATTTCATATTTTTTTACAAAAAAATAAATTATGGCATCATCTTATTTACCCGAAGAAACCTATGTAGTCTGTACCAACCAAATTGGTAATAGTTATCGTCAACTTGTGGCAGATGACAAGGCAAGAAACATTTCGGTTTATTATAAAGATAAACGGGCTTTCTTGACCAAAGTTGATAAGAAACTTTTAAAAGGTAACGATTTTACTTGTAAAACTGTTTGGAGTAAGGGATTATCAGAAAGTGCATTTGTTGGTGGTGTAGGTGTTGCTTTAGGAATTGCTGCCGCTTCTATGACAGTACCCGTAGTTGGATGGATTGTAGGAACTGCTATTGCTATTGGAGCAATAGCATATGCAATCTACCAAATAGCTACAAGTCCCAAATGTTCAGGAGCGTTAGGGAATAAACTTAGTCAATGGAAATTTTATCATACAGGGGTTAGGTTTAATAATCACAATGCAATACTGAGTTGTTCTATTTTAGTATGTGGAGAAGGTGGAGTTTTAATGCCCTTTGTTAGTGAAAAAGCAGCCGAAAAAGCAGCATCTTCCATTGGATGGAATAACAAAGTAGATATAGGATTAAATACTGTCGTAAATGCTTTTGCGGGTTTTGTTCTTGCAGAAGGTGCTGTAGCTATAACCGGTATTTATTCTGCATTAATGTATTTTGGTGGTACTGGTTTTGCAATTTTTTTAGGTAAAGAAGTTATTAAGCCTAGTGCAGATTGGGTTGGAGAGCAGTATGCTAATCAATACAGAGATAAAAGATATAATGAAATAGAAGAAGAGATTATTAAAAAAGAAGAAGAGAAAGATTTATTAGACCATGTTATGGATGCTAACAATCCAATAGAAGATAGCCATAATGTAATAGGAAATGCCAGTGCTATTAGGCAAGCGTTAGTTTCAGTTGGTGCAAGTAAAGACGCTATTTCTTCTTTTGATTCTGCTGTTGCCGAAGCCAAAAAAACTGGAACTTTTGGTAAAGATAATCCAAAAGCTCAACAAGTTTTGAAAGATATAAAAAGTGGAAAGTATGGAGCAGATGCTCTAAATGCTCTAAATGCTCTAAATGGAAAAAGAGGAGCAACAGGTTTACATACACAAAAAACATATGATAAAATAACTCAATTAGAGAAAGAAAAAGTAAAGTTGAATAAATATAAAACTTTAAAACAAACCGGTAGAGGGAGTTTAACAATTCTTGGCATTTTTCAACCATTTATTAGTGCGGTTTTTGATAAGCGAGCATTAATAAAAGCAATTGAATACCAAGAAACAAAAGAGGAAGAAAACGAAAGAAATGGAATAAGCGTAATAAGTACGAACTATTAAAACACTACATGCAACATCGTATATATGCAATAGCGGGTCAAGTGCAAAGCTGAACTTTCGGGTTTTCTTTTCCCCGCCTTCGCAAACACGCGGCTCGATGTGATGTAAAAGAAGCTCAAAAGCATTTTAAAAAGACACAGCATTATTTTAATAAACACAGCAATAGTCTTTTAGGGACGAATCTTCTTTTATTTAAATTTACATTACAATATTTAATAGATCGGAATTCAGACAATTATAAGAGATTGTTAAGAGAAGAATACTATCCTAAATAGCTTCCGGAAGAAGAAGTAGGAGGTTTGAGTGATATAAAGACGATGCCTCAACTAGAGGATTGGATTGTTTTAGATAATTTTTCACTACGTTTTTTTCTATGGTAAGAAATGGTTCAGCGTTTGTGATTTTACGAGATTTCGTTTTTAAAAATTTCTCATTTTTTTATATGCATTTATCAATCCGTTGGTTGATGAGTCATGAGAATGAACTTGCTCTTCTTTCTTCAATTCAGGTAAAATATTGTTAGCCAATTGTTTTCCTAATTCTACACCCCATTGATCAAAACTAAAAATATTCCATATAACACCTTGTACAAATATTTTGTGTTCGTACATGGCTATTAATGACCCTAACACTTTGGGTGTTAACTTTTCAAATAAAATAGAGTTTGTGGGTTTATTCCCTTCAAAAACTTTAAAAGGAGCTAAAAAGTTTATTTCTTCAAAGGATTTTCCTTTTAATTCTTCACGAACTTCTTTTTCAGTTTTACCAAAAGCAAGGGCTTCTGTTTGAGCAAAAAAATTGGACATTAATTTGATATGATGGTCTCCCACAGGGTTTAATGTTTTAGCAGGAACCAAAAAATCAGCTGGAATTAATTTAGTACCCTGATGTATTAACTGATAAAAAGCATGTTGTCCGTTTGTACCCGGTTCTCCCCAAATAATAGGTCCTGTTTGATACGTTACTTTTTCCCCTTTCCTATCTACACATTTTCCGTTACTTTCCATATCTCCTTGTTGGAAATAGGCTGCAAAACGGTATAAATATTGGTCATAAGGCAATAAAACATAGCTTTCAGCTTTATAAAAATTATTATACCAAATACCTAATAATGCTAATATTACCGGAATATTTTCTTCAAAATTGGTTGTTCGGAAATGTTCATCCATTTCATAAGCACCTTCTAATAATTCAATAAAACGATCGTATCCTATGCCCAAACAGATAGATAATCCAATGGCACTCCACAAGGAATAACGCCCTCCTACCCAGTTCCAAAATTGAAACATGTTTTTTATATCAATTCCAAAAGTTGAAACAGCCTCTGCATTGGTCGAAAGAGCTACAAAGTGTTTTGCTACAAATATTTCATCTTTTGCTGAGTTTAAAAACCAGTCTCGTGCTGTATGGGCATTGGTCATGGTTTCTTGTGTCGTAAATGTTTTTGATGCAACAATAAACAATGTAGTTTCAGGGTTTAACTCTTTCAACGTTTCAATAATATGAGTTCCGTCAATATTAGAAACAAAATGTAAATTTAATCGGGTTTTGTAATATTTCAACGCTTCGGTAACCATTACCGGTCCTAAATCAGAACCTCCAATCCCTATATTTACCACGTCGGTAATTATTTTTCCGGAATAACCTTTCCATTTGCCTGAGATTACTTTATAAGAAAAGTTTTTCATTTGCTCTAAAACCGCATGGATATCGGGCATTATATTTTTTCCTTCTACAAAAACAGGTTGATTGGAGCGGTTTCGCAACGCTGTATGTAGAACTTCCCTGTTTTCGGTTTGGTTGATTTTTTCACCGTTAAACATTGCTTGAATGGCTTGTTCTAATTTTACTTCTTTTGCCAAATCAATTAACAATGATTTTGTTTTGTCTGTAATTAAGTTTTTGGAATAATCTACTAAAATCGTATTAAAATAAATATGATTTTCTTGAAATCGGTTAGGATTTTCCTTAAAAAGATCCTTTAAATTTTGTAAAGAAACTTCTCGGTAATGTTTTTCTAAGTTTTTCCAAGATTGGGTTTTGGTAGGATTTATATTGGGTAGCATTTCCATCTTATTTATCGGTTTAGGTGTATATGTCCGTAGCGGGGAAGCGAAGCCGAAACGTTCAGTTTAGCACTACCGTAAGCTACTTGCAAATTCATTTGCTAAATTTACGAAAAGCAAATGAATTTGCAAGTAGCGATAAGAAAGGACAAAAGTTCAAATTATGCACTTAACCCGCTATTGCGTGTACACGATGTTATGCCACGTTTTTTATATCCACGGTGTTTGTCTTATCAGTTTCCAATTTTGTTTGTCCGAATTGTCGTTGGGCATTAAAATCAAAGGTGCGTCAATTTCGTTTGATGAAATTGTTATGAATAAGTCCGTGTTTTTCAATCGTATTTTATAAGTTTCGTCCGCTTGTTTTAGAAATTCCCAATGTTGTAAAGTTGTTCCGCCCATTGATTGTTGCCACAGACCAACTCCACTTTTTGGTGTTGATTTGGGTTGAAAAGTTTTCTCGGTAAATAGATTCTTTAAAAGAAAAGTATTTTCTCCCAAATCTATCATTTCCCAAGTAACACATTCCCAATTTTTGTGTGAGTAGCCAATGATTTTATTTTCGTTTTTCGTTCCTGCGTTGAAAGCTCTTATTACTGTTTCCGAAGCCACATTTTGAATAGCATAGGTGTTTTCAAAACTTAACTTTTTGTTGATGTCTTTTCTTATTCGTGGAACAACTACAATCGAAATAATAGCAATAATTCCGATTAATATAAAAAATGCGTATTTCATAAATAGGGTTTTAGAATTTGTTGTGAATAATCCCAAACCTTTTGTTCGCTTTCTTTTGACCAATATTTGTCGCTTGGTTTTTCAATTTTTTTTCGGTTGCCGAAAAATTCGCCAGTTACATTTTCAACTTCGGGTGATGAAGCTAAATAAATGCCGGTCATTGCACCTTTTTCGGGTGAGTCGGTAAATAATAATGCCACTTTGAAAATGGTGTTTATCAAAAATCCTTTGTCCGAGTCTTGTCCGAAGTTAGTTGCGGCAGCTCCCGGATGACAAACATTTACCGTGATATTATTGATTCCTTTTTCTTTCAGATAAGCAACCATTTTTCTTGAAACCCAAATAAGGTAAAGTTTTGACATTCCGTAAGTTGAAGGTGCAGAATAGTTGTTTTGCATTTGGAAATCGTCAAAGTTTGGTTTGCCACTTCGTTTGTGCATTGCGGAAGAAAGATTGACAATTCTTGCTGACTTACTTTTTACCAACAAATCGGTTAAAGACTGCATTAATAAAAGCGGTGCGAACAAGTTTAGCGTAAACGTTTTTTCCAAACCTTCTGCGGTTGTTTCTCTGGTTTTGTTAGAAATAGCACCTGCATTATTGACCAAAACGTCCAATTTTTCGTATTGGTTTTTTAGTTCGTTTGCCATTCTTGCCGTGTCTTTTAATGACAATAAATCAGCTACTGCCAAGTCTATATTTTTGTTTCCCGTTTCGTTGATAATCTCGTTTCTGACGGTTTCCAATTTGGCTTCATTCCGTCCGTGAATGATGATTTGATGTCCTTGTTTGGCTAATTCGGTTGCGGTAATTTTTCCTAAACCTTGAGTAGCTCCTGTTATTAATATTGTTTTTATATTCATTTTAAAATCATTTTTTTGGTGCAAAATTATGTGATACATTTGCAACTAACAAGTATGTACTATACTCTATACTATAAGTTTTTTATGTTAAAATTTGTCAAAACAATTTAATCATATGCTAATCAATGAGTTATCAAAAAAGGTTGAGATGTCAATTCACACCATTCGTTATTATGAGAATTGGGGTTTAATTGAAGGACTGTCGGATGAGAATGTGAAAACCAATAATTACAAGGATTATGACAAAGTTGCGGTTGAACGTTTGCAAATTATAAAAGAAGCCAAAGAAGTTGGGTTTACTTTAAAGGAAATTCGCCAAATGTTGGATTCTTGGTTTGGAAGCAATGAGAAATTTGAAGAACAGATTGTGCTTTTCAATTCCAAAATTCAGGAAGTCGATGAAAAAATCCGCAGGTTAAAACAGATTAAAAAAAGATTGGTTCAGGTTGTTGATGAACTCGGAAAACGGGAATGTTAGCTTTGGATTTAAAATGTAGATTTACGAAAAAAGCAGAAAATTATTTATTTTACGTATTAACGGTAGTACTTTTGTCAGTTAAAGGTTTGCTTGAACTCCAATGGTGTCAAATTCGTTTTTTTCTTGAATAACTTACTGAACGATTGCGGAAACTCAAATCCCAATTGATAAGCGATTTCACTTACCGATAGGTTTGTGGTAGATAATAATTCCTTGGCTTTTTCTATCAGTTTTTCGTGAATGTGTTGTTGGGCTGTTTGTCCTGTTAGGTTTTTCAGCATATCGCTCAAATAACTTGCCGACAGGTTCAATTCTTCAGCAATTGGTTGAACAGTTGGCAATTGGTTGGTTTCATCGCTAAAATAGTTGTTCAAAATTATTTCCATTCTCGACAAAGTGTCGTTTCCAATGGTCTTTCGTGTAATAAATTGCCGATTGTAATTGCGGTCAATATGTACCAAAAGCAACTCTATGTTCCCAATCATCACGTCTTGACTGAATTTGTCAATATTGTTTTGATACTCGCTTTCTATGGATTTGAAAAGATTGATTATGATGGCTTCTTCTTTGTCTGAAAGAAATAACGCCTTGTTGTTACTATACGAAAAAAATCCGTATTCCTTAATGGTTTTTGTCAACGGATAACCTCGTATAAAATCGGGATGAAAAATGAGGTGATAACCTGACACCTTAA
>JBKEDE010000018.1:0-4916 GCA_047975265.1 Flavobacteriales bacterium
AATTAAAACAGACGCCAAACAACTTTGGGATTTAGCCGTAAAACAAGTACAAAGTGGAAAACTTGACGACAGGCCGTTGTATTGGGCAAGAAACAAAATGCAAGTACATTTAAAGCGACATCCTCTTTTTGAAAAAGATATTGATTTTGAAACTTCAATAGTTGATAAAAATAGTAAACTAAATGAAATCATTGTATTATTTGAAGAGTTGAGTAGGAATTATACTGGTATTGACTTCTCTAAAGCACCAAATGGAGCAAAAAAAGTATTGATTACTGGGTTCGCCCCGTTTCAGTTAAACCCTGATCCTAATTTTAATACAAGTATGGGAGTTGATTCCGCAAACACTTTCAATCCTTCTGGTATTGTTGCACTGTTTTTTAATAATCAACGACTTATAAATAAAGATTTATACGTTCAAACCTGCATTTTTCCTGTACGGTATGAAGATTTTGACAAAAACTATGTTGAAAAAGTAGTTGAAAAACATATTAAAGAAGCAGATGTAATCATAACTACAAGTCTAAACGGAGGAAAAGATTGGTTTGATATTGAAGCTGATGCCATTGAATTTAGAGGAGGTTTCCATGATAATATGTGTATTGGCGGTCAGAACTATACCCAACTTAATTACAATACAAATAGATTTTTAGCCAATACGAGTAATAAACATAATCTTACTACTCTGCCTAAAACAAAAATATTTGGTTCTAATTCTTCTATATCTATTAATAATCTAATTGTCAGATTTGATACTACAAAACTAAATTCTCTTACAGAAGGAGGTGGAGGAAACTACCTCTCAAATGAAGTTATGTTCAGAACAACTTCTATAAGAGGAGAAAATTCGAACAAACCTGTAGGTCATTTTCATTTAGCAAATCTTCGTGATATTAATAGAGTTAAAGAAATAATCGATGTTACCAAAGAAATCTTAAACAAAATAATCAATTAAATATGAGGTTTATTTATATATTAATATTAGTTCTTACATATCAGCTATCTAACTCTCAATCATGTGGAAGCGGAAAATTTATTTTTGAGTTTTATACCAAAAACCATGAAAAATTAAAATATAAAATCAAAGAAGTGGACATTATAAATAAAGATCTATTATTTGAAGACACATACAGAGGAATAATATTAGATTCTAGTAAAATAAATGGAATTAAACAGTTTGAATTTAATAAAGATAAATTACCTAAGCTAATTTCTCAATCTTTAAATTGTGATGATAACATAAATAATAATCAGTTAACTTTTAACACACTTGAATTGTTTAATAAATTTTTTCTTTTGAAAATATGGGACAAAAATAATGAAATTCAAATTCTAGTAAATTTATTTGGAGGCTGTAACAGAAAAAATATTGTTGTTATGTCAGAAAACCCTATTATCATTAATGCTGATTGAGATAATAAATAACGTTTGCTAACAATGGCTATAAGTAATTGCTTGTTCTCGACTACTTCTGAAAATCCTCGCGGATTTTCAGTTTGGTATGTACTTGCAAAGTTAATCGCTAAACCACGCAACTACTCATAGCTGAGACCGTTAGCCACAATAAACCAACAAAAATGAAAAAAGTTATACTCGGCGAAGAAGAATTCATAAATTATAGAAATTTAGAAAGTGGGAAATTTTACTCTAAACAAGGTGGAATATTAATTATAACTCAAAATATAGGGATTATTCACAATTATATAAAAGTTGGTTCATTTGAATCTCTATAAGACATTAATATTAGTGAATTGAGAAGTAATCTAAATCAAAAGGAGGTTAATTTTTGTGTTCAAATAATAGATAATACAGATAAAAGAAAGAAAACCTTAAAAAAGATAATCGAAATCATAAATTTAAATGACGAAATCATCACCAAAGAGAAATTAATATGTATAGGCTAACTTGTGTAATTATTTCATTTCTACTACTAAGTTGCGGGGCTAGTAAGGTTGGAACTGTAGTTGAATCTGAAAACAGCAAATTTATTAAAGAAGCAAAAAAGTTGAGATTTGAACTAATTGAAAAAAAACTAACTGATGAAGGACTATATATTAAAATTAAAGTGTCAAATATTTCATCAACAGACTATTCCATAATACCCTCTCGAATTGGATATTACAACCAAGATAGATTTTTAGCAAAAGTGATTTTAGAAAATGGAGAAACAATCTTTCCGTTTGGTTTTGGGAACAAAAATCTAATTGGCGACATTTTTAAAGCTGAATCTATAGTATTTATGGATTTGTATTTTAAGGAATCCACTTTGAACAATCCTAATATCAAACCAAAATCAATAATTATTTATTTTCAAGGTAGCAAAAATGAAAAACAAGAAACTCGAATAAAAATTTTAGAAACTAATTGGAGTGAATAATACTGTGGCTAACACAGGCTATAAGTAATGCGGGGTTAAGTGCTAAGCTGAACTTCTGTACTTTTTTTGTCGCCAATGCTGTTCGCATTGACTTTTTTGTTTAATTTAGCCATTGCGAAACAGCATTGGCTTACGTCCGTGCAAAACTGAACTTTCGTTCACTTCTGCCCCGCACTATCGCCAAGCCGTCGCCGTTGTGTGAAATGCTATCAAAAAAGAGACGTTCTAAAATTAAAAGATTCCAACTAACTAAACCCCGATGAAAAATAGTATAAAATATTATGTATCCAATACAGCAAGTAGAGTTTTATTAGGTGAAAAAGTTACTGAATTCAAAAATGCTAAACTTTTCTCTATTCACATATTAGAATTTAATAGTAACATTCTACATTTCGAATATAAACTACTCCGACATTCTACCGAAGGAAATGCGATAATTCATAAATGGATTGAAAATATAGATGAATTTCAGAACCGTCTCATAGTACATTATAATTTTGATACAAAAAATATTTCCATTAAAAATCTATCAGATTTGCAAGAACATTGGAAGAAAAGTTTCAAGAGTTTATTGAAAAATAAGTTTCCAATGAAAGGAGGAAATGTAATGGTTGAAGAAACAGAAAAAGTACTTTTCAACGAAAAACAGTTTGAAAAACAATTTTTAGGTTACACATTTTTACGAGCTTTTCTTAATGGTCTATCAAATATATCTACAAATTCTGACCTAGTTTTAGAAAAATACTTTGGTGATTTAGATTTAATTCTGAAATTAGAAACAGAAGAATTAAATGACAACAACACATTTAAGAGTACTGCCAAAATCAATGAAGATTTATTTGATAAAAAGAAATTAAATAAAATTATACGAGACTTTACACATACAATAGATGCTAAAGCAGAATTGGAAATTGATATGGAAGAAATCTATGAACTTGATGAAGATAATTTCTTAAAACAAGCCGATTTATATTTAGACACAAGTGTAATTTCAGGATTCTATCATATAACCAATGCTCATCAAGTGCAACAAATATCTGAAAACGAATTTTTAGAGCGGATAAACATTCAAGAAAAGAGCAATCGTCATACATTTTTAGCAGAATAAAAACGACAGGAATGAGCGAAAAAAGATATATCCCCCAGAATAGTTTTTTAGAATGTGATAAAGGTTCCATACCTACACAATTAAAAGTGACACACCACAACAACACCAAAATATATGGTGAACATTTGGCAAGTGAAGCCGATATGATTCCCAATGAAAATATTATTCCTTTTGGTGCGTGTAAAGTTACTGGTTCGACCTGTGTCCCCGACCCTATATATTGGGATAAATGTAATGAAAATGCCAAAGTAAATGGTTACAAATTGGTTTTCGAAGACTCTTGTCTTCTATGTAAACAAGGTGGAAAAGTAAGTGTTAGTTTTGATACGCCAATGGCAATAATGCAAATGATGGCAGATGAATTAGGAGGTGCTGAACATTGGATAATGGGTTTAGCAATTGGTAACGAAAACGGTCAGTTATTGATTGACAAATTCAAAGTTTATTCGCAACAAGCAGCTAATGCAAAACCCAACCTAACTTCTACAAATACAGCGATTAGACAAGCAGCTAAAGAAAGTTTTGGTGAAAACCTATCAAAGCTTGATTTACAAGCCAAAGGTTATCAAATAAACGGAACTCCACACGGAAGACCTTTTGAACAAGGCATAGATGTAGTTGCTAAAGACCCTAAAAGCGGGATGGATATTCTTGATGAAACCAAATTCAAATCTGGTAATGGAAAACCCTATACAAACTCAAAACCTACTTCATCAGGAAGGCAAGGAAGTACGAAATGGTTTAAGGATAGACTAAATGGTAGAGTTTCAGATGTTGATGCAGCAAGAATAAGCGATAAATTAGATATTAATTCTTCCCAACTTCAAAAAACTATTTCTAAAGTAGAGCCCAATGGAAATATTACCCGATACCAGTTAAATGCAAATGGAACAACGGGAAACCCAGTAAATGTAGGTACTGCTAACGTAATAAAAGGGAACAGTAAAGCTGCAAACTTTATCAATAACGTTGGAAGGACTGTTCAGGCAAACAAAGGGGTTGCTTCTGCCAACCAATGGCTTACAAGAAACGCACACACCATATCACGCGTAGGAAAAGTTGCCGGACGTGGTGCCGTAGTTGTAGGTATTATCTTTGAGGGCTACAATGTATATACTGCCTACCAAGAAGAGGGCGAAGTCGGCGATAAAACCAAAGAAGCCATTGGTTCAGCATCTGGAGCTTTGGCAGGTGGTCTTATAGGAGCAAAAATTGGTGCTTCTGTTGGTGTTGTGGTCGGGGGACTTGTTGGCGGTGCTATTGGTGCGTTTGCAGGAAGTGAATTTGGAAAAGCCATTGGCAATGGTCGCTTAAAAAAAGAGATTGCTAGTTGGTTCTAAATAATAGAATTATGTGGAGAATAGTTATAAATAGTTTTCTTTTGATTATGGGGCTTTTTTGCTTACTAGCTTCCTGTAGAGGTGCATTTAT
>JBKEDE010000058.1:0-19553 GCA_047975265.1 Flavobacteriales bacterium
CAACTGTAATTCAGTATTAATAGACCTATATTCTGCTGTAAGATTTAGGGCAACTAATTCCATATTACTCATTTTTGGTTTTCTAATTTGAGTAAAACTATCAATATCGTTACAAGTATTTTTAAGATTATTCAAAATAATTTCGTAATTTTCAATCAGATTGTTCATGATATTTAATTGTTTGAAAGTCAAATAAATATACGATTTTTTAATCACTTGAACAATCTTTTTTTAAATGCACAACAGGTTAAGTAAAATATTTTTTGGCATACTATTTGTTCTTAAATAGATGTTAAGTTTTAGAGTTAGTAGTAATAAAGTTACACAAGTGAGTTATGCCCTGTTCAATCTTTGAGCAGGGTATTGTTTTTGTCTATCATTGCAAGTTAGTGTATCTTTACAATTTAAATTGTAAAAAATAATGTCTGAAGAAATAAAATCACGCAATTTTATTGAACAAATCATAGAAGAAGATTTAGAAAAGGGTTTTCCTAAAGATAAACTTCGTTTTCGTTTTCCGCCTGAGCCTAACGGGTATTTGCATATTGGACATGCAAAAGCCATTTGTTTGAATTTTGGATTAGGAGAAAAATACCAAGCACCGGTCAATCTTCGTTTTGATGATACCAATCCGGTAAAAGAAGAACAAGAGTATGTAGATGCTATTCGAAAAGATATAGAATGGCTTGGTTATCAGTGGGATAAAGAATGTTATGCATCAGATTATTTTCAGCAATTATATAATTGGGCTATTCAAATGATTCAAGATGGAAAAGCCTATGTTGATGATCAATCTTCAGAAATTATCAACCAGCAACGTGGAATTCCAAGTAAACCAGGAATTGAAAGCCCTTACAGAAACCGTTCGGTTAAGGAAAATTTAGATCTATTTGAAAAAATGCAAAACGGTGATGTTGAAGAAAGTTCTAAAGTTTTACGTGCTAAAATTGATATGAATTCATCCAATATGTTTATGCGAGATCCGGTTATGTATCGTATTTTGAAAGAAAATCATCATCGTACCGGTTCAAAATGGAATATTTATCCTATGTATGATTGGGCACATGGTGAATCAGATTATATCGAACAAATTTCCCATTCACTTTGTTCGTTGGAATTTAAACATCATAGACCTTTGTATGATTGGTATTTAGACCAAGTTTACGATATTTCAAAAGTACGCAATAAACAGCGTGAGTTTGCTCGTGGAAATGTAGAATATATGATTACTTCAAAACGAAAATTAACCAAATTAATTGAAGAGAAGATTGTTTCCGGTTGGGACGATCCTCGTATGCCTACTATTTCCGGTTTGCGTCGTCGAGGATATACACCTGAAAGTATTAAAATATTTTGGGAAAAAGTAGGCATTGCCAAACGAGATAATGTTATTGACATTTCTTTATTGGAATATGCCATTCGAGATCATTTGAATCAAACAGCACCTCGTGTTATGGCAGTTTTAGATCCTTTGAAAATAGTTATTACAAATTACTCCGAAGAACAAGAAGAAATTTTAATAGCAGAAAATTCACCTAATGAAGAAGATCATTCTACTCGTGAAGTTCCTTTTTCAAGAGAGTTGTATATTGAAAAAGAAGATTTTAAAGAAGAAGCCGGTAGAAAATTTTTTAGATTGGCGTTAGGGAAAGAAGTTCGTTTAAAAAATGCTTATATCATCAAAGCAGAACGTTGTGATAAAGATGAAAATGGAAATGTAACAACAGTTTATTGTACGTATGATTCTGAAAGTAAGAGTGGAAGCGGAACAGAAGCAAGCAAACGCAAGGTAAAAGGAACATTGCATTGGGTTTCGATTAAACATACAGAAAAAGCAGAGGTTCGCATTTATGATCGTTTATTTAGTGATCCGGCTCCGGATACTCATAAAGATGAAAATGGAAAACCAATTGACTTTATGAATTTTTTAAACCAAAATTCGATAAAAACAATTACAGGTTATGCAGAGCCATACTTAAAGAATGCCGATGTAGGAAATCAATTTCAGTTTCAGCGTTTGGGTTATTTTGTAGTCGATCCGGATTCAACCAACACCAAAAAGGTGTTTAACCGAACAGTAACATTAAAAGATACTTGGGTAAAAATGAACGATAATAATACTGTAAGATGATAACGTTATTATTATTTTTGTTACCTGCTTTTATAGTAATTATATTATCTTTGATAATTGCAAGTTTAGCCGACAAACATCATCTTTCAAAATTCAAATGGGGATTGGGTTTCTTTTTAGTAACCATAGTTATTATTTTAAGTATTGTTTTTATAAATGATATCTTAGAAAACTTTTTATTTAACTTTGAAACACCTTATTTTTTATTATTTATTGTTCAATGTTTAAGTATTATACTATTTTATTTTTACGTTGATAGAAAAATAATTAAAAAAGGAGAAAAAAATAAATTTTCGGATATTGATAAAATAGGTAAAAACAAATCATAAATAATTGAAACGATGTCATTTACAATTTTCATTCTTTTTTTTACTTCAAGGCAAATTAACAGATTATTAAAAGATACTCAAATATCCGGAATAAAATGGATTATGATTAGTCTCATACTGTTTTTAGTAATATCGTTTGGATTAGGAATTGTTTTTGGAGTTATTTTGTGGGTTTTAAATAAAGAACCGTTGTTAGATAATTCAAGAATAAATTATGTGATTTTCATTATTTCGATGCTTATATCTTTAGTGATTCATTATAAAGACTTAGAAGAGATTGAAAATATTGGAAAAATAATTAATTATAAATAACCATTTTGCCGGCAAAATCAGAAAAAATAATATTAGGAATTGATCCGGGTACCACCATTATGGGTTATGGTATTATTCGTATAGTCGATAAAAAAATGGAATTGGTTCATTTTGGAGAAATTATATTGCAAAGATTGCCTAACCATCAAATGAAGCTAAAGAAAATTTTTGAAAGAGTTTTAAATATAATTGATGAATATAACCCTGATGAAATGGCTTTAGAAGCTCCTTTTTTCGGAAAAAATGTACAATCCATGCTAAAGTTGGGGAGAGCTCAAGGTGTTGCCATGGCAGCCGGATTGTTTAGAGAAGTCCCGATTACGGAATACGCACCTAAAAAAATTAAAATGGCCATAACAGGTAATGGAACAGCATCTAAAGAACAGGTAGCAGGAATGCTGATGAGGCAGTTTAAAATAAAGGATTTACCCAAACATTTAGATGGAACGGATGGTTTAGCTGTTGCGGTATGTCATTTTTATAATATGGGAAAACCGGATTTAGAAAAAAACTATTCGAGTTGGGATACTTTTGTAAAACAAAATCCGGATCGGATTAAACCTTAGGAAAAGTAACAGCTACTACCGTACCTACTTCACCGTTGGAATACATAGTAATTTTAGCATGATGGATATCAGCTATTTTTTTGGCTATAAATAATCCTAAACCAATGCCTTTTTCAAGAGAATCAAAATGCTTTTGCGAAAATGCTTTAAATAAAAAACTTTTTTTGGTTTCTTTAATTCCGATACCGTTATCTTTTATATAAAAAGTAGAAGATTTTTTGGATTCAACAGCAACGACTTCAATTAACGGATCAATACCTTTTTGAGCATATTTTATAGAATTTTGAATAATATTCTGAAAAAGCTGAACAAGTAACGATTTATTACCATTTATAAATACAGGTAAATTTTCATTATAAACTATTTTAGCATTTGAGTCGGAAATTATTTTTAATAAATTGGATTCTACTGTCTTAAAAATAACCCATGTATTTACTTTTTCTTTTTTAATATTTTTATCATTACTTTTTGCTAATGCTAACATGTTTAGTATTAAATCATTAGAATTTTCAACAAAAAATTGAATATGTTTTAAATTCTTTTTGGATTCTTCAGAAATATTAGGTTCGTCTTCTAATATAAAAGTCGTGAGATGACCAATGGATCGGATAGGAGCTTTTAAGTCATGCGAAGTAATTTGAGCAAATTTTTCCAAACTTTTGTTTAGCATACTAAGCTCTTTATTTTTTTCTTTAATGAGTTTATTTTTAATTTCCAAATTATCAATGTTTTTTAATCTTTGAATGTAGAGAAAAACAAGAAAAACAGAAAGTAACAAAAAACCGGTGATTAACCACTGCCATTTCGATTTTTTAAATTCATATAAAATTTCATCATTTTCTTGGATATAATCAATTTTTCTGTTCAAAATTTTACTAAATTCTTGAGAATTGTAAATAGAATCTTTTTTTTCTTCCATTATAGAAAAAAGTTTATAAGCTTCTTGAAAACGCTCTTCTTTTTTTAAAATTTGAGTATACATTTTGACCGAAGAAAAATAAATATCATGATAAGGATAATTCAATACAGCATACGTAATTTTTTGCAGATAAGGTTCGGCTTTCTTAAACTGATTATTTTCAAAATAAATTCTTCCTAATGTATAGTAGTTTAATAAATGTTGTTGTTCATAAAAAGGGATTGTTTGGTATTTTTTTGACTCTAACATTAAAGCAATATCTTTAGCTTTTCCATACTCTTTTTTTTCCATAAAGATGTAGGATTTTAAGCGATTTGCTAAATAAATTCCGGAAGTGTCTCTGTAATATTTGGAATAATAAAGGGATGAGTCTATTTTTTCAAATGCTGTTCGGTATTCTTTTTTTATGGAATAAGCTTCTGCTTCAAATCGGAAAAAATCATTTTTTTTATAATTAAGTTTTATTTTCTCATTTGAGAATATTTTTTGAAAATCTTGGCAAATAGCAATTGTTTTCTCACTATTTTTAAGTTCTAAATAAAATTGTGCCAATCCGTAGTGAAGCCTGAAATACGGGTCATAAAGAGAATTATTATCAAATATTTTTTTTGCCTGTAAGTAGTGGTTAAATTCTTCCGAAGGGTTGTTTATGTGATAATAATAATAAGCATAACGGCAATGTAATATATATTCTTGTTCAATCGTTTTGGGTTTTAATTTTTTTAAATATTGAAGAGCGGTACTATTTTTATGATTATTTAATAAAGTCATGATGATAAAATCATTGGCATCAAAGACCAATTCTTGAGAAATAGAAGCATATTTAATGGTGTCAAGAGCTTTTTTGTAAGCATATTGATGATTTTTTTCACTTGATAATTTAATAAAATAGTTTGCAGATAAAGTTTCTTTGGAATAAGAAAACAGTACGCTTAAAACGAATATAAAACAAAAAAGAGGCTTCATACAAAGTTTAAATTTACCATCAACAGCATTTTATAAAGGTTTAAAACTTTATTTGGTAGCCTATCAATCGTTAGAATGCATTAATTCTTCGATAAAATGGATTATGGTTTATGGGAATTTTTCTTAAAAAAATAAACTGAAATTCCTTGGTTGGTGTAAATCTATTTTAATTGTAATTTTATGGAGAAGTAGTAAATGACATTTATTATTAAATTGTTCAAATGCAACGATTAAATATTATCAAATTAGGATATTATATTATGAAACATCTATTATCTTTGTGTCCATGATTTTTGATAGAATTATTGGTAACCGCATTGCACAACAACAACTTTCAAAATCTATAAATGAAGGCAAAATCCCTCATGCACAATTATTTGTAGGTCCTCAAGGAATAGGAAAATTAGCTTTGGCGATTCAGTATACGGCAAAACTTTTATCTGTCGGTAAATCTGCAGAGGATAAAATTAAAAATCTACAGCATGCGGATTTACACTTTTCTTTTCCGGTAGCAACAAACGACAAGGTTAAATCAAAACCAATTTCCGATTTATTTTTAACCGAATGGCGGAATTTTGTTAAAAAAAATCCTTATGGAACATTATTTGACTGGTATCAATTTTTGGGAATAGAAAACAAACAGGGGCAAATCGGAGTAGATGAAGCCCAAAAGATTGTCAAAAAATTAACTTTAAAAAGCTATGAAGGAGGTTATAAAATAATGATTATTTGGGGAGCTGATAAATTGAACACCGCCGCATCCAATAAATTATTAAAAATCATAGAAGAACCGCCTGAAAAAACCGTTTTTATATTAATTACAGATAAAGAAGAAGATATTTTACAAACCATTCGGTCAAGAACGCAGTGTATTCATTTTAAAAGAATTAGCAATAAAGAAATTGCAGAAGAACTTTTAGCCAATTCTACAATGAGCGAAAGCAAAGCACAAAAGATTGCTTTTGAGGCACAAGGAAATTATAATAAGGCTTTAAAATTACAATTTGATCAAACAGATGATCCGTTTGAACGTTATTTTATAGAATGGATTCGTAATGCTTTTATGGCCAAAACACGTCCACAAGTACTAAAAAATTTGGTTGAATGGGCTTTTGAAATCAATTCTTGGGGAAGAGAGAAACAAAAACAGTTTTTACTATACAGTTTACAAGTTTTTCGCCAAGCATTGTTAGCTAATTATCATGTGGATAATTTAACTTTTATGGAGCTGTCGGAAAATGATTTTAATTGGAAAAAATTTTCTCTGTTTATACATGGAGCAAATATTCAGGATATTTTAGAAGAATTGAATACGGCATTTTACCATATCGAACGAAATGCCAATGCTAAAATTGTTTTTTTGGATCTTTCCATTAAAATTACCCGCTTTTTACACACGAAAAATTCTTAATAAAAATCCTGTCGGAACTATTTTTTTTCTTTTGGTGAAGAAATATCCCATATTCCTACATAGCTTGAGGTAGCGGTTTCTCCTCTTTGGTTGTCAAATGCTTGTACTGGAGTAACTTCAAAACTTAAAAATTTAGAAGTATCGGTATTGGTGGTGGTATAGATCGTGTCAGTCGCATTTGGAATGACCGTTTTATTTAATCCGTTTACATCATCAGCTCTGTACCATTTGTATTCTGATCCACCTTCTTGATCACTTTCTTTGTCAGAATAAGTATAAATGCCTTTTAATATTTGTCCTGCAGTAGGAGTCCCCGAAATATGTGGGTTTGATGCTGTTGGCGGTGCATTGCCATTAAGGTCTCGTATGATGGATTCATCTTCTGAACATTGTGTTGTAAAAAAGAGGATAGAAGAAAATAATATGATTAATTGAGATACTTTCATGTTTTTATATTTTTGTTTTAAATTTATACAACGTTTAAATACCGAAAATTAATATATTTTTTTGGGTAGTTAAACAAATTTTTTACGTTTTAACAAGAATAAAAATACGATATTAACTATTTTTAATAAAATTAGGCAGTTATTTTATAAAGTTTATGATATTCTTAATAGGATTATATTTGTGAAATCTGTAATATTGAAAAATTAAATCTTTAATTTATTATGTCAACTCAAAACAATACAAAAAAACTTATTCCAGCGATTATTATTTCGTTGTTAATCATAGGTTTAATCGGTTCATGGGCATATTTTTTGGCTCAAGAAAAGGAATCGAAAGAAATTATAGAAGATTCGCAACAGGAAATAGCTTCTCATGAAGATTTAAAACTGGAATTGAAAATTTTAGAGGATGAATTCAAATCTTTACAAAAAGATTCTGATGGAAAAGATTTGTTAATCAATGCAAAAGATTCATTAATTCTTAATAAGCAAAATGAAATTAAAGAATTACTAAGTAAAAATACATTAACTCAGAATGAATTGAGTAAAGCAAATAGTTTAGTAAGATCTTTAAAAACAGAAATTGTTTCGTATAAAAAACGAATCGTATTATTAGAAAATGAAAATACAACGCTGAAAGTAGAAAAAGACCACTTGTTGGTTCGTAATCAAGGAACAGTTATTCAGCGTGATTCTGTTAAAAAAGAGCTTAGAGTTGCCAACAAAAAAATCGAGAAAAAAGACAGTTTGTTGGATACGGCATCAACATTAAAAGCCTCTAATTTTTCTATAGAAGGAATAAAAGTTAAAAAAAGCGGTAAAGAAATTGAAACAGAACGCTCACGTAGAGTAAGTAAATTACGCGTTTCTTTTGATATTGATGAAAATAATGTTACGCCTTTTGGTGCTAAAGATTTATTTATTTGTTTATACAAACCGGATGGTCATTTGGCTGTATTTAATGAAAGTGGTGACGGTTTTATAAAAGACAGAACAGGTAAAAAAGTATATTATTCCGACCGTTTGGCATTTGATTATAATACACACGATAGAATTCCGATAACCTTTGATTGGGAGCAAGAAGATTTTCAAAAAGGAAATTATCGGATTGTTTTATATCAAAACGGTTATAAAGTAGGTGAAAGTATTAAGGGTTTAAAATAAGGTTTTTATGATTTTTCATGGGAAAGTCCATACGTACTTCGTATGGTTCTTTTTGGTTAAGCGGTTGATTACAACCGCTTATTTTTATAAAAATCTTTTCCAATCGCTTTCTACATAAGCGTTCCATAAAAAATCTTTTCTATTGAAATATTTTAGAAAAAACAAGGTTTTTATCTTTTTGGCTTAATAAAGCCTTTAAAACGCTTTATTTAAGGTTTTTCTTTAAAATATAGACCAAAGAAGAATATTCGCCCGTTTTTTTTGCTTTTTGGTTGGATAAAAAACCTCTAAAAATTCCTTTTATAAAATTAAAAATAGTTTTATTTCGGTATTGTTCCGATAAAACAGAAATATAAAAAGCATCTAATTTCATAAATGAAATATCAATGATTTGCATTTCAAATTGAATCCACCATTTTTTCATGGCTGTTTTTGAAAAGTGCCAAAGATGTCGGGGAACATCATAAGCTGCCCAAAAATTTTGATAATATTGTGCGTCATAACTTTTATGATTTGGAACAGCAATTACTAAAAACCCATCATTTTTTAGAATACGATTTAACTCTATCGAAATATTTTTTAAATCATGAACGTGTTCAAAAACATGCCACAATGTAATCATATCAAATGTGTTATCCTTAAATTTTGATAAATCAGTATTGGTTGTAATCTTTAAAGAACTTTTTTTTTGAGCTTTTTCAGCAGCATATTCACTGGGTTCAATTCCTTGAACATTAAAATCTTGTTTTATATAATGTATAAAATCTCCCGTTCCGCATCCGTAGTCTAAAACTTCACCGGATGTTTTATATTTTTTAATCAATCTTTTTTTGTTTTCTAAGTTGATGTTTTTTGCTTTCTGATAAATCCAATCAAAGACAGATTTTGTTGAATCTGTATGAGAAATATAATTTTCACTTTGATAATATTTAGCGAGATCTTCGACTTTGAGGCGAGGAATTGTTTCCAAGATACCAAAAGTATTTTCTTTTAGTTCAAATTCTTCTTGTGTTAGAAAATGATCTTTAAGTTTCAAAATATCGATATTTTAAATTTTATTTTTTTAGTGTTCCACGTGAAACATTTTACGATTTTAACGTCCCATATAAACCAATAAAACAGAAATATCTGAAGGAGAAACGCCCGATATACGCGATGCTTGTGCAATTGTTTTTGGGCGTATAGCGGAAAGTTTTTCTTTAGCTTCATAAGACAGTGAAGCAAATTTCCAATAATCTAAATCCTCTGCTAATTTCAATTTTTCCAAGCGGTTTAATTTTTTTGCATTTTCTTTTTCTCTTGAAATGTACCCATCATATTTTATTCTAATTTCCGTCTGTTCCAAAACCTCATCGTCTATCTCATTTTCTTCAATAAATTTAGAAACGCGTGATAATTGTTTCAAATCGTATAAGCTTATTTGAGGTCGTAAAGCGATGGATTTCATCTTTAAACTGGTTTTTAAGGGGCTGGAATTTAAACCTTCTAAAATAGGGTTGATTCGTTCGGGTTTTACAGAAGTCTTTTCAAAAAAAGAAATAAAACAAGCTGTTTTTTTTGTTTTATCTTCTAATTTTTTCAAGCGTTCATCTGAAGCCAAACCTATAGCGTGGCTTAAAGGAGTTAAGCGTTCATCTGCATTATCTTGCCTTAACAATAAGCGGTGTTCAGCTCTTGAAGTGAACATTCGGTAAGGTTCTTCCGTTCCTTTGGTGATAAGATCGTCTATTAAAACCCCTATATAAGCCTCATCACGATTTAGAGTAAATTCTTCTCTTTCTTGTGCTTTTAAAGCAGCATTTATTCCGGCTATTAATCCTTGTGCTCCGGCTTCTTCATAGCCGGTTGTCCCGTTTATTTGTCCGGCAAAATACAATCGGTCGATTTGCTTGTTTTCCAATGTGTGTTTAAGTTGTGTGGGCGGAAAATAATCATACTCAATGGCATAACCCGGTCGTAATATTTTAGCATTTTCAAAACCGGCAATTTTTCGTAATGCCATTGCCTGAATGTCTTCCGGTAAAGAAGTTGAAAAACCGTTAACATACATTTCACACGTTTTCCAGCCCTCAGGTTCAACAAATATTTGATGTCGGTTTTTATCTGAAAATCGATTAATTTTATCTTCAATTGAAGGGCAATATCTTGGTCCGGTGCTTTGAATAGAACCGTTAAACATGGGAGATCGATCAAAACCGGAACGTAAAATGTCATGTACTTCTTCTGAAGTATAAGTCATTTGGCAATCTAATTGCTTGCTTAGTTTAGATGTGTTGAGGTATGAAAACTTTGCAGGATTTTGATCTCCAGGCTGAGGAATCATCTTAGAGAAATCCAACGATCTTCCATCAACTCTGGGTGGCGTTCCTGTTTTCATCCTTCCTGATTGAAAACCGAATGAGACAAGTTGTTCCGTTATTCCGAAAGAAGCACTTTCACCTGTTCTTCCTCCAATAAATTGTTTTTCGCCAATGTGGATTAATCCGTTTAGAAAAGTTCCATTGGTTAAAATAACGGTTTTAGATTTTATCTCGATTCCCAAAGAAGTTCGTACGCCTTTAACCTGATGATTCTCTATAATCAATTCTTTCACTGTTTCTTGATAAAAATCTACATGAGGAAGTGATTCTAATGTTAAACGCCATTTTTCGGAAAATTGCATACGATCAGATTGTGCACGCGGACCCCACATAGCAGGTCCTTTGGATTTGTTTAGCATTTTAAACTGAATCATGGTAGCATCCGTTACAACACCACTATAACCACCTAATGCATCAATTTCTCGCACAATTTGTCCTTTAGCTATTCCGCCCATTGCCGGATTGCAAGACATTTGTGCGATATTTTGTAAACTCATGGTTACAAGTAGTGTTTTAGAACCAAGATTAGCTGAAGCTGCCGCTGCTTCACACCCTGCGTGTCCTCCACCAACAACAATAACATCATATTTTGTTAAAAACATCCTTTCTTCTTTCGTTTTGCAAAGATAACTATATTAACCCAAAACTCTTCAAATAGAAAAGAAGTTATTTATTATGTTCCACGTGGAACAATTTGTAGAAAAATTAATTTTTATAGGCTTTTAAGGCTTTATTTTCTTGTTGTTTCATGGCTTCTTGTTGATGTGTGGTTTTATCTTTAAAGCCCAATAAATGAAGAACACCATGAATCATAACTCTTTGTAATTCTTCTTCAAAAGTAACTTTAAAAGTTTGGGCATTCTCTTTTACCCGATCGGTTGAAATGTAAATTTCACCATCAATGTTTTTTCCTATGGAATTGTCGAAGGTAATAATATCGGTATAATAATCGTGGTGTAAAAAATCCTGATTAATTTTTAAAAGATCATCATCACTACAAAAAATATAATGAAGCTGTTCAATCTTTCCTTGATGTAAACGAACCATTTTTTCAATCCAATCAATAAGAGCAGTTTGATTTTCTAAAACAAAATCGTTCTCTGAGAAAAAGCGAATCATAATTTAAAAATCACAAAATTATTAAATCTTTTTAAAAAAGAAAAACATAAATTAACGGAATTTTCAATCGGATATTTATCATCAACCGTTTATTAAGCCTCACAACTACTACAACTCACAATATTCATAATAAACTCTTTGGAGACGCTTTGGCTTCTTTGATAATAAAGCGTTTTAACACCTAATTTCCATGCTTCTATTAAAAGTTTGTTCACCTCTTTTATCGGCAAGTTAGCAGGTATGTTGAGATTTAAACTTTGAGATTGGTCTATAAATTTTTGCCTGACGGATGCTTGTTGAATAATCTCTAATTGGCTGATTTCTTTGAAGGTTTTAAATACTTGTTTCTCCTCATCTGTAAGTTCTTTTAAATGCTGAACACTTCCGTGATTGAGCATTATGCTACGCCACGTATCCTCATTTTCAGCCCCTTTTTCATTTAATAATTCTTTCAGATATTTATTTTTTCTCATAAAATTTCCTTTAGACAATCCGGCTTTATAGTAATTGCTGTTTATGGGTTCTATCCCCGGTGAAGTTTGTCCTAAAATAGCAGAAGATGAGGTGGTGGGAGCAATAGCTAACAAAGTGGTATTTCTTCGCCCGTAGTCTTTTAATAAGTCAGGTTCGCCATAAATGTCGGCTAATTCTATGGTTGCTTTTTCTGCCTCCTCTTTAATATATTGAAAAATTTGGTTTGTAAGTTGTTTTGCTTTCATTCCTTCAAAAGGAATTCTGTTTTTTTGCAAATAGGAATGCCAACCCAAAACACCCAACCCTAATGCTCTGTGGTTTTTAGCAAATTGATTGGCAGATTTCAGATAATAATTTCTTTCTGTTTTTACGATAAATTCCTGCAAAACCGCATCTAAAAAGAATATCGCTAATTGCACCGCATGGGTATCTTTCCATTCATCGTACAATTCCAAATTCATGGATGAGAGGCAACAAATAAAAGACTCGTCGTAATTGGATGGCAACATAATTTCAGAACACAAATTGCTGGCATTAATTTGCCTGTTTTTATCTTTATAAACCATTGGTTTGTTGCGATTTACATTATCGGTAAAGAAAATATAAGGCAATCCTTTTTCTTGACGAGACTCCAATACTTTTGCCCAAATCTCTCTTTTTTCTCTATCGCCATCTATCATATCCTGCATCCAATAATCGGGAACACAAACACCAAAGAATAAATTTTGAAGCGAATTACCAATGCTTTTTATTTTTAAAAATTCCAAAATATCAGGATGATCAATATCTAAATAAGCAGCAAACGCACCCCTTCGAACACCACCTTGTGAAATGGTATCCATCGCTGTATCAAATAGTTTCATAAAAGAAGCTGCACCACTACTTCTTCCATTGTCGGTAACGGTACTCCCTCTTCCTCTTAATTCTCCAAAATAACCTGAAGTTCCACCACCAATTTTAGTTTGCATAATCACTTCCCCTAATTTGTGGGTAATGCCCTCTATGTCATCTGGCACATGTACATTGAAGCAAGAAATAGGCAAACCTCTTTCTGTTCCCATGTTAGCCCAAATGGGTGAACTCAAACTCATCCAGCCATTTTCTATCAATTCGATAAACGGCTCTTTCAGTTCGGGTTTGAAAAGCCTTTTAGATGCAGCTGTGGCTATGCGTTCTATGGCTCCTTGTACCGTTTCGCCTTTTAATAAGTATCCTCTATTTAATATTTGCTCACTCTCTTCGTTGAGCCACCATAATTTTTTCATAATAATAGGGGTTTTAAAACAAATCTGTTGCTGTAATACTTTTATCGTGTTTGGTATATTCTACCGGTCGTTTGGCAAAAAAGTCATCCAATGAGTTAGAAAATACTTCTTCTTCAAACCACAGCATGGGTTTGTATTGTTGGGTAGAAATATGGTATATTTTCTTTATTCCGATTTCAGAAAGGCTTTCATCGGCTCTGAATTTCATAAAATCTAATAAATTTACTTTACTGATATTTTCAATTTCACCATTTGCAAAAATCCAATCCAATATCTCACTTTCTACTTTTATGGATTTTTTTACAATTTTTATAATGTCGTCCTGTATTTTTTCACCAAAATATTCAGGAAATTCTGACTTTATTTGGTTGATAACATAAATCCCTGCGTTGGCGTGAATTTGTTCGTCTACTGATGTCCAAGCGATGATGTTGCTTACATTTTTCATTAATCCTTTAAAACGGGTAAATGATAATATAATAGCAAATTGACTGAATAAGGAAACGTTTTCAATCAGAATAGAGAAGAGAATCAATGAAACGATGTATTTTTTTGGATTTTCAGAATTAGCAAAAGCCAATCCTTCGTTAAGATATTCTATCCTTTTTTTAATAACCAGTTCATCTATTATTTTTTGAAATTCATCTTCATAACCCAAAACAGTAAGTAAGCGGGAATAGGCTTCCGAGTGCCGAAATTCACATTCTGCAAAAGTGCTGCCCAATCCGTTAAATTCAGGCTTGGGAAGATGCTGATATAAATTGCTCCAAAAAGATTTTACGGCAACTTCAATTTGAGCAATGGCAAGCAGACTTTTCTTAATAGCTTCTTTTTCATTATTTTCTAAATGTGAATGAAAATCTTGAACATCAGCGGTAAAATCTAACTCGGAGTGTACCCAAAAAGATTTGTTAATTAGATCCGTAAATTTTAAAACTTCGGGATATTCGAAAGGCTTGTAATGGATTCTTTTGTCGAAAATACTCATGACTTTTTATATTTTTTTATTAATTAAAAACATAAAAAGCAATGATGAAAAAAGGACGATGTAATCCGATACCCATAGATTTGCTTTTTATGCGAAAACAAATCTTCAAAAATTAAGAAAGGTATTCTGGCTTACGGTTTTATCCGCTTACAGTTGCGCAACAGCTCATGATTTTCACACGATTCCCCTATTTTGCAATAAACTAAAAGTCCATTGCCTTAATTATTTAAGACGAAACAAACTTAAACGATAAAGTTAAACTGCTCTAATTAAGTTTTCAAATGTTATTAACACTTGCAAAAAAGTGTAGTTAATCAGGATGTATTCTAACTATAAAATCTGTTCTAAATTTACTTTAGAACAGATTTTAAAACTTTATTTTTAACTCATTTTAAGTATTAACTCGAAAGGCTAAATGATCTTCACCTTCAAAATAATCCAATAGCACCACACTGTTTTCCTTTATTTTTCCTGCAATGATTTCTTTTGATAAGGCGTTCAGCACTTCTGTCTGAATAACTCTTTTTAAAGGTCTTGCTCCAAATTGAGGCTCATATCCTTTTGCAGAAATCCAATCTAAGGCTTGTTCGGTTGCGTCTAAAGTAATTTCTTTTTTTGCTAAAATAGTCGTTAATCCTTTTAATTGGATTTGAACAATCTCTCGAATTTCTTTTTTACTTAACGGTTTAAACATCAACACTTCATCGATTCGGTTTAAAAACTCAGGACGAATGGCTTGCTTCAATAATCCAAACACCTCTTTTTTAGTAGTTTCTATCACTGAATCTACATTTTTTCTATCTACATTTTCAAAATTTTCCTGAATGATATGAGCCCCCATATTTGAAGTCATAATAATAATGGTATTTTTAAAATTAACCGTACGACCTTTGTTGTCAGTTAAATGGCCATCATCCAATACTTGTAATAAAACATTAAATGTATCGGGGTGTGCTTTTTCTATTTCATCCAATAAAATAACAGAATAAGGTCTTCTTCTAACAGCTTCGGTTAATTGCCCGCCTTCATCATATCCTACATAGCCCGGAGGTGCTCCAATTAGACGACTAACCGAATGACGTTCTTGGTATTCGCTCATATCAATTCGGGTCATGTTATTTTCATCATCAAATAAATATTCTGCCAAAGCTTTTGCTAACTCTGTTTTACCTATTCCGGTCGATCCTAAAAACAAGAATGATCCTATGGGTTTTTTCTCGTCTTGCAAACCGGATCTTGAGCGTCGAATAGCATCTGAAACCGCTTGGATTGCCTCGTCTTGACCGATTACCCTTTGATGTAATTCATCCTCTAAATGCAATAATTTTTCTCGTTCGCTTTGAATCATTTTTGTAACCGGAATTCCTGTCCATTTTGCCACAACTTCTGCGATATCTTCGCGGGTTACTTCTTCTTTAATCAAACGATTTGTATCTGTATTTTCAGCTAATTTTGTTTCATATTCTTTCATTTTTTCTTCAGCTTCCTTCATTTTTCCATAACGGATTTCTGCTACTTTTCCATAATCTCCTGCACGTTCTGCTTGTTCTGCTTCAAATTTTAAATGTTCAATTTCTTCTTTGGTTGCTTGAAGGGTTTCTACCACCTCTTTTTCACTTTTCCATTTAGCATTAATGTTGTTTCGTTCTTCATTTAATTGTGCCAAATCTTGTTTAAGCAATGTTAATTTAGCATCATCATTTTCTCTTTTAATCGCCTCAATTTCAATTTCTAACTGCATAATTTTACGATCCAATACATCCAATTCTTCTGGTTTGGAATTAATCTCCATGCGTAATTTTGAGGAGGCTTCATCAATCAAATCAATCGCTTTGTCCGGCAGAAAACGATCGGCAATATACCGTTGGGACAATTCTACGGAAGCAATAATGGCTTCATCTTTTATACGAACTTTATGATGTGTTTCGTATTTTTCTTTAATTCCTCGTAAAATAGAAATGGCCGATTCTGTATCCGGTTCATCAACCAATACTTTTTGAAAACGTCTTTCCAGTGCTTTATCTTTCTCAAAATATTTTTGGTATTCGTTCAAAGTAGTTGCTCCGATAGCGCGTAAGTCCCCTCTTGCTAAAGCGGGTTTTAGTATGTTAGCAGCATCCATAGCTCCTTCTCCACCACCGGCTCCTACCAATGTGTGGATTTCATCAATAAATAAAATAATTTTACCGTTAGAATTGGTTACTTCTTTTACAACCGATTTTAAACGTTCTTCAAATTCGCCTTTGTATTTTGCTCCGGCAATTAAAGCTCCCATATCTAAGGAATACAATAATTTATCTTTCAAATTTTCAGGAACGTCTCCTTTAATAATTCGATGTGCCAAACCTTCTGCTATAGCTGTTTTTCCTACTCCGGGCTCACCAATTAAAATAGGATTATTTTTGGTTCTTCGTGATAAAATTTGCAATACACGACGGATTTCCTCATCTCGGCCGATTACAGGATCTAATTTTCCCGTTTCAGCTAATTTGTTCAGGTTTTTTGCATATTTAGATAACGAGTTATACGTTTCTTCAGCTGAAGCTGAAGTAACACGCTCACCTTTTCTCAATTCTTTAATACTTTCCAACAAAGCTTTTTGAGTTACGCCTTGATCTTTTAATAATTGTGAGATCGAGTCACCTGAATTCAACAAGCCTAATAACAAGTGTTCTACAGAAACAAACTCATCCTGCATTTTTTTTGCCTGATCTTGTGCAATGTTGATTACTTTTCCTGCATTTTGTGATAAATGTTGTTGTCCTCCTTGAACCTTTGAATAGCTGTTCAGGGTTTTTTCTAATATATTTTTGGTCAATTCTACATTTACACCTAACTTTTTTAATAGAAAAGGCGTAACATTTTGGTCTTTTTCAAAAATAGCTTTTAAAATATGACCTGTATCAATTGCTTGGTTTTCCATTGAAAAAGCAATTTGCTGTGCTTGTTGGATGACCTCTTGCGATTTTAATGTGAAATTATTTAGATTCATATTTTTATTAATTTTTCTGTTTATATATTCAGATTCAAAATTATAACCAAACAAAAAAAGCAGTCATTTTGACTATTTTTATAGATTTTCATTATGTTTTTACGACTTTTTGTCTTGTTTTCTTGTGTATTTTATAAGGAGCAATTTTACAGGTTTTTTGTTTTATATTTACGAAAAATTTGTTACAAATTGTATTAAAAAACGTCTTATTAACCGATATTAAAAAATATGCGAAAAAATTCAGAATACACTTTTATAACGAAATTCTTCCTTTATTGTTCGGGGAGTTCGTTCTCTATTTTAAAAAGAACACCTTCTGAAATTAATAAATATGTAGGAATAGGCGGAACTTTATTTTTTACGGGATTGTTGGCTACGCTTTCAGGGGGCTATGCTCTTTTTAGCGTTTTTGACCACTTTTGGGCAGCTGTAGGTTTTGGGATTATTTGGGGATTGATGATTTTTAATCTCGACCGGTTTATTGTTTCGTCTATGAGAAAAACACATTCTTTTGGGAAACAATTTATAATGGCTGTTCCTCGTATTGTTTTGGCTTCCATTTTGGCGGTAGTTATTTCTAAACCGCTTGAATTGCGTATTTTTCAAAAGGAAATTAATAAAGAATTGGTTGAAATCAATCAAGAAAACCAGCAAATATTAAAAGCTGAAATTGATTCTACTTTTCAATCGAACAATTATGATCTTTTGAGAACACATAACCAAATCAATCAAAGTTTAAAAGAAAAAGACAGTATTTATTTAAAACGTCAGGAGGAATTTGATTTGGAACGCTTAGGAACGAAAGGAGATCGAACCAGTGGTAAAGCCGGTTACGGACCTTTAGCTAAAGAAAAAGAGAAACAAATGAATTTGGCAAAGCAGGAGAGAGAGCAGTATCAGGAGGAAAGTAAAAGTTCGTTGCAAAATATTCAGCAAAAATTAGATAATCTGCAGAGCAAAAAGGATTCTATTTATCAACAAGATGCAGCGGTTTTAAAAGGTTATAACGGTGTTGCCGCACAATTACATGCCTTAAATTCTTTAAGTAAAAAGGAAACTGCTGTTTCTACTGCAAGTCTATTTATTGTGCTTTTATTTCTAATTTTAGAAACCGCCCCGATATTTGTAAAGTTAATAGCATCTAAAGGACCGTATGATTATTTATTGCAGAATCATGAGCATGATTTTGAAGTATATAACAGAGAAAAAATAGCTATTAAAGAATATAAAATCAATAAAAAAATCAGTGAATTAAACAAAAAAATATAATAATGGTCTGATTTTTGAATTAAATCTTTTGAAATTCGTTTATTTTTATTAAATTGACCAAAATAAATATATCAAAGTTATGAGAAAAATTATAATAGGAGCATTGTTAATGCTTTTTTCAGTGGGTTACATTAATGCACAAAGCATCGTTGGAAAATGGAAAACGATGGATGATAAGACGGGTAAAGCGAAATCTATTGTCGAGATTTACAAGAAAGGAGATAAGTATTTCGGGAAAATAGTAAAAGTACTGTTTGACGCTCCTGCTGATATTTGCATACCGTGTAAAGACGATCGGAAAGACAAACCTATAATCGGGCTTGAAGTCATTCGTGACATGGAGTTGGATGATGATGAGTATGAAGGAGGAACGATTATAGACCCTGAAGTAGGAAAAGTGTATAAATGTATAATTAAAACCAATGGTACAGATAAATTAGATGTAAGAGGATACATTGGATTTTCTTTAATAGGAAGAACGCAAACATGGCATAAAGTAAATTAAAAAGTCGTGTTTTAAGCAACGAAGAGAACTGTATCTTTTTTAGATGCAGTTTTTTTATTTAATATCAGAGCTGTCCTAAACATTTTCAAATTTAGAGTTATTTTTGTTACTTTATTGATACGTTAAAAGCAATTTAGCACCATTTTTGGCTTTGGCTTCAGATGGGTTTTGTGTGTTTTTTCAGCTCTCCGAGCAATTGAAAATCCTTTGGAAATTTTATCCAAATCACACTTTTATTCCGATGCGAACCTTGCCAAAATTCGTATTGGGAGAACTCCAAAGTCAATGGCGTTTGCTTTATAATATTATACAAAATGCGAATTGCGTATTTTGTGTA
>JBKEDE010000007.1:0-5719 GCA_047975265.1 Flavobacteriales bacterium
ATTTCCAGTAAAAATCCAAACAACCATCCCTTGCTGGACCCTTATCTTCAGCTATTTCTTTTTTCCAAGAATTTTCTAAATATAATTCTATAGTGATTCTTTTTTTACCATCAATTTCTCTCACAGTTCCTGAGCGAAAAACTTCTTTTCCTCCAAACTCTTTGTCATCTGGATTTATAAAATCCATAAACAAGCCTGTATCGTAGTCATAAAGTTGGAATTGAATAATGGTTCCTGTTGGTACAGTGGTATTCACATTGAGTTGAAAATAAACAGTTTTTTCAAGTGTTGTTCTGAAAAGATGATTCGAATCACCTGGAATTGTTTGCTCCCCTTCATAGTCATAACTCCAATGGCCTGTTGGGAAATCTTTTTCCTCGTTATTAATTTTCGGAGCATCTTCATTCACACCATAAACCACCCCATCCGCATCGCCAGTCTGCGCAAAATGCATTGCAGAAGAGTTTTCAATATCCTCTGCTGCATAAATTTTTGTTGAACCACCTGTAGTTTCAATATAATCACCGCCTATGTAAGATTCTTTACTCATCGCTTTTAAATTTAGTGATTTTTAGATTTTTCTCCAGAGTTATTTTTCACGTTCTTTTTGGAATGTTGTTCATATACATCATTGCTTTGAACGGATATTTTTCCATTTGCAACTCTCGTTCTATCTTTCTCTGTGTGCGACTCTTTATTTCCTGTGATAAATTCCACCATTTTTCCGGTAACATTGGTGATAAAGTCGGTTCCTACGGAAAGCATATTGAGTAAACCAACGGTAGAAGTTTTGTTCATTCCTGCACTTTCGGAAATATTCATTCCTACAGTATTGTTCTGATTTTGTCCTACAGAAGTATTCATATTCTCCGTGACATTAATATTCATATTCTTGCAATTGAGTGTCATCGTTTCAGGAGCAGTGATATGCTAAAATATTTTATAATCAAAAAAGGGAGTTAAATTATCAACCTTCCTCTTATTCTTTTATTCGATTTCTTCAACTTCTCCTGTTTCTCCATCCATAAGATAGGTCATGGGAAGAAAAGCAGGAGGTTCACCAATATCATCCCATGGTCCGGTGTTTGGTTTTCCTTCTTTTATAATGATAATAAATTGATTTCTACCTTCTACTTTTTCGTAACTTAACTCAAAACTCGGCCATCCATCTTTTGTTTTTCTACCTTCTCCGGTTTTTAAATTAATTAATCCTTTTTTCTCTAAAAATTTTAAAGCATCAATTGGTTTTATTTTTCCAAATTTTTCGTTTTCATTTACTTCTCTAACGTTGCCCATCTCATCATAATATACAGAAACCCCCACTTTTAACTTTTCTCCTATATAATGCTCTTCTTTTGTGATTTCTCCATCTTTATTAAATTCTTTATAAACGGTTTCAAATGAAGGTTTTGGCAACTCTTCATACTGAAAACCATTTTTGTTTTCTAAGAATGACATACTATTGATTGTATTACCATTTTTTAAAATATAAGGGTTCAATCCGTATTCCGTTTTTTTATAAATTTCAAAATCAAATTTTTCTCTCATTTTATTATTATTTTCTAAGTGAGGTGTTCTAATAGTTTTATTTCCATTTTTCTCTTGTCCGTTACAGGAAAACATTAAGATAAGCGATAAGATAAGTGTAATATTTTTCATCTTTTAATTTTTGGATTGAGGATGTTCCATTGCCAAAGATATACCACCTTACGATCAATACTTCCAAACCTGCTTTGGTGTGAATAATCCATTATGTTATTGGTTTGTCCTGCCCGATAAGTATATTTTCCATTAATACCATCAAACGTATGCGGAAGATTAAGGGCATGAAAAGTTTCATGAGCAACAGTTCCTCTGTTATGACCTTTAAAATAAACTCCAAAATCAGAATTGAAAAAAGAAAAACCGTTCCAACTTGCTTCCTCTCCTATAAAGAATAATTTGATATGCCCATTATACTTACTACCAAATTGACTTTTACATTCCTTTTCTAAATATTCTCGTAACCCCGTACTATTAGTAACACTATAGCCATTTCCTCCACTACGTAGAGAGCCTTGAGTACAAAATTTGTTTCGGAATGTATTGTACAAAAGGTTGCCTGTACAGTCTAAATCACTTTTTTCCACTTTCAAATTCGGTATAACTAGAGCTTGATTCAAGCATTTTTTAAAAAAGTCCAATCCACCCGATATGGGAACCCCCTTTCTATTTATGGTATTAATATTCGTTCTTACTTTAATAATAACAACATTAATGCTTTTCTGAGAACTCGTACTATTAGGATGTATGTGGATAGCTCCACAAATCTCTCCATCAGCTTTTACATATAGTATTTGCTCTTTGCTAAAACTTTCTTTGCAGGTAATTTTAAAGTAATTGAATTTATCATATTTTCCTTTTCTAATATCTCCTATTTCTTTGATGCTTAAAGTTAAATATTTTTCTGCTCCTTTGTCTTTAAACTCAAAAGTTAACTTCTGCGGCTTCTCTTGGATTTCAATTTTTAAATTAAATATTGCTGTTTTTCCTTTTAATAAGGTTAATGTTGGGGTTGGATATAGATATGCTGATTTGCCAACTTTTTTCCACGTCAATGAAAAACTTTTGTAGCTCTTCAATTTTCGGTCGTACATTTTCATGTCCTTTCGGAAATTATTATTCCATGAATTGGTGTTTTTAAAAACAGTAACATTGTCAGCTTCATAATATTTTCCCATGATACCGCCAAACCAATTGTCTCCTTTTTGCCCAGAATCACCTTCTCGCAACCAGTCAAATCCATACTCTCCATCATATTTATCATGAGGTCTGAATTTTACTAAGCATTTCGCTTTTATCTTTCCTGCAGGTGGCTTCTCAGGATTATCACTATGCTTAATGACTGTCTTACTATTTTCCGAATAAACTTCAGCTGCATATTCAGAAATACTGCTTTCAGAAAAATAAGTTAAATCTCCACCTACTATTTCTGTAATCTTACCCTTAACAATTCTTATTCGGCTCATTTGTATATTTTTTAATGAGATTTTCCTTTTTCACCACTCTTATTATTAATATCGTTTTGTGCATGTTTAGTAATAGCTCCATTACTCACTGTTTCCATTCCGCTCTCACCATTTACAATGGTTTTTCCTTTCGTTGTCTCACTATGCACATCTCCTTCAATCATTTCCGTAAGTTTTCCTGTGATAAACATGCTGGCATCACCCGCAACGGAGGTGCTTTTCATGGCACCCACGCTTTCGGTATTATTCATGCCGATAGTGTCCGATTTGTTCATCCCTACGCTGGTGGTCATGTTTTGTCCTACATTAATGTTCATGTTTTTACAATTAAACGTCATCGTTTCAGGAGCGGTGATGTTGATGTTGCTTCCCGTGGTGTCCAAATGGATTTCATTTCCGGATTTATCCGTGATGATAATACTTTCATCTTCCGTGAAAACCACTTTATGTCCGCTTCGGGTCATAATGGATTTTACTCGGTTGTTTTCTCCTCCTCCAAGTCCTACTTTCCCGTGAAACATTCCTCCCATTACGAAGGGTCTGTCGGGATGGTTGTGGACAAAACCGACCATGACTTGGTCTCCGACTTCGGGAATGGCGACATACCCTCGGTTTTGGGTCACTTGGTCCGAACCTCCTGCATCGGGAGCCATCATTCGGATAAAGTTCGTCGTGTCGTGCAATTGCCAATCGAACCGTACCGTTACCCTTCCCTGTCTTTTGGGATCGTTATTGCTGATGACTGTGGCTAACTGTGGTTCGGCTATCGGAACGGTAAATTTGGGTTTCGGCATATAACCGGTATCACTGGCAATGGCTTCAAAACGTCCTTTGTAATGCCCCAAGGCGTCAATTTCATGGGTTACTTCCGTCATCATCAGCCGGGTAAAGTAAGTCGTTTCACCGGAGTCTTCTTTTCGCATTTTAATGTCTGCAACACAACCCGGATGCAAAAACGGAAGCGAAGTACTCCCCGAAACCGTAAATACTTCTACCGCTTGGCTTCCCGATGTACCGGTTTGAGAGTTGACCACGTCTTTATCGGTTACCGCTTTGATGGGAGCAACTTGTAGCGATGGCGTTTTAAAAATTTGCTCGTTATTTTTATAGGAAATAGCGGCCAAATTGCTTCGGTGTTTAATCGGTGTTTCTCCGGAAGTGAGTTTGGCATGGTCACTGGAATTGTAACCGTAAAAACTCGGCTTGGTGTGAACGGCTTTTAATTCTACATTTACATCCGTAATATTGCTTCCGTAGGTTAGTTCCAAAGGCGGTTTCGGAGCAGGCATTTCTCCGAAGTGCAAGACTTCCCCGTCGTAATAAAATTGTTCGCCGTAGGCTTCCGCCATTCTGCACAGGTAATTGTAATGTGTTTCGTTGTATTGCGTACTGTACATAATTTCGGATGATGCTTTGGCACGGATGCTTATATCGTACTCGTTTTTACCCTCATTAATCCCTTGCTTGATGATACTTTCCGCAATGATGCCCATATGTACCGACTGGTTGCCTCCGAAACTCTGCGTATGCGGTGCTCCGTCCAACAATATCGTCGGACTGTAGCCTTTCAACACTACATTCCCAAACGAATGGGCGTCCTGGCTAAAACCCACTTGGGTAACGACCCCGACAAATATGTTTTCGGGACTCTCTTCCACGTCTTTGTACGTTATTTTGACCGTCAGACGGTTTCCCAAAAATTGGTTGGCCTCTTCCAACTGGTGGTTTTGACTCTCGGAAAGGGCGTCGTAGGGAATGCTCAGTTCAAATTCGTGGTGGGTTTTTGCACTTTGCTTGAGTTTGAAATGTTGGTAGTGTTTGATGATTTTTCCATTGATCACCCCAGTGAGTTTTACCAGTCTGTTGATTCCCGCAACATGGTTTTCTTTAATGCCTTTCGCGTTATCGGGAGATTTGAAGTAAGTCGTATTTCTCATTATTGCAGGGTTTTGTTTGGGTTTGAACTTCTCAAAGTTAGTTGATTTTTCTGAATAAAACAAAAAATCTTAGGTTTTAATTTAAGTAACAAATTCTATTTTATAAAAAACAATATACTACCTGTTGTGCATTTAGGAATTAAGGATAAAAAAAGATTGTCCAATTGATTAATAAATCGTATATTTAATTGATTATCAAATTATTAAATAGATGAACAATCTTATTCAAAACTACGAAATTATTTTAAAAGAAACCTAACGAAGTGGTTCGGCGGAGCCAATTGACAAAAACTTGTGGTCATATTATAAATCAGCCTCACCAATTGACGAACCAGAGCAAGATGTTCCTGTTCTACAAGAATTTCTTGTACAAGCTCCTGAAGTTCCTGGAGAGATCACAGTATTATCCTGTGATACCCCTCCTTTGATTTTTTCCAATTGCTCAGAATCTAACTTAGCAATGGTTTTCTTATCCATTTTCAATGGACTAAATTGAACCTTTTTTTTCATAATAAAAAGATTTAAGGCATTGTTAAAAAAGTATAGCTAATTGATTATTTCTTTTCATCATCAATAATTTTACTGAATGAACCAGCATATATTTCGCTTTTGTATAGCTTTTTGTTTTTCTTCTCAATCTGGCAAGAAAATGCCTGAACAAGCTGTTGTAACCTTCAACCGTAAAGGTTTCGGCTTTGGATTGAATAAGCATTTCTTCAGAAACAAATTCATTGTAAGCCTTCCAGTGATCAGCACATACAATCCCTGTCGCCA
>JBKEDE010000026.1:0-31562 GCA_047975265.1 Flavobacteriales bacterium
AAATGCAATACAAAAGCAAGTAGAACATTTTTCTTCCGTGTAAAACTTTGCTGTAGTAATCTACTTTGGTGGTTGCAGAGAGATGGCTTAAAAGTGCTTCAGGGATAAACTCTAAAACATGTTTGAGAGATATTTTGTGGTCTTTAAAAACTGACATAATTGTTTGATTATCAGTTGAAAATATACAAAAAATTAATCACAAAAACAAATTAAACGACTGATATTCATGTGTTTATAACAATTTTTCCTCGCGCTTTTATAACAAAAAAGTCGGAAGAAAAATCTTCCGACCATGACTACTTAACTGGGGCTTTTTCAATAAATATCCTTTCTATGTCCAAGATTAATAACATCTACCAAAAGTATATTGTTAAAAATCTCGTAGATAATGCGGTAGTTTCCTGTCCTAATTCGGTAACCCTCTCTACCTTTCAGTTTTTTGTAGCCTTTGGTCTCGGGTTATCTTCTAATCCGGTAATCGGTTCTGCAATATGGTCAGAGAGTTTATCCAAATTCTTTTATGCTTTTTGGATAAGGTAACGGTATATTTAGGCATGTTGTTTTCCTTTTCTTTTTTTCAGGTAATCAGAAAACAAGATATGCTCTCCATCATCGTCTTTTTTGGCTTCGTCGTACAGATGGATGCCCTCCAATTCTTCCAACTCTTCTAAAAGTTTTTCAAACTCTTTAACCGGCAGGATGACCATAGATTTTTTGTATTTTTGTAGAAATATTTAGATAAAATGAATTTTGGAATAACACAAGAAATAGATGTAGAAGCACAAGAAAAAAGCTCTGTAATAATTTTTTTATCTGACACACTAAAGGATTATTTGAGTAAACGTGATTATGGACAGGACGTACAAAATATTTTTATAGGTTGTATTTGTGTAAAGCCGAGGGAGGGTTATCAAGAATGGTTTAAAATCCGAAAACCTAAGTATAAAGAAATTGAAAAAATTAAATTGTTAGATAACAGTATAAAAGAGTTTAAAGGGGCTTTTTCATACGATATAAAGTTGAATTTTGATGTTTTTGTAAAGAACACAGATGTCGAAAACAAAAAACTGTTAGCGACAGAAATTTTAAACTCATTATCCAATTTGGAGGCTTTACCAAAGAAAGTAAAAGACTTTGACAAGGAGCGGTTTAAAACAGATATGGAAGCGTTTTTCAAAGACCAAAATTAATTTAATGTATTATACAATGAATAAAAAAATATACCTTATCTTTAGGAAAAAAGAAATACTCTTTTCAATTACATTTTTCAGGGTTGCGTCTGATGTATTGTTGGGGCATGTTCTATTTCAATGATTTCATCGTGTAACAGAACATTTTGTTGAGCTTTTCTATGCTGTTTTTTACTTGTACCTACTCTTAAATTTTCAAATTGAGAAGCTAAAAAATAATTGGTATCGACTGATGTGCCTATCCCTTGTAGTTTCATACGATCAGTAAATTGCCAGCCTACGGTTTCAAAACCTAAATCATGAGGCTTTTGATTTGAAGAATAACGTGCCAACCAAAAATAATCATCTGGAAAATAGCCTTTTATATAATCATAATAATAATTGTTGCCTGAGTAGAACAATACTTTTGTACCGTAATGATTTTTAATTTGTTGAACAAATATTTTCAAATTTTTCATATAATCAAAATGAGGTCCCATCAAATCAGAACATTTACTGCACGGTTTCTCCAAATCTATTACCGGAATCATGTCTTTATGGTTAAGATGACCTACTTGAGTAATATAATTTTTTGCTTGTTCATAAGGGTCGGCATCCGGTCGGTAAAAATGATAAGCACCTCTTGTTAAATCATATTCTCGGGCTTTTTTCCAATTCTCTTCAAAACGCTTGTCTCTAAAAGTTCCTCCTTCCGTTGCTTTCATAATTACAAATTTAATGGGTCTTGGGTATTGAATAGAACTTACCGCTCCCCAATTAATTTCTTGCTGATGATGAGAAACATCAATTCCTATATAGCCCGGATAGTTGTTCATCACCTCAGAAAGAGCATTACTAATACGATTTAATTCCGTATATTCTTGGACCACAGGAGGACTTTTAAATACTAAATTTTTGAAAGATTGTTCTGATCGTAATCTTTGGGCAACACGGCAATAATTTTCTGAAGATAATTCAGAGCTTAAAAAATTAAACAGTTTGTGCGTATAAATCGTCATTCCATTTGGGCAATGGTATTCCACAGGCAACATATCCATCAAATACTTTTTGCCTGATTCAATTCGGGCATTATCTAAAATATAGTCTGGTTTTATATAACGGGAATCTATTTCTGCAACACCTATATTTTCAATTAGCATTATGGGTTTTACTCCGGTCGGACACGAATCATGAGTGTATTGGCGTGTCAATAATTCTTGTGTATCATTGTTGCAAATCACCAAATTTAAAGCGGTTGATATTTTATTATTTGTACCTGCTTCTTGTGCATACAAAACAATACACAATAGTCCCAGTAGTGCTGTTAGTGGCTTTTTCATAAATTTTCTACATTTAAAGTTTCATACAAATTTATAGTTTTGATTATAAATAATTCATCCTAAATTTAAAATACTTTAACGGCTTATTATTTTGGTTAGTTTAAAGACAAATATTATACCATTTATAGTGTTTTAGCTACCTTATCTACCATTTCTATGGTATAATCTAAGTCTTTTTGCAATAAAGCATGACTGATAAACCATGTCTCAAATGATGAAGGTGGTAAATAAATATCTTTCTCCAACATCCCATGGAAAAACTTTTTAAAATATTCGTTATTAGCCGTTTGTGCTGTTTCAAAATCTGTAATTTTTTTTGAGCTAAAGAAAATAGTCATCATAGAGCCGTAACGGTTAATCGTATAATCGATTTGGTTTTTCTGTAAAACTTCATCAAACCCTTGATGCAAATAAGCTGTTGATTGGTTAATTTCATTAAAAATTTGTGGATTTTGGTTTAATTGGTTTAATTGCATCAACCCGGCTGTCATGGCAATCGGATTTCCTGATAAAGTTCCTGCTTGATATACATTTCCTAACGGAGCCAGGCAATCCATAATTTCATTGCGTGCAGCAAAAGCTCCAACCGGAAGTCCTCCACCTATTACTTTTCCAAAAGTTACAATATCGGCATCGATTCCTAATGCTTCTTGTGCTCCTCCTTTTGCCAAACGAAATCCGGTCATGACTTCATCAAAAATCAATACTATATTATTTTCATTGCATAAATTACGCAGTCCTTTTAAAAAAGTATCTGAAGGACGGATTGTTCCCATATTTCCTGCTATCGGCTCTAAAATAATAGCTGCCACTTCGTTTTTATTCTGATGTATTAATTCTTCTACCTGAGTCAAATCATTATAACGTGCTAACAACGTGTCTTTTGCTGTTCCCTGCGTTACTCCCGGACTGTTGGGCGACCCAAATGTGGCAGCACCGCTACCTGCTTTAATTAAAAAAGCATCCGAATGTCCGTGATAACATCCTTCAAATTTGATGATTTTTTCTCGTTTAGTAAATCCACGTGCTAAACGAACAGCACTCATACAGGCTTCTGTTCCGGAATTGACCATACGCACTTTATCAATATTAGGAACCATTTCCACAATAAGTTTTGCAATTTGTGTTTCTAAAGCAGTTGGAGCTCCAAATGAAGTTCCTCTTTCAATTTGTTCTTTTAAGGCATCGTTGATAAAATCTACAGAATGCCCTAAAATCATCGGTCCCCAAGAATTGATATAATCAATGTATTTTTTACCATCTTCATCATATAAATAAGCTCCTTTAGCTTTTTTAAAGAAAACAGGAGTTCCTCCAACACCTTTAAATGCTCGAACCGGTGAATTAACACCTCCCGGTATATATTGTTGTGCTTCTTTAAATAATGTACTGCTTCGTTTATAAATCATTGTAATTGTATTTTTACTGAATGTGTTTACTTTTTTATTCTTTTCTTCCTTTTTAAGGAGATTACATCACCCGCTTTAGGTTGTTCGCCAATTCGCATCAAATTTTTTTCATATAATTTCCCCAAACGAACACCATATTTTTGGGCAATTTGATACATATCTTCTTCCTGTCGTACAGTGTGGTATTTTTCTTTTGCCCGTGATTTTTTCTTTTTCAAAAAAACATATTGACCCGGAGTTACCGAACGATCAAGAGCAACATCGTTGTATGCTACTATTTTTTTAATTTTAATGTCAAATTCAGCAGCAATATTATCCCAAGTATCTCCTTGTTGTGCAATTATATAAGGTAATTTTCCTGTACGATGTTTATAAATTTGGTGTGTACTATTAGAAGGCTGTGTTACAGCTGGTGAAGGATTTGCTGCAATAGCCGGTGAATCTATTTTTTGACCGCTGAATGCCACAGCCAAAGCTCCGGATAATTCTTTATCAACCGTTTGAGACGTCATATAATCATAACGCCATAATTGGTATTTTTCTATTTTGGAAATCAATAATTCCGGATATTTAGGATTGGTAGCATAACCTGCTTTTTTTAATCCTTTTGCCCAAGATTTATAATCTTTCGAATCGTATGTATATAAATGTTGATACCGTTTTTTTTGTAAAAATTTTGAATGATCTCTAAAAGAAAACCACGGAGATGAGTATTTTCGAAAACATTCTCCTCTTGCATCATCATCATGATAAACGCGTTCACCCGTCCATGAAGAATGGCATTTGATACCAAAATGGTTATTGGAACGGTTGGTTAAATCGCTTCCCCCATAGCTGGATTCCAACATGCCTTGTGCCAACGTTATGCTGGCAGGGATACTGTATTTTTCCATTTCATCTATTGCTGTTTTAGCAAAGCGTTTTACGTACAGTTCTGCCGGAGATTGTGCGTGTAATAGTGTTCCTATTAATATAAAAAATATCCATTGTTTTTTCATTGGTTATCTGTTTAATCAAAAAGAAGTAATGAATTTCTTTATGTATTAATTAAAATTTGATTTTTTCGTTTTAACTTTTCATTAAACCCTTTAATTCCTTGTAATCCACCTGTATGAATAACTAAAATTTGGGAATTTTTTTCAAAATAATCGTTTTTTATCAAATCTACCAAACCATAAAACATTTTTCCTGTATAAATTGGGTCTAAAGGCAATTGTGTCAATTTTTTTATTTTATTTATAAAACGGATTAATTCTTCATTATATTTTGCAAAGCCACCAAAATGGTAGTCTGTAATCAATTCAAAATTTTGCTTTGTTGTATATTGACGGATTACTTTTTTTAAAAAATCGGTTTCTTTTAATGCAGGAAACCCTAAAATGGTTTGATATTTTTTAGAAGCATTAATCAATCCGGAAATAGTCCCGCCTGTTCCCATAGCACACGTAATATAATTAAAATCATAAACTTGGGGTGTTTCCGATAGGATTTCAGAAGTTCCTTTTATAGCTAAATGATTGGTTCCTCCTTCAGGAATTAAATAAAAATCTCCGAATTTTTGCTTTAAATTTTCCATGAAAGATTCTTCCTCTTTTTTCCGGTAAGTATTTCTTGATACAAAATGAAAACGCATACCGAAATGAGAGGCTGTTTTTAGTGTTTTATTTTCTTTTAAAACGTCTTCCAACTTAGCTTCCAATTCATCTCCTCTGATAATGCCTATGGTTTGAAAACCACTTTCGTAACCTGCTGATGCCGTTGCCAAAATATGATTTGAAAAAGCCCCACCAAAAGTTAACAACGTATGGTGGTTTAACTCAGCAGCTCTTAAAATATTGTATTTTAATTTTCTTAATTTATTTCCTGAAATATAATGATGGTTCAGATCTTCCCGTTTGACAAAAACCTGCACTTTTTTTTCTAAAAAAACAGGTAAGACAATTTCTTGAAACGGAACATCTACTTTTTTATTCCACTTTACATATAGTTCAGAAAACTCCATAAAGGTCTTTTTTTTAGGTAATTCAAATTATGTTCGTGTGTGTAGGCTTCTTGTTCAAAAGAAATTTTTCTGTATGCATTATAATAATTTCCATACCGAACAAAGTGGACTAAAAATTCAATACCATACCACAAATAAAAGAAAATAAGCAACAATTCAAGCTGTTGCCTCAGATGAATTCTCTCATGATTTAATAAACGTTGATTTTTATTCAAGTCTTTACTACGAAGAATAATGAAAGGCCATAAAGCCATAGCCATAACATTTTTTGCCAATATATAACGAAAAACTAAAAACATGGTTACAAATTTTCAATATTATAATTCTCTGAACTTTTTATTTCTACTATCTTTTAATTTGATAACTTATTGAAAATTATTATCTTTTAAATTTAATCGTAAGATTAGAACTTTCAGGATCATTTATTATATCATACAAACTTGTTGAAAGTTCCACGCTTTTTGAGTCTGATAAAATTTTAGCATTTTCATTGTCTATTTTTTTTATTTTGTAAGGAAAAATATAACGGGTTTTAAACTGAAACATTTTCATCATGGGATTATTTTTCAATGTATTGTGTTTTACTTTTTTTAAAGTTTCTGAATTTATCTTTGAGGAAAATTTTCTCTTGTTAAACTTAAAATCGCGTTTGCTAACATCAAAAAACCCAAATTTTTTCTTTTTCTCAGTATCTTTTAAAATATCAATTGTTGAATTTAGGCTGTTTATATTCTGGCTTTTTAATTTGTCTCCAAACTTTTTTAGTTCCTTGATATCTGAAAAATTATATAAAATGTCTAATTTGCCTTTTCGTAGTATTGTATCCAATTTAATCCGAAAGCTAAAATCTTTTAATTGCTTAATTTTTTCCTGCTCTTCTGTGCTTAGCTTTGAAATACTGTCTTTTTTACGCTCAATAAAATCAGACATTACAAATAACGTGTCTAACTGTTTATTCATAGGCATTTTACCTCCTGAATTTTTACTCAGGCTTGATAAGTCAAAAACATTTATTCCAAGCGTAAAATTACCACTTCCATCAGGATTGAATCGAACTTCCTGAACGATTTCACAACTTAAAAAAAGAAGTGAAAAAATACAGGGAATCATTATCTTATAGAGTTTCATTTAGTCTTGTTTTTTGCAATAATTAATGTGTTTATGCAAAGATAAGATAAATTGGTTTAGAGCACGTAGGTTAAATATTATTCGTGTAATCTATCTTGAGATATTAAAAAAATCCTGTTTCATTTTGAAGCAGGATTTTTTTTAAAACTTAGTTTTTTTTAATGTTCATCTTCTGCAAATCCCGTACGTTTATATCCTCCAACGACATATATAACCCCTGGATTTGTTATAGATTCAAATTGAAAATAAATACTATCTGAGGTGTTTCCTCCAGAAGTAGTTGCGACATTCTTTAAAACCTTCCCTTCATGAATGGTTGTGGTTAAATTTATTCCTGCAATATTTTCCAAATCAGTTCCACTAAATGTTAAATTACCTATATTGGAGTTGGCTTTAACTTTTAATGGACTAAGAGATAGGTTATGATTATCAACCCACATTTCGGTACTTACATTTGCAGAAGTATTGTATGTAGAAAGTAAATTATATCCATTACCAACATCCACTCCATTAACTAAATATTTAACATACCAATCACCTGCCATTTGTTCTACAGCTGTTCCTCCCGGATCAGGATCACCTCCTTTATCACAAGAAATAACGAATACTGTTATTACCAAACTTGCTAATATATTTTTTACGTATTTCATTTTATTCTAAATTTTTAAATTATAATTGCACTTGATTTAAAGTTACATTAAAAACACCTCCAAAACTTACTATTCCAGAAAATGTAATAGTTTTACTCGCTGCATTTACAGTAAAATTTGTAATATTAGTAGTATATCCCCAAATTGGAAATTGAGATTGAGTTATTGAAAAATCATTTGTAGCAATATCATTAGCTGTGATAACAGCTCCTCTACAAGCATATCCTGTACCATAGGCCCGCCCAATATCATAATAACCTCCTAAAGCATGAGATAATTCATATTGGTTACCTCCTAAACTTTTAATAATAACATATTTTAAATTAGATTGAGTATCACTTCCTACTCTTTCAATTGAAGATAAATAAAGTCCTTCAATACTTGATACTAAATCACCTGTACTAGCTACCCAAACATCTCTTGATGCCGTACCATCAAATCCATCAGAATTTGTTGCTGAATATGTTACTGTATATTTATCAGGAGAATTTGTATCAACTCCTGCTACTGACCAATATACACCCGATGAATTAGAAGCCTGTACAGGAATATCTTTTCCGTTTTCAGTTGCCGTTGCTCCAGGATCTGTAAATGTCGTTCCTTGTTCAATCAGTTCAGTTGCATTACCCAATACTGTTACAATTGGAAAACTTGTTACACGAGATACATCTGAAGTATCATCATTTGCACAAGAGTAAATTAATAATACCGAACTTATTAATATTAATAATTTTTTCATCTTTTTATCTTTTTTAGTTAACATCATACCATACTTTTTCCGTAATAGGAATTACAGCAGGTGTATTTGGATTACGTTGACTTTCATCTATAGGATATTCCAGCCTTCTTGGAAAAACCTTCCCTGTTTGTCCTTCAATTGAATAAGCAAATTGCCCCGGTATATAAGCAGGATCAGACTGAGCGGTGGTAGTTTCTACCGGATAATTGGTTCTATTATGTTCAATAAAAGCTTCATATCCATTCCCCGGAAAAAAAGAAATCCATTTTTGAGTAATAATTGCCTCTAAGTTTTCTGCTATAGTCCCTGCAGGATAAGCATAAGCTCCCGCCAACAAACTTGTTCCATCTAATCCCCATTGTGTAAAAGCCGCTTTCACACCTTTTTCATACAAAGCTTGTGCATTAGCACCTCCGTTATAACGTAAGTCAGCTTCTGCTTGTAAAAAATAGCTTTCTGCTTCAGAAATAAAATAAAATGCATCTGTAGGATTTAAAATGACTATAGAAGCACTTGATGATCCTTTATCAAAATCTCCTTGGTCTTGAAATGTTGTTCCATCATAGAACTTTCCTAATCTTGGATCTGAATTTTGATTTAAAAATGATCCCAATGTAGTACTTGCTCTCAAATTAGTCTTCACGTTTAATTTTCTTCTATCGGATTCATATAAAGGATTACTTCTACTTTCTTTATCTTCAAATTGTGTAATGGCAGCATCTTCCATTAAGAAATTATTTTTAGTTAACAAGGCTTTGGCTCCTGCTTCTGCTACACTTCCTCTTATTTCAGATTGTCTTAAATAAACTTTTAACAATAAAGTATTAGCAAATTGTGTCCATTTAGTCATGTCTCCACCAAAAAGAAAATCATCATTACCTGGTATTATATCTGTATTTGAAGTAGATAAGTCTTTTGATAAAGCATTACTCAAATCAGCTTCCATTAAATCATAAACAACATCTGCAGATTCAAATGCCGGTGTTAAAATAGAACTATTATTTGCTTGTGTATATGGAATAGATCCATAAAAATCTACTAATATTTGAGAGGCATATACTTCCATTACGGTAGCCATCAGGTAATAATTCCAATTTCCGTCTATTTCTGCTTTTGCTTTTACTGATCGTATGTCTGTTAAAGCATCATACATAGAAGACCAATTTCTATTTATAATACTTGCACCTGCATTAATTGTATAATCATCAATTGATTTATATTGATTTGCTACGGCACTTTGAGTCCAAAATTGACTCCAAAAACCACCAATTAAAGCAAAGTAAGATCCTGCAGATCCTGCTACTCCAGTTATTCCGGCAGGCATTTGCGAATTTAAAGGAATCTGATCCGGCCTTAATAAATCGGGGTCTCTATTTATATCCAATACACTATCACATGAGCTAAAAACTAATACTCCTGTGAAAATCAGTGTTAATATTTTTTTATTCATCTCTTTGTTATTTTTAAGTTAGAATGACAGCTTTATATTAAATCCATAAGTACGTTGTGATGGATTTGTAGCAAATTCTCCAAATTCACTCCGAAGACCGCTACCATAACTCGTTGTTTCCGGATCTACGTAAGGGTTTCCATCCGGAGTCCAAAGGAATAAATTCTTTCCATATACTGAGAATATGATATCACGTACTCCTGTTCCCTCTAATAAATGATTAGGTAGTTTATATCCAAATGATAAATCTCGCATTCTAATAAATGTTTTATCTATAACATGTTGATTTTCAATTGCTGCATTTTGAGAAGTATTATAAAATGCTGTTACATCCTCAAAACTAACAGGAGTTGTATTTTCAGAATACGTTCCATTCCCATTATCTACAACTGAATTTGGTATAATAAAAGGATTGCGATCGTTATAAGTTGTCTCAATTCCGTTTCCTACAAAATAACTTAGGCGTTTTGTATAAGAATACATCTCACCTCCTTGTTTCCAATCAAAACTCATAGATAATCTAAAATTTTTATACGAAAATACGTTTCTTAATCCCATTATAAAATCTCTTTGTGATGAACCTGCATATTGCTCTGAACCATCTTTAACATAGTATCCGGTGTTTGGATTTACAACATACTTTCCATCCACTGTGAGAGGTCCGGGTGTATAAAACACACCTAAAGGTTTCCCTTTTTCTGCATAAAAATTGGTACCGTAAGCATCATAAAGATTTATCTTAGAAGTATCTCCCATTACATCTAATACTTCACTATCATTTTTTGTAAATGTATACGTTAAATCCCATTTAAAATTTTCAGATTTAATCGGTTTTGCTGTTAACATCAATTCTATACCTCTGTTTCTTAAATCTACAAAGTTTCCGGTAATTGTAGAATATCCTGTTGATCCTGCTACAGGAACATTCACAATTAAACCATTGGTAACTCTATTATAAAGTGCTACATCTAATCCTAAACGTCCTTTTAAAATTCTACCTTCAAAACCAAATTCAATTTCATCAGTAATTTCCGGTTCTAATTCTTCATTTTCTATTATACCATATGTTTCATAACCATTAACTCCTCCTAATGGATATTCAATAGATCCGAAATAAGCATCGTTTGTAGATTGACCTGCTGTGGAGTTCACCAAATACATATTGGTATCGTTACCTACACGAGCCCATGCTCCTCTTAATTTTAAGAAAGAATTTCCATTATCTATTACTACCGCAGACAATGAAGCTGATGGATAGAAGTAAGAATTATTTTCTGTCGGTAACGTAGAAGACCAGTCATTTCGAGCTGTTAGTGTCAAAAAATATCGATTTTTATACCCTAATTCTGTCTGCCCAAAAACACCTATTACTCTTCTTTTATAATCGTTTTGGTCTAAGGTTGGTGTTTGTGCAGAATTACTGATTTCATAAAAATCCTCCAAGTCTAAATTTGTTACTTTAACACTTAATGAATTTCCATTTCTTTCATTATAGGCGAACCCTCCATAAGCACCCAATGTTAAATCATTTGTAAGATCTGTCAGATAATTCAAATTAAAATATGTATCATATTCTCTTCGGGTATATTTTGCTTCTTGTACGGCTCCCACAACACCATTCGCTTGAGCATTCGCTTGAGGCGATCCAGGTTCATAATTAATTATAGCTCCCCATCTTTTTACATATTCATTATCGATATCTATACCTGTTTGAAAATTTGCACTTAATTTTTTTGTAATATCATATCCTAAGTTAATATTCCCGTAAAAACGGTCTTTTTGTATTCTTACATTATTACTTGCTAATGTAACATACGGATTTGCTGCATAAGGTGTAAAGAAGTTGCTTGGAGTATTAAAAATATTATTTTGATCTTCCATATCTACTATACTAATATCATTAGGTATTTGGATAAGTTCTTGTGTTAAAGATTTACCAAATCCTGCATCATCTCCTTGTCCTGTGGGAACAGCATTTTGATTTTTATGTGTATAATTACCACTACCTCTTATTCTAAATTTATCGTATTTCAACCCCGCATTAATACCTACATTGCTTTTTCTAAAAGCATCTTGTGACGTGGGTATAACACCATCTGAATTAACTGTTGAATAAGTCAATGCAACATCCGACTCATCATTACCACCTGAAATAGTAATCGAATTTGTAAATGTGCTTCCTGTATCATAGAAATTACGCATATTGTCTTCTAATCCCACATACGGTTTAATTTGCTGTTGATTATTAATAATACGTCCCCAAGGTCGTATCACCCCGTCAAATGCCGGTCCCCATGAACCATTTTCATTTGAAGCTACCATTAACCCTTCGCCTGTAACATTTGAATAAGCCAGACCTGACCATCCTTGACCAAATTGTGTTTGGAAATGGGGAACACGAGCAACTTCTGAAAAATCAACAGAAGAAGAAACATCTACTCGTAAACGGTTTTTACCTTTCTTTGTTGTGATTAAAATAACTCCGTTAGATCCTCTAGAGCCATAAAGTGCTGTTGCGGCTGCTCCTTTTAAGAAATTTATACTTTCAATATTGTTAGGATCAATGTCATTAACCCCTGTTCCTGCATCAAAAGAGCTTGTCGACCCTATTATACTTGCAGAATTATTTTGAATTGGTGAACCATCTACAACATATAATGGTGAATTTGATCCTGTTATTGAGCTTAGCCCTCTTACAATCACTTTTGTAGAAGCTCCTGGTTGTGCCGGAGAAGAAATATCTACTCCTGGTACTTTACCCGACAAGGTTTCTAACGGATTAGAGGTTGCTACCTCTGTTAACTCTTCTCCTGTTACTTTAGTAGCTGCCCATCCCAAAGACCGAGATTGACGTTTAATCCCCATTCCTGTTACAACTACATCACCAATTACATTTCCTTCTTCTATACCCATAGTTATATTCATCGAACTTCCTGATACTGTTTTAACAATATCATCCATTCCGATAAAACTAAAGGTTAATTGTTCTCCCTGCTTTGCTTCAATCGTGTATTTACCATCTACATCTGTCTCTACACTCTCTCCACTTGCACTTTCTACATAAACACCTGGAAGTGGCTCTCCGGCATCATCTTTAACAACTCCTGACACTTGCACTTGAGCATAAAAAATACCCGCTGCAAATAACAAAAATGTTGTTAAAATTTTTGTACACTTTGTCCTCATACAGTATTATTTTTTTTGAGTTAATTCTCAAATATGAAGTATTTTTTTGACTTATCCAAAAATACTTCATAAAAATATTTTTTTCGTTTTCTCTTTTTTCGTTATTCTATAAAAAATTAACACCGAAAACAACCTCTCCTTAAAATGATTACTCAGCGTAAGAATCCTATCTTTATCTACTTTATTAATATATCGGAAAACGTTTGCTCTGCACGGTGTCTGGTAGCATCCATCGGTAAAGGAGTAGATATTATTTATATTAACGATCTTATTTTTAAGACTGAACTCATTTAAACTTTTAGTAAGATAAGAGCAAAGGCTGAATAATGCCAACTTAACCAGCAAGAATCTAAATAATTGAATTGTATTAGAAGCGTCCTAAAACTGTCCAACCAGGCAAAAGCACGTTCGTTGACAAATCTTTGATTGTAAATATCGTGGTTAAAAAACCACTTTTTCCCTCTTTTGTTTGTTTTTCTATTACGCTTGTTTTCAACAATATTGTTAAACATCCATATATTGGCACAATTGGTTTTGCAGAGACAGAGAATGTATTATTTCCTAATACAAAACCCACTAAAAAGTTTCTATGGGTTTTTAATGGAGGCACCAAAGATACTGATGGAGCAGGACAATGGCATTTATGGAGTTCCGGAGTGGAAATGCCTCCAACAGGAGGTATCATTATTGATCAAGATTACCTGAATAATTTACCGTAACAACATTGAAAAAATAATTCCGGAAAGCAGGATATTTCCATCTCGCTTTCCGGAATTTAATCGAATGCACCATTTTTACCGCAAATTTAGACTAATTCTAAAAAAATCAGTACCTTTATAAAAAAATTAAAAGAAATGAAAAAGATATTATTTTTAGCAGTCATCAGTTTATCACTGACAGCATTCGCCCAAGAAGCAAAAAAGAAATTTTCCCCACCCCAAGGAGACGCCTTAGTAGGAGATACTTATGGCACAAATATTTCTGCAAAAACTGATAAAGAAGCAATTTCTACCAAAAAATTAGCGGAAGAATTAAAAAGAAAAGATAAGGTTGAAAATATTTCCATAAAAGGAAAAGTGGTGAACGTTTGCAGAAAAAAAGGATGCTGGCTAACATTAGAAACAGATAACAATGAACGTTTTTTTGTTAAAATGAAAGATTACGCTTTCTTTGTACCTACAGCCATAAAAGGTAAAAACATCGTGCTGGAAGGCAATGCCGAAAATAAAACAATTTCTGTAGAAGATGCCAAACACTACGCAGAAGATGCCAAAAAATCCCAAACTGAAATTAATGCTATTACCCAACCACAAAAAGAAATCCGATTTATAGCTACCGGAATCCGAGTAGTTAAATAAAATGATAACACATAGCATATATACCCATAAAAATAGGATGCCTTAGTTGCATCCTATTTTAAATATTCTTGTTTCTGCATTTACAAAATTGCTTCCTGATTTTTAAATTTTATCATTTGATTTTATAAACTTCATACCATTGTTTACAAAAGCCATCCGTCGTTCAATAACAAATTAGAAATTATCATTACTTTTGAAAAAGTATCTAATCAACATCTTTATAAATATTAAAAACGCATCATGAGCATACGAAACTTAGAACCTCAAAAAGTTTGGAATTATTTTGCAGATTTGAATGCAGTTCCTCGTGCTTCTAAAAAAGAAGAACAAGTCGTTGAATTTATGAAAAATTTTGGTAAGGAATTAAATCTTGAAACCTATGTTGACAATGTAGGAAACGTTATTATAAAAAAAGTCGCTACATCTGAAATGGAAGGTTGTAAAACCATTATTTTACAATCGCATTTAGACATGGTGCATCAAAAAAACACAGATGTAAATTTTGATTTTGCCACAGAAGGAATTAAAATGATCATTGAAGGAGGTTGGGTAAAAGCCAACGGAACTACATTAGGTGCTGATAACGGCATAGGAGTAGCCATGATGATGACACTTTTATCCTCTACAGAGATTCCCCATCCTGCCCTTGAATGTTTATTTACCATTGATGAAGAAACCGGTATGACCGGAGCCCAACATTTGGATTCTACTCACTTATCCGGAGAAATTTTACTGAATCTTGATACAGAAGAAGATGATGAAATAGATGTCGGATGTGCAGGAGGTGTTGATACAACTGCTAACGGAACATATGAGCAAACAACTCCACAGCCTAATTCCTCAACCTTTGAACTGGCTTTAAAAGGTCTTCAAGGAGGACACTCAGGAATGGAAATTCACCTAGGCTTAGGAAATGCCAATAAATTGATGAACCGTGTATTATACAAACTGTCAAAAGAACACGGAATAGAAATAGCACAAATTAAAGGAGGTGGTTTACGAAATGCTATTCCTCGTGAATCTTTTGCTTTATTCGTTGTTTCCAATAATCAAATAGATGCTTTAAAACAAACTTTTAAAAAAATCACTTCTGAAATTCAAGCAGAATGCAAAGCCAAAGCTCCCAACCTTTCTTTTGGATTAAAAGAGACTTCTATACCTGAAAAAGTAATGAAAAAAGAGAATCAAAAAGCATTATTGTACGCGATTTATTCATGCTTTAATGGAGTTTTTAAAATGAGTGCCGATATAGAAGGTTTGGTCGAAACTTCTTCCAATTTAGCAAAAATTACTTTAGAAAACGGCTTGGTCGAAATGCACTCTTTACAACGATCTTCTGTTGAACACTCAAAATGGGATGTAGCCGAAACAGTAGCTGCCCCCTTTCATTTATTAGGCTATAAAGTAACTCACTCAGGTTCTTATCCGGGTTGGCAACCTGAAATGGATGCTCCTATTTTACAAATAGCTAAAAAAACGTATATTAATTTGTTTAAAGCCGAGCCTAAAGTGATTGCCTGCCATGCCGGATTAGAGTGTGGCTTATTAAAAAAACATTTACCTGACACACAGATGATTTCATTCGGGCCAACTATTTTAGGTGCTCACTCCCCTGATGAACGAGTAAGTATTGCTTCTGTTCAAAAATTTTGGAGTTATTTATTAGAGGTAATTAAAAATATTCCAAAAAAATAACCTTTATTGCTTCCGTTGTTTTACGTAGCTCTCACAAGACATCGGAAATATGTTCTAATGCTTTGCTAAATCATTTATTTTTATTTTTTAACATCGGAACAAATTTAAAATCTCCAAATTCCATTTTTTCGAGTGATTTTTCTCCTGTTTTTAAAAATAAAGTCATCATTTGTTCTTTTTCTCCAACCGGAATTAGCAATCCACCTCCTACTCTTAATTGAAATATTAAATCTTTAGGAACAAAAGGAGCTCCTGCAGTTACTATAATTTTATCAAATGGAGCAAAAGTAGGCAAACCTTTGTAACCATCTCCAAACGTAATATAACGAGGCTGGTATCCTAGCTTTTTTAATAAAACTTTAGCCGTATCATGTAGTTTTTTATGACGCTCTATCGAATAAACTTCTGCTCCCATTTCTAACAAAACAGCTGTTTGAAATCCAGAACCCGTTCCTATTTCCAGCACTTTCTCTCCTTTCTGAACATCAAGAAGTTGTGATTGAAATGCTACGGTGTACGGGTGAGAAATTGTTTGCCCTTCTCCAATAGGAAAAGCTTTATTTTGATAAGCAAAATTCTCAAAAGCCGAATTTAAAAACAAATGTCGAGGCACATTATTAATCGCTTTCAGCACTTTTTTATCTTCAATTCCCAATTGATGTAATTCCTTTACTAACTTTTGTCGTAAACCTTTATGTTTATAAGTGTCCATCATATTTACTTAAACATTATTCACATTAATTAAAAATTTATACTCTATGGAATCATATTGATTGATGGATTTCCGTAAAATTAAGGTATCATTATTAGCTTTTTTATATAATGTATAGGGTGTTGCTACATTTTGAAACAATACTTCTTCATCTCCATTTTTTTACAATAACTAAACCCAAACCTTATATTTTTAAGTTTTTTTTATTTAAATAAATTGCTTGGCTGTTTTTTCGGCTTTTTTGCTTTCAGAGTAATCATAAAAACCTTCTCCTGACTTCACACCCAGTTTACCTGCCGTTACCATATTAACCAACAAAGGGCAAGGAGCGTATTTAGGATTTTTAAATCCGTCATACATCACATGCAAAATAGACAGGCAAACATCTAACCCTATAAAATCAGCCAGTTGTAACGACCCCATAGGATGAGCCATTCCTAATTTCATCACCGTATCAATTTCTTGAACACCTGCTACTCCGTTGTACAAAGTTTCAATCGATTCATTGATCATAGGCATTAAAATACGGTTAGCCACAAAACCCGGATAATCGTTCACTTCAACCGGAATCTTATTTAGCTTTTTTGAGAGTTCCATAACGGCTTGAGTTACCTCATCCGAGGTAGAATATCCTCTGATGATTTCCACCAACTTCATCATAGGTACCGGATTCATAAAGTGCATCCCAATTACTTTTTCAGGACGATTGGTTACGGCCGCTATTTGTGTGATAGATATAGAAGAAGTATTGGTAGCCAAAATAGTATTTGAATGGCACAATGAGTCTAATTCTTTAAAGATTTTAAATTTAAGCTCTGTGTTTTCAGTTGCCGCTTCTACTACCAAGTGGGCTTCTGAAACGCCTTCTGCCAATTTGGTATAGAGTTTTATATTTTTTAAGGTATCTTCTTTATCTTTTAAAGTTATTTTTTCTTTGGCAATCATTCGGTCTAAATTTTTAGAAATGGTTGCCAATCCTTTTTCAAGAGATGGTTCTGAAACATCAATTAAATTAACTTTAAATCCGTTTTGTGCAAAAGTATGAGCAATACCGTTCCCCATAGTTCCGGCACCAATTACTGCAATATTTTTCATTTATTCTTAAAAATTTCTCTAATTTAATAAAAAACTCAGCCAAAAAACTGAGTTTAAACTAAAACTATATTTATCTTCTAATCTCTTCGGTTTAGCATCGATATAAAATACAACAATTGGGCAATAGTTCCCAAAGCAGCAACCACATAAGTCATGGCAGCCCATTTTAAAGAATCTTTTGAACCGGCATACTCTTCTTGAGTTACTACATTTTTTGCCTGCATCCAAGCTAAGGCTCTTCTACTGGCATCAAACTCCACCGGAAGTGTAACCACAGAAAACAATACTGTAACAGCAAATAAAGCAATGGCTATTTTTAAAACCAAAGCATTTCCGCTCATGGCCATTAAGGCAAGACCTGCCATTAAGGCAATATTAACAAATTTGGCACTAAACTGAACTGCCGGTACCATTTTAGACCGAAAATTTAACCAAGCATATCCTTTTGCATGTTGAACAGCATGCCCACATTCGTGTGCGGCTACTGCTGCAGCGGCTGCATTACGCTCCTGATAAACCACTTCACTTAAATTGACTGTTTTGTTTACCGGATTATAATGGTCGGTTAATTGTCCTCCTACTGAAATTACCTGCACATCCGTAATGCCGTTATCTGCCAACATTTTTTCGGCAATCTCTTTACCCGACATTCCATTTCTTAAGTGAACTTGGGAGTATTTTTTAAATTTTGATTTTAACTGACCGCTTACCAATGTACTGATCAAAAAAATGACACCGGTTAAAATCATATAAGTCATGTCCATAATTACTTTATTTTTTACTTTTATAACATATTTCGTACCAAATATACTTTTAAAACGTCGGGGTATTTATGAAGGGCTGAAAATCGAAACCGAAAAGCCAAGTTTTGACTTTCCACCCTTCATAAATACCATGTTGGTGGCAGTTTTTTTATTTTGCCATTTCAAGTCTTCGCATTTCAAAGTACTTTTTTATCTGTTCAAAGTCCATGTCCTTAATGTCGGCAGAAATTTTGTCCCAAACTTCTCGCATAAACTCAACTGCTTTAAAGTCTTCGATTGTCTTTTTCTCTTTATTATTCATAATTTACAATATCTTTTGGTGAATATCCTAATTTTAGATTTACAGCATTGTAACCTCTTATTCTTAAAATGTTTACAACATGTTTAAAGTTCCAACTTACTAAAACGTCCGCTTTGTTTATTGTTGCCAAAGCTATGTGGAAGCAATCTTCTCGACTTGTTTTTCCCACAACATTTTCAGCGATATAGGTGTCAGCAAGTTTTACAGCTTCTTCTGTCAGTTCCACTCTTTTTTTTAGATTATCAGGAACGGTTTTCAATAAGTCTTGAACAAGTTTTGGTGCATTTAATAACTCATCTTCGGTTACAGAAGAATACATTATGTCATATCTCGAATTTTCAAGATTGTCAAACAATTCTTGCGTTTCTTTAGCAAACTCTACATCAAAGTAACCTCCGATAACAGAAGTATCAACATACAAGGTTATTTTCTTAAAATCCACACGACAAATTTACCAAATTTTATTCGACTGTACAATCAAAATCCGTTTTCATTAAATGGTCATTTTGATTAAGCGTTCGGTTTGGTAAAATTGCCACCAACTTAAAAATAATAGAAATGGCTTTTATTAAAACAAAAATTCTTTTCTCCAAAAAATCGAGTAGACAATCAAGGATTATTTTTCTTAATCAATCCTCTTAGGAAAGATACTTCGTCTTCCAAATTTTTTATTTGTTTTAAATACGATTGCCTCTCGTGTTCAAAATTACCGTTTACGATTTTATCCGTAAAATATCCATTGGAAGTATCGTTAAAAACATTATTAAATACTTTCTGCTCATCAAAATTCAGCAAATCTATGGATTTTATTTTAAAAATTTTTGCTACTGCCTCAAGACGTTCAAGGTCTAATTTTGTTTTATTATTTTCAAGATCGGAATAAGCCCGTTGAGAGATAAACAACCTTTCCGCAACTTCGGATTGGGAGAGACCTTTAATTTCCCGAATGAATTTTAGTTTACTTCCTATTCGCATAAAAATCTACTTTGTAAAGAACAAATATACTAAAAAAATAATGAAGTTTTACCGCTAAAAAACGATGATATTCCGCTACGATATACTACAATACAGGTGTGAAATAACATTCCTTTGTATTCTTCTCTAACTTAAGAAACTAACTTATGAAGAAAAAGAGTTTATTGACCATTGTAATCATTGCACAAGGATTGTTCGCTTTTGGACAAGTCGGAGTTGGTACGGAAACACCGAAAGCTACTTTGGATGTAACGGGAAAACCCACAGACCTCACAAAACCGGACGGTCTCATCGCCCCAAGATTGAGTGGAGCACAGTTGGCAGACAAAGACGCTTTATATGGTTCTGATCAGAACGGGGCTATTGTTTACGCCACATCAGCAAGTCCGACAGCAGGGGTTAGCGGTAAAACAATCAACATTAATGAAACCGGATATTATTTTTTTGACAAGACTACTAATACATGGCTGAAATTTAGGATTGTTGTCGGAAATACATTTGTACCGACCGTAGTGGCAGCAGGAGAAGGATCAACAGATATAAGACATAATGATAATGGCGGTTATGCAAAATGGACCTTTAATACCAGGCTAAACGACGGTCATTGGGTTAATAACGAATATACCATTCCAAAAAACGGTTTTTACCAAATTTCCTTATCCGGATTGGTTTGGTCAAGTGCCGGTCCTTCTAATAGTTTTACATGGATGATGAAATATGGTAACAGTCGATTTGGATTTAATTATTTTAGCGATGATAAACATGGAGGTAACCTTTACAAAGGAGGCAGCGTTGTGATGCATTTCTTGGCAGGAGAAAAATTTACACTGGGTGGAGAGCCTTGTCAGGGGTGTAGGAATGGTGGTACTGCACCTTACTATCTCGCTAAAACGCGTGCTTTTTCTATTACATATCTGGGTGAATAAGAAACAAAAAGCTACATAATATCATAAGAAGAAAAAAGCTGAAAGATATTTAACTTTCAGCTTTTTTCTTCTTTTTAAAAATGAATCCAACCAGAAATCAACCTCTTTTTTCAATTACTTCGTCAATCATTCCGTATTTTTTTGCTTCTTCTGACGTCATCCAATAATCACGATCAGAATCTTGTTCTACCTTTTTAAAAGATTGCTTGGAATGTGTGGCAATAATATCGTACAATTCTTTTTTCAGTTTTAATATTTCTCGAGCAGTAATTTCAATATCCGACGCCTGTCCTTGGGCTCCACCCAACGGTTGGTGTATCATCACTCGCGAATGCTTCAATCCGGAACGTTTTCCATCAGCTCCTGCACATAATAAAACAGCTCCCATTGAAGCTGCAATACCCGTACAAACTGTTGCAACATCAGGATTGATAAACTGCATGGTATCATAAATCCCCAAACCGGCATACACACCTCCTCCCGGAGAGTTAATATACATGGTGATATCACGGTCTGCATTGGCATTGGCTAAAAACAACAATTGAGCTTGAACGATGTTAGCAACGTGGTCATCAATTCCTGTTCCCAAAAATATGATATTGTCTTTCATCAAACGTGAAAACACATCCATTTGTGTAACATTCATTTGACGCTCTTCCAAAATATAAGGTGTCATGCTACTTACTATTTTATCGTAATACATGCTGTTGATTCCTTGATCTTTTATAGCAAATTTTTTAAATTCTTTTCCGTAATTCATACTTTTTGATTTTTTCTTTACTTAAAAACCCTTATTACTTTACTTGTTTTTCAGTAACTTCCTTTACAAATTCTTCAAAGTTTACTTTTTTGGTTTTAAACTTCATATTTTCTTTATAAATAGTTAGCATTTTATTTCCAAATACTTGATTCGCAATTCGTTTCGATTCATCTTGATTTTGTAGCACACGGTTTACAATTCCTTCTATTTCTTCATCAGAGGCGTTGGCTTGACCAAATTGAGCCATTTGTGCTTTTATTAAATTAGAAGCCTCTGTTTTGATATCATCCATTTCAACTTTAACCGTATATTTTTCAGCAATTTTAGATTCAACTAACTGGTATCGCAATGCTTTTTCAGCTTTTTTATATTCTTCTTTTGCTTGTTCATCAGATTCTATTTTTTCATTGGTTTCCTTTAACCAACGTGTTAAAAAATCAGATGGAAGGTCAAATTTTGTTTTTTCAATCAGATTTTCGATGATGTCGTTTAATAATTGGCGATCTACTTCTCCTTGATACATTTTGACTGATTCTTCGGCAATTTTATCTCTGAAAGCTTGTTCAGAATCAACCATTCCTTCTCCGTAAACTTTATCAAATAATTCTTGATTTATTTCAGCGGGTTCTATTTCAGTAATTTCTTTTACAATAAAACGAATTTTAATATCTACATTTTCTACCTCAGAAACGGTTTTACCCAAAGCTAAGGCTAAATCAGAATTGTTTTCAAATAATTTTTTTGTTGTGAACTCTAATTCATCTTCTACTTTAGACCCAACTAATTTTTCTTTATTCTTTTTTCCTTTAATGGAAGAAATTGAAATAGTTGATTGGTTTTTAATTCCGTCTTCTTTTGGTTTATTATCTTTATCCAATTCTTCAAAAATACCGTTTACATTTGAAGTCTCTTTCACCTTGTCTTGTGAAATCATTTTTCCGTAACGTGTTTGAAAATTTTTGATGTAACGGTCAATTTCTTTATCATCAACCGTAATTTCATATTGTGTAATTCCTTTTCCGTCTAATTTAACATCAAATTCAGGAGCCAATCCTAACTCAAATTCAAAAGTAAATTTATTATTATTCCAATCGATGTTGTCTTGAGGTTTAGGCAAAGGTTGCCCCAAAATATTTAATTTTTCATCATGGATATAATTCGAAATGGATTCTTGTAATAATCTGTTTATTTCATCAAGCATGACAGATTTTCCGTATTGTTTTTTTATCATTCCCATAGGTATGTGTCCTTTACGGAAACCGGGAATGTTGGCATTTTTTTTATACGATTTTAATGTTGTTTCTACTTTTTTCTGATAGTCGTTTTCTGAGATTGTGATGGCTACAACAGCATTCAAATCATCAATATTCGTTTTTGTAATATTCATTTCGAACTTTGTTTAAAGGTCAGCAAAGATAAGAACAATATCCTACAATTAAAACAGTGATTCATAAAAAGTATTATTTTTTAGAATTTGTATCAGATTGTTTAAAAGCAGGATAATCATTACCTAAATTTAATGGCTTTTACAGGTGGAATTTTAGAAATGATGTAAGTTGGTATAATTAAAACCAATGTGCATAATAATATGGCAACAATATTAATCAGCAAAATATAAAATCCGTTTAAATAAACCGGAACTTTTTCCACGTAGTAAAAATCGGGGTCTAAAGAAACAATCCCAAAGTATTTTTGAAATAATAATAAAGTAATGGCAATACCGTTACCGGCTAAAAGTCCCATAGAAAGTATAAAAACAGCATTGTATAAAAATACTTTTCTGATTTGCCAATTAGTTGCTCCTAATGCTTTTAGTGTACCAATCATAGGTGTTCGGTCAATAATTAAAATAAGCAATGCCATGATAATATTAATAGCTACTACAAGAAAAATAACCCCGATGATTACAAACATATTTACATCAAACAACTCAACCCAGTTAATGATTTGTGGATTTAATTGAAAAGCATTTTCAGCATAATATTGAGGTCCGATTTTATCAAATACTTCATCAGAAACCTGTTGCAAATGATTAATATCTTTTACATAAATTTCCAAAGCAGCTACTTCATTATTTTTCCAACGATTCAGCCTTCGTACATGTTCAATGTCTCCTATAATATAATTTTGATCAATTTCTTTGATACCGGTATTGTAAAGCCCTGCAATATAAAATTGACGAACGACGGGTTTTTCATCACGAATAAAATACATATACATTTTATCCCCAACATCCAAATGCAAGTTTTTGGCAATACGCTCAGATAGTAAAATACTATCATTTTGTTGTCCAAATTGTGGAATTTTTCCTTTTCGGATATAATTTCGGTAAGCTTTTCGGTTAAAATCATTTCCTACACCTTTCATCACAACCCCTTCATACAGACTGTCGGTTTTTATGATTCCTGATTTTATGACTACTTTTTGAAAACAATCGATATCGTGTATTTGATTTAACGTTGTCGTAAGAGAATCTACATTTTGCAGAGCAGAACTTTCAAAAGAAGAATTGGCTTCATAGGTCGTAACCAGTACATGACCATTGAATCCGGAAAGACGTTCTTTAATGCTTTTCCGAAAGCCGATACCGATAGAAATGGTTAATAAAGTTACAATAATTCCCAGTGCAACAGCCACTTGTGCAATAAAAATAATTGTAGCAGAAATCTTTTTTTTACTACCTTTACTGCCTATTAATCTTTTATTTATAAATAAAGCTAAACTCAATAATAATGAATTTGAAAGTAATCAAATATACATATTTATTTCTGTTTTTAACTTCTTTTATTTTCACAGGTTGTGGAGTTCAGGAAAAAACAATAGCCGATCTAATAATTGATAATCCCAATCCGATAGATAACCAAATACCCGCTGACAAACAGTTAATATTAGCGGTTGAGAAAACACCGGAATATCTTTCATTGTTAAAAAACAAACGTGTGGGTGTTGTAACCAATCAAACGGGGCAGATAAAAAACCAACATCTTGTTGATTTTTTATTATCAAAAGGGATTCAAATTACAACTATTTTTTCACCCGAACACGGCTTTAGAGGAGAAGCTGATGCCGGAGAAAAAGTAAAAGACGGAAAAGATCCTAAAACCGGATTACCTATTATTTCGTTGTACGGAAAAAACAGAAAACCTACGACTTCCCAACTTATAAATATAGATGTTTTATTATTCGATATACAAGATGTTGGTGTTCGATTCTACACGTATATTTCAACACTTCATTACGTTATGGAAGCTGCTGCCGAACAAAATAAAAAGATAATTGTTTTAGATCGCCCTAATCCTAATGCTCACTATATTGATGGTCCTATATTAGAAAAAGAATACAAATCGTTTATTGGAATGCACCCGGTGCCTGTGGTGTACGGAATGACGATTGGAGAATATGCTAAAATGATCAATGGGGAGAAATGGCTTGAAAAAGGTTTAGTAGCAGATTTACACGTAATTAAAATTGACCATTACACTCACCAAATGCCCTATGAATTACCGATTCAACCTTCACCCAATCTTCCTAATGCACAAAGTATTTCGTTATACCCGAGTTTATGCTTTTTTGAAGGAACTACTGTCAGTGTTGGTCGGGGTACTGATTTTCCTTTTCAAGTATATGGTGCTCCGTATTTAAAAGGAGATTTTCAGTTTATTCCTAACCCTAACCAAGGAGCCAAACAGCCTAAAAACCAAGGAGAAGTCAATTACGGAACAGACTTACGAAATTATCCTAAATTAAATCGGTTAAACCTTTCATGGCTTATTGAAGCTCGTGAACAAAATCGTCCATTATCGGATACTTTTTGGCTTAAAAATAATTTTATTAACTTATTAGCAGGAACTAAAAAATTAAGACAACAAATTGATCAAGGAATGAATGAAGATCAAATACGTGCTACTTGGCAACCTGATTTAGACCAATTTAAAAAAATTAGAAAAAAATATTTATTGTATCCTTAAACCGTTTAAAACAACTTCTCTTCCAAGTATTTTCCTGTAAATGATTGAAGGTTTTCGGTAATTTTTTCCGGTGTTCCTTCAGCAAGTATGTTTCCGCCGTTTTCACCACCTTCCGGTCCTAAATCAATAACCCAATCAGCTGATTTGATAATATCCATATTATGTTCGATTACAAAAATGGAGTGTCCTCTATCAATTAGAGCATTAAAGGATTTTAAAAGTTTTTTAACATCATGAGAATGCAATCCGGTAGAAGGCTCATCAAAAATAAATAACGTATGCAATTGGCGTTGTCCTTTTCCTAAAAAAGAAGCTAATTTAACGCGTTGTGCCTCACCTCCCGAAAGTGTATTAGAGGCTTGCCCTAAATTAACATAACCTAATCCTACTTCTTGTAAAGGTAGCAGTTTATTGATAATTTTGCTTTGATTGTATTTCTCAAAAAAAGCTATAGCATCCTCAACGGTCATCTCTAAAATATCAGCAACATTTTTTCCTTCAAACTGAACATCTAAAATTTCTTTCTTAAAACGTTTTCCTTTACAGGCATCACATTCCAAGTGTACATCTGCCATAAATTGCATTTCGATGGTAACCGTACCTTCTCCTTTACACGTTTCACAGCGTCCCCCATCTACGTTAAAAGAAAAATGAGATGCTTTGTAATGATTAATTTTAGATGATTTTTGCTTCATTAACAATGAGCGTATTTCATCATACGCTTTGATGTAAGTAACCGGATTAGAACGCGAGGATTTTCCAATCGGATTTTGATCAATATATTCTATTTGCTTAATGATTTCCCAGTCACCACTCAATGAATTAAAATCTCCCAGTTTTCCAACGTTAATATCCATCTTTTTAGCCAAAGCAGGATAAACAATTTTACGCATCAAAGTACTTTTACCAGAACCTGAAACACCCGTTAAAACGGTTAAACTGTTTAAGGGTAAATCTATTGAAATATTCTTTAGGTTATGTTCTCTTGCACCTTCTATTCTAATTTTATTTTTAACTTTTCTACGTTTTTCAGGGATTTCAATTTTTTGCTTTCCTGATAAATATTCTGCTGTTAATGTATTTTTCTTGATAATTTGTTTATATGTTCCTTTTGCTACAACTTCTCCTCCCAAAGAACCTGCTTCGGGTCCCATATCAATAATATAATCAGCCTTTTTCATGATTTCTTCATCATGTTCCACAACAATAACCGTGTTTCCTAAATCACGTAATTTTTTCAATACACGTACCAATCGTTCTGTATCTTTTGAATGCAGTCCGATACTCGGCTCGTCTAAAATATACATCGATCCGACCAAAGCACTACCTAAAGAAGTTGCCAAATTAATCCGTTGGGATTCACCACCCGAAAGTGTATTAGAAGCTCTGTTCAATGTCAAATAACCCAATCCTACATCCAATAAAAAACAAATGCGGTCTTGTATTTCTTTTAAAATACGTTTTGCAATTTTTGCCTCATGAACACTCAGTTCTAATTTTTCAAAAAAAACTTTTAAATGTACCAAAGGAAGATTCATTAATTCTTGAATCGATGTACCTCCTACTTTTACATAACCGGCTTCTTTTTTTAATCGTTTTCCGTTACAAACAGGGCATAAAGTACGTCCCCGATAACGTGATAACATGACACGGTTTTGTATTTTATAGGTTTTTTCTTCTAATTTTTTAAAAAAGGCATGAATTCCTTTAAAATATTTATTTCCATTCCATAAAATAAGGCGTTGTTCTTCCGATAGTTCGTAATACGGTTTATGAATGGGGAAATCAAACGCTATGGAAGTCTTAATTAAATCTTTTTTCCATTTGGATACTTTTTCTCCTTTCCAACATACTACGGCATCTTCATAAATGGATAGTGCTTTATTAGGAATGACCAAATCTTCATCAATTCCAATCACAGAGCCGTAACCTTCACAATTTGGGCACGCTCCGTACGGATTGTTAAAACTAAATAAATGAACGGTTGGTTCATTAAATTCTATACCGTCTAATTCAAATTTATTAGAAAATTCATGGGTTTGATTTTTATCCAAATCTTCAAGAAAACATTTTCCATGACCTTCATAAAAAGCCGTTTGAACCGAGTCTGCTACCCGATGATAAAAAGATTCCTCATCTTTTGTAATAATACGATCTACTACTAGATATAATGCCTCTTTTTCTTTAAATACTCGTTGTTGGACATCATTAATTTTTAAAATATCATTTCCAACTTTTATTCTTGAAAATCCTTGCTGAGCTAAAATTTTTAAAACAATATCTATATTTTTATTTTTTAGTACGATAGGAGCTAAGATTAACCATTTACTCTTTGAAGGTAATTTTTTTACAAAATTTACCACATCTGTTACTTCATCTTTACGAACTTCTTTTCCTGACAAGGGAGAAATGGTCTTCCCGATTCGGGCAAACAACAGTTTCATATAATCGTAAATTTCCGTTGTTGTTCCTACAGTAGATCGCGGGTTTGTAGAGTTTACTTTTTGTTCGATGGCTATGGCTGGTGCAATTCCCTTAATATAATCCACTTGAGGTTTATCCAACCGCCCTAAAAATTGACGAGCATACGAGGACAGGCTTTCTACATAACGACGTTGTCCCTCTGCATACAGCGTGTCAAAAGCCAAAGAAGATTTACCCGAACCTGATAAACCGGTGATAACCACTAATTTATTTCTTGGAATAGCAATATCTACATTTTTTAGATTATGTAATTTTGCTCCTTTTATTAAGATAAATTCATCTTCGCTTAATTGTTCAAATGTTTTCTTTTTAACCATTTTTTGGAAGTGATTTGCTAAATTATGAAAAAGAATCGAGAGGAATTTTGAATAACACTAATTTCTTGTAACTGTCAAACATACAGTTTTTTAGGATCAACATTTAATTTTTCTAAAGTAGAAATGGTTGCAGCAACCGTTGATATAGGAAGTATAAAAATAATGCCTACAAAAGGAATGAGAAGGACTAAGGTGTATAAAACGCCGTTTCCTATTGCGGTAAAGCGATTTTGCTTTACAAAATTTATGCTATGTTGATATTTTAGATGTCGTTCCAATGTGTAATCCATATTTCCGAAACCGGCATAATAAGATTGTGTTAAAAAAGAAATTAGCGTAAAAACGATTCCAATCACAGGAATAAATGCTAATATAGTGCATGGAATTACAATACATAGTTCAAAAAATAAATTTCGAATATTAATCCGTATTCCTCTAACCAATGATTCTTTCATAGAAGGCATTTTACAATCAACTCCCGTTAAATGTTCTTCCACTTTTTCCGATAAAGGAGCCATGAAAGGTGCTGACAAAGCCATTACAATATGCTTGTATAAAACGATTCCTATTCCTAAAATTATCAATCCTCCCAAAATAGTGCCGGCTGATGTTATAATTTCTTTTCCAAATGAAAAAGGATAAAAACGAGCTATTGAAAAACCGATATCGTTTGATAAACAATAAATCGAAAGACTTAACAAAATGCCTAAAACCAGACTGATAAAAGCCGGAATTAAAAAACACTTCCATAAATGGAGTTTCTTTATTAAAAACAAAGCTTTGGAGTACATCTTTATTGCAACAAAAAAATCTTTTATCATCTTCTCAAGGTTGTTGTGTATAAGTATGAACACTGGTTTGTGCTACGGGTAAATAATTGACACCAAACCAACAAATCATTAAGATAATAAATCCAAAAGTTAAGAAAATCAAAGCTTGTTTGGTCTTTTTAGGTTGATAAATCCGCTGATGAATATACAATAAATAACCCATCCAAGTTAAAAAAGCCCAAATTTCTTTTGGATCCCATGCCCAATAATGCCCCCAGGCTTCTTTTGCCCACAATGCTCCAAAAAGCAAGCCTAACGTTAAAAATCCAATTCCTAAGTAAACCAAATTATCTGCCAAATGTAAATTTTCTGTGTTTTTTGTATCATCCCTTTTTTTTAAATCAAAGAAAGCCTTTAACGCTACAAAAAAAGAAGCGGAAAGAATGGCATAAGCAAATAAATAAACCAATACGTGTGGAACAAACCACGGGCTTACCAAAGCCGGCATTAATGATTTATTATACGTTTCTGGAGATACATAATTGATGATTAAAAATAAAATTCCTACTGAAAAACTATACAAAAGCAACCATTTATAACGCCATTTGATATAGACAAAATAACCGATTAAAGGAGTGAAAAAAGAATACCACAGACGGGTTTCTCCCAGCGTTCTAAGTGGAGGTCGTTCTAATGTCTGCCACAAATTTAATATAAAAACAGCTTGAATGAGTGTTCCGATTATAAACATTCCCAAAGCTAATTTTGTAAGCGATTTTTTCTTGTATGAATAGATGAGAATTACCATTCCAATCACCCAACAAGTGATAATTCCAAAAGCATAATACGGAAAGTCAATCCAAGTCATTTCTTCATTTTTTATTATTCATTTCCAAAATAATACAAACTTATGTTTTATTTCGTTTTCCTATCCAAATCATATAAACAGATCCTACAATCATCATAAAAATACCGATATAAACCATCGGTAACCAAGGGTCACGAATTAATTCAAAACTACTTTTTTCTGACCAACGCCCTTTTTTATCATCAAAACCTAACTGATATATTTTCCACCCTTCGTAATGAAAAGTTTCGTTAACTAAAAGCGTAGCCTTTGTTTCATTCCCTTTTTGATCTATTATTTTTATGTTCGATTGATACTTTTTTGGTTCAGGAAAAGTTAAAATAAGTGTTTTATCTTTCGTTATCGGATAATTTTGAGCCGGAAAATTATATGTTCCACTTGCTAACCAAAACTGATTTCCTTTTGATTCCAACAAAACAGCCGGTGAAGCTCCGTATTGATAAACTTGTTTAAAATCTTCTCCAAATTTAATAGCAAAAGGAAGATATTTTTTAATCTCAATCGGATTTCCTTCTACTTCAAAAATAGTTCCTTCTTTAGCTTCTATAATCGTTTTTCCCTGATTGGTAATCAATTCTCCCGAATGGTTGTCGTGAATGGAGATTTTAGGCAAGTATTCTTCCAAAATAAACTCATCCAAATAAATGGCAAAGGGTAATTCTACCGGTTTTTGAGCTACTTCATCTTTTACAATCCAGTTTAATTTATTTTCCTCTACTTCTAAAACAACTCTTTGTATATCGGTAGAGCCAAAAATACCTGCAACCAAAGCAATGTATAATCCTATATGATTTAAAATGAATCCTCCGTTTTTAAAAATTCCATTTTGAATTCGTTTTAACCCAACCAACAGCAAACAAGTTAGCATCCAGAAAACCATGAAAGTAAAATACCAACTGGTTGTTACATTATTTAATCGGAATTTTTGAATCCACTCATTATCTGTTTCAATTTGAGGAACAATTCCTAAAATGGTACAAACCAATAAAAATCCAATCATGGAAACAATAGAAACAGGAATCTTTGTTAGCCACTGTGTTAATGCTGATTTTTTAAAAATAAAAATTAAGATTACGCCTAAAAGAATATGAAAAAACAACCCTAAACCATTATAAGGAAATTGAATTTGCGGTACGCCCTTTCCATCATTTACGTATTCAATAACGAGGCCTGCGAAAAGCAGGCCTGTAAAAATTATAAACGATTCTTGATAAATCTTTTCTTTCTTCATTACCTCTTTGTAACAAAGATATACTATTTATCGGAAGTACTAACAGCTCCTACTCCATATTTCTTCCCTTCAGCTGTTCCGTAAGTCGCCTCACGTTTCTTCGCTTCTGCATCCCACTTAGGAAGCCATTTATTCATAAAGTTCTGCTTGTCTTCCTTCATCTTGGCAGGATCTATTCCTATGTAACGTTGGGCTTTCTCTTTCGTATCAACATCCGGATAAGGTACTTCCCCCTCAAAACCTAACTTCGATAACAAGCGTGCCA
>JBKEDE010000060.1:0-5413 GCA_047975265.1 Flavobacteriales bacterium
GGAACAATACAAGACGGTTTAGTAAAAATCCCAATACATCTTCGTCCGAAATCTGATGAAGATTTAAAACAATGGAAAGAAAAACTGGCAAAAGGAAAAGAAGACGGAACATACACCTACACTTTTGCTGGACAAACTTCTATTCCGAATGGTAGCGGAGACGAGAAAAAGAGAGTTGCAGGAATTATCCTAAACAATTCAAAAAATGGACTTCGCGGGAATCCCAAAATAGAAGAAGGACAAACCGCATTTATTGAAGATATAGAAAACGCACTGACAAAAGAAAAATATCTTGCAGGAGAAACCGTAACTTTTAAACTCTACAAAAAACAGGAAGAGCTTTTGTATCTCCATGTAAAAGCACAAGGAGAAAAAGAACACAAAGAAGAATTTTTGAATAAAGAAGGTGCGTATTTTCAGATAGGAAAAACCAAAGCTATTATTTTTCCACTCTTGATTAAACCAGAAAATGATACGGGTAATAAATGGGGATCGAACTTTTATTGGGGAGCAGATCAAGGAAATAATATGACCACATTCAATTCATGGCGTTCTAAACGTACGAGAAAACACGCTGGTCGTGATCTTTATACCACTCCCAAGACTACAGTCGTATCTATTGCTCCAGGGAAAGTTATTGCAACAGGTGGTTTTTATGCTCAGACTGATTATATAGCAATTCATCATGAAACAAATGATGGAAGAGAATTTATTATTAATTACGGAGAAGTAGATCCTACAACAAAAAAAGTTGCGGTAGGAGATAGAGTTTTGCAAGGGCAAGAATTAGGAGTAACAGGGCACCTTGTCGGTATTACCGTTATAAGCGGGCATACCATTTATATGATTCATTTTGAGCATTATTCAGGAAAGGAAGGATTTGATATGGAGAAATATCATATTTTGACAAAAGAAGGAATATATAAAAGGAGAAAAGACCTAATTGACTCACTAGAAATTTTGCAAGAAGGTTATAGAAATACATTTGGAGAAAATCAAGAAACAGGAAATAGAGTTAATCCTAATACTTTAAGTTTCTCTCAAAATGGATTAGATTTTCTGAAAGGATATGAAACAGAAATAAAACGAAATGGTAAGCATGTCTATTTTAATGATGGCTATGGCTATTGTACCATTGGATATGGACATCTTATTGCTGGTAAGCGTAGCTGTGAAAGCATTACAATGCCTGATAATTTTAAAAATGGATTAACTGATGAAGAAGCAAATACATTATTATTCAAAGATGTACAAAGGATTTCTAATTTAGTGAAATCAAAGGTTACAGTTGATTTGTATCAATATGAATTTGATGCACTAGTAAGCCTTGCTTTTAATGTTGAAGCTGCTGTTGGCTCGGGTTCAACATTATTAAGAAAACTAAATTCCAAAGATTATAAGGGTGCAGCTAATGAATTTAAAAACTGGAGAATGGCGGGCGGAGTTGTGTCTCCAGGCTTGGTAAAAAGAAGAGCACAAGAAACTGAAATATTTAAAAATAACATTTATGATTCGACACATTAAATATCTTCTATTTTTTTTTATTGCAACTTTTTTCTCTTGTAAGGGAGAGAGAGTAGTAAACAAAAACATAAATGAAGAGCAAAAAACAGTAACAACTGAAGTTAATGGGCAAGATTTAACTTTTTCATTTTATAAAAGTTTCACTTCTTGTGATAGTAACGTTGGTTACTTTTCTGACGAAGAGGCGAAGAAAATTTATACGGATAAAATAATTTCTGTAAACTCAAAAGATATTGTGAAACCATATTTTTCAGAAAGTGAGTTTCCTAGAGAAGAAGATGTTCAGTGTATTAAAGAAAATCTTAACCTTAATAGTGTTGAGGTAGGGTTTATTAAAACCAATGATACTTTTCCTTTTGATAATCTCTTGATTTTAAATAAAGAGTATGTTATTATCTACAGGGATGGACAGTTTTTTGTTTTTTCAAGAAACAAGAAAAGTATTACAACTTCCCAAAATAAACCTAAAAATTCTGGTAAACAAGGTTTTGACAGTATTTATAACAAAAAATTGGTTGGACTATCTGTTATAAACGAAAAAGAACAAAATATTTTAAAAAAATACAGGATTGATTTTGCATCTTCGTGTATGTGCAATTCACCTTCGCTTTATATTGATAAAAAAAATAAAGAAGTAATACTTTTCAACTATTGCGATAATGATAAGAAATTTAGTGAAATTGAAAATAAGTATATTTTTAAAATTTCTAATATTCAATGTAAAGATAATCAATTAGTTGTAATCACGAAGGATAGTATTACTTTTACTTTTACTAAAACTAATAGTACTGAATTATTTCAACTAAGTGTAGATGGCAAAATTCCAACTGATCATATCGGAAATGATTTGAAAGCATATTTTACTCCTCAACCCCAAAAATTTAGAGAAAAAGATTGTGGAGATTTTGATGGATAACCTTATATCATTTAAAGTACGGTATTATCGGGGGTTCTGCGGATGCAGTTTTACCTGTTTTGGAAACTCACGGAAGAACAGATGAATCAAACTTCATCGCAAGGAGAAACACAAGGAACAGAAAAAAACGAGTTTAGCGGAACCTTTAAAGACGATTTGGTGAAAATCCCGATACAACTACGCCCAAAATCCGATGAAGAACTAGCAAAATGGAAAGAAAAACTGTCAAAAGGCAAAGAAGGCGGAACACATCGTTACCAAGTGAAAAATTCATTTAGTGTGAGTGGAGATTTAGACCAGATTGCAGGAACCATAGAGCAACGCAGTAACGAAGCATTAGGCTCTGAATACCAAGTTTATAAAGAAGATATTAAACCGCTCTTAAGAGAAGGAGCAAGTTATATTTCAGGACATTCTTTTGAATTTCCGAAATATAAAAAAGAGTCTGAAAAGTTGTGGTTAGAAGTTTCTTGCACCGGAGATGAAGATGAACACAAAGAAGCGTTTTTGAAGAAAGAGGGAGCGTATTTTACGATTGGGGAGAGTTGTTATTGTGAGGAAAAAATAAGGGCATTTATGAGAATGCTTAGAGTGAAAGAAGGAACTGTGGGAGAAACAGGTTACACAAAATTATTTGGTCATGGAGATTTCACGAAACCTCCACACAACAGAGATATGAGTACCCACCCTAAAATTGTGATTACAGCTGGAAGCTACTCATCTAGTGCTGCTGGGGCATATCAAATAGTGCAGGACACTTATAAAGGTTTTCAAGGGTATTACCAAGATGCACAGAGAAATTGGCACTATTCAGAAAAAATTGATTATATAAAAAAATATAACATTCGTAGTTTTGATCAAGAATCTCAAGACAAACTTTGTTTAGTCATCTTTAAACATAACTATTTAAAAAAACGAGCGAATTCATTTTTCTATAAGAATGATGGGACACCAAGACCTGGACGATCAAAGTTCAATGATGCGTATGGAGATATTATTCAAATGATAATAGATAATAATTTTGATAAAGCCCTATTGACTTCGAGTTTATGCTGGGCAAGTTTACCAGGTGCTCCATACGGTCAGCCAACGGGCACTAAAGAAGAATGTAAATCTAATTATGAAAAATTTTTAAAAAAAGAGATATCAGGTAAAAGTGATTTACATCTTAAAAAAGGATTTCTAAAAGAGTTTGGCTATACTTGCTGTGAGGGAAACAATGAGTCAAATGGAGTTTGTCCTGATGATAGTTCTCAGTGTTTCGAATATGCTGATGTATGGGAAAACCCTAGACTAAATAATCAAAGTAACAATGTAAACAAAAATAGGTTTCATCGGGAAAAAAGATATAACAACACTTATCCTAAAGGTTATTATCATACAGGAACAGATATTTTAAGTAATGGAAGATTTCTTAATTTACATTCATTATTATGTGGAGTAGTCGTGGATGTTGTTAATACTTTTAAATCACAGCAGTATGCTGCAAGTTCTTTGGGAAATACAGTTACAATTAAGTCTAAAGATAAAAATGGTCGAGATGTTTGGATTAAGTATTGTCATTTAGAAAGTGTAAGTGTTGTGGTTAATGATAAAGTAAAACATGGTCAGAAAATCGGGGTTTCGGGATGTACAGGAAATGCAGGACTTAAGCCAAATGGAAATCGAGGCATTAAGATTGAATATTGGCATGTTCACATTGAAGCTTCAACTGATGGAGTTTTTTATAAAGGAAAAAATCGTGTTGATCCAGAACAGTTTATGAAAACAAAATTTGACGAAACGAAACAAGGCAATCCAATTAATAGGTAATGAAGAAAAACGGAATAATAATAGTAGTACTATTCTTTTTGCTAGGTTGCGAAGGAACTAGTCAAGAGATTAAAAACAGCATTGCTGTAACGCAAAATAAAACAAAGGAGATAGATTCGATTTCTTTGAACTTTAACAAGGTTTCCGATTTTTACTTTGATATTGAAAAAAGCATCCCATATGGTACTTATATTAATCCCGAAATTGGAGAGTTTACGATAGAGTATAATCCTATTGAGGAGAAAGATAAAAAATATTTTAAAAATTTTCTAGCAAGTAATAATATAAACATAGAATATGATGAACTTAATGACAAAAAATTTATTAGTCCATCAGATCAAAAAAAGACTGCAAGTGTACTTCGAAAAATTTTGAAAAACAAAAGTAGGTTTAACAAAATAGGTGCCTATACTTCCAAGAAGTATATTGAATTTGAAATTAATAATGAGTATTCAATTTCCTTTCCTTACAAGATTGAATACTATAAAAATAGTAGCAACCAAAATTGGAAATTAATAAAAGAACAAACTATCAATAATTATGAGGACGCAATTAATACAAAAAAAGATATTTCCAATAAACAAACCTTATCCGACCTTAATGAAATTGTAGGTCTATGGCAAACAAACTGTTCAATTAGTAATTCGGGAATTGACATTTCTCTAAACGGAGATAAATTAACAGGTACTTTGGCTCTTGCACCACCGGCAATTTTTATAGACGTTTCGTTAGAAAAAAACAAAGAAAAAGGAACATATTATGTTAAGTATGTCTCTCAAGATATGTCACCACCAATGGCAGAAGAGAATGAAATTGATGAAACTATTATTTCTAAAGAGGAAGCGATTGGAAAAATTACTGTAGACGGTAATGAAATTGATTTCTATTGGTATGGATTGTTGAATACTAAAACAAAGGAAAGAACTAATTTAACTACTCAATTTTCAAATGATAAATTAAATAATCTTATTAAACTAAGAAAGTGTATTAACGGAGAATGAATTTAGAGTTTGGGTAATGTGGTTCAACGATAATAAGAAAAACCTTGCAGGAATTATTCTTAATAACGCCAAAACGGGAAAGTACCAAGACCAAAAAATAGAGGACGGCAAAACGGCTTATGCAGAGGATGTAGAAAAGAAACTGACCAATAAAACTTAC